>NZ_JAWOQN010000478.1:0-709 GCF_033337395.1 Vibrio sp. YT-19(2023) | reverse complement strand
TCACGCCGGGGGTCGCGGGTTCGAGTCCCGTCCGCTCCGCCACTTATTTAGAAAGCCTTGCTAGAAATAGCAAGGCTTTCGTCGTTTAAGGCCAAGTCATTTTCCCCTTCAGAGAAACTAATTCCGTTTCAGTGCTCGGTACTTATTCCAACCCTTGTAGTCCGGCCGTTGATACGGAATCCTCATTCGCAATAGCGATGCTCTCTCATCTACAAGCGCCTGTCTTTGCCTATCTGTATTCTAGGCATATACAAACTAATTTGACTCATTTTGGTTTGCTTAAGAAGAATAAGCTTTATGGCTTTGTTGATTCACTTAGTCCTAGCCTAAAAGCTTTGGTTTTCATTCGTGTCTTGAGTCTAGATTCAGTTTAGTTAGTATTTCGTTGCCATATCATCATGTTGAGACTCGAAGTTATTAAATGAGTCTCGCATTTATGCAATCTTTGAATTTTCGAACTGGCTTGCTATGTGATCCATTCCTAGTCCTTATACTCACGGCTTTTTCGCTTGTTAATGTCAACACTGTCAGAAAACTTTGTTTGCTTTGCTGATTTCTACTAGAAGGATTACCCTAAAAGGAGTTCTCGTAGGAGTTAGTTTGGTGATGCAACAAATAAAAAATGAAACCTTAAAAGAAGTATTTAAACAATGGGCTTCCGGCGATGGAGTTGTGATCATCAACCCTGCAACTGAGCAAGAGTTAATTC
>NZ_JAWOQN010000477.1:0-709 GCF_033337395.1 Vibrio sp. YT-19(2023) | reverse complement strand
GCTTTCACCGCTGATGGCTTGTTTAAAGTAAGGTCTAAAAGCAAAGTTGCGTCCAATAAAAGAGCGCTTTTTACGCCAGTTACTTGCTGCAATGGTCGTGCCCCATTGATCAATCAAATAAGTATCTGCCGCTTCAATAACGTTGTTCACCGATTCTAGATAGCGATTGGTGATTTCGAGTTGAGCGCTATTTGAAGGATTCAGTAGAGCTTCAAAAAGAGGATCATCTTTGGCTAAAAGATTGGGTATATGGGCGTATTTATCGAGCTTATTTTTGATGTGGCTAGAAAATTGTTCGAGCTGTGATTGGTGTTTATCTAGCAAAGATTGATAGCTGTGTTGCCACACCCAGCGCCCGCCCACAATGGCGCACAGGAAATATAAGGCGAAAAAAATCAGTAAAATACGATTTCGTTGAGACATCCTTGCATTCCTATTACACGTCTTTTTTATGCCTTTAGAAATGTTAATGGGTTGTAGGGATGATGGGGGATTTAGTTTTCAACTCTGTGGAGTAAAACAAGAGCAAGATCTCTTTTTACGCTTTTCAATAAAAAAAGCAGTCGATTCTCTTGAAAAAGTCGCTATTGTCCCCATTCTAGATATGCTGAAGCGCTCATTGGGTGTTTTAATCCCATTTTTGGCAAAAAAATGAGTCAGCTTTCGAGAATTTAGCGCAGACAATGTCCACATGGTGGCTATTGGCTCG
>NZ_JAWOQN010000476.1:0-709 GCF_033337395.1 Vibrio sp. YT-19(2023) | reverse complement strand
CTGGTACTACAGTTCTTTCTAAAACTAACCAGCTACCTAGTATGGCAATGTCTCTACTTCGTTAATAACGAATTAGAACGTACGATATTGTTAATATGTACAAAAACAAAAGCCTCCCTATGGGAGGCTTTTTTATCCCCTACGTATATAAATAGAGCTTGTATTCCCGCATTGTTCTTCAGGAACCCTAAAGCCTATTTTTCGCATCATGTTGTGAAGTACTTTGTTAAACAGCTCCAATTCAACTGTATCGCTTCCCTGTCCTTGTTGATAAGTTTTTAACTCAGGGAACGTGGATATCGCTTCCTGCTGGATACTGGCCAATTCATCCGCATTAATATTTTGTTTGCTCAGTAACTTAGCACTAATAAATGTCTCGTAAGATCGAGCGCATTTCATCAGTCGTAAAACAAATTCATTCATTTCTGTCGTTCTTTTCTAAGTGATAGCCTGACGTTGGTAAGGTGCGCTAAAACACCAAAATATGCCGAGTTAAAAGATACCAAAAATCGATGTACTTCCTCTGTAGGAATAGTCCTATTTACATAGCAGGAAACACCTAAAGCAGCGCTTTATTAACGGCTTAATCAACACGTCACATTCCTAAAATGAATTAAATATTTTCAGCTTTTTAGTCGCCTTGTCTTATAGGGAAACACTAGATGTTTTCGAGAGGAAGGCGGAACACATAAGGTGGAAAATCTACTTC
>NZ_JAWOQN010000475.1:0-711 GCF_033337395.1 Vibrio sp. YT-19(2023) | reverse complement strand
TCTTAATGCTCATCGTCTTTGTTCAGAAGGGCGCTGTTTTCCTGTCTCGGTGACTCATCGAGTAATAGACAGTCGTCATCTGCCCAATAAAAAAGGGTGTGAAAATGACGTGGTGAAAACAGTAAAAGAAGCCCTTGAAGATGAAGAAGGCGATATCTTGGTGTTTTTACCGGGTCGAAAAGAGATCACTCAGTGCGCGCAGATGTTACAGCACTTGGATGATGTGCTTGTGGTGAAGCTTCATGCCTCGGTCAGTGATGAAGAGCGACATCGAGCTTTAACTGTTCAAGCGCAGCGCAAAGTGGTGCTGGCAACCAATGTCGCGGAAACGTCGCTTACCATTCCTAACATCCGCGTTGTGATTGATAGCGGTTTGGAGCGAAGAACGGTTCAGCGCAACGGACGTACTGCTCTCACATTAACCAACATTTCAAAAGCCAGTGCAGCACAGCGAATGGGGCGTGCAGGGCGCGTAGCAGAAGGCTCCTGTATCCGTTTATTTGGAGAACATGCTCCATTAGAGTTGGTCACGCCACCGGAGTTGCATCGTGAAGAGCTGGTAGAGCCCATGCTTGCGGCGGCGTGTTGTGGCTATCGTTTATCTGAGCTGCACTTTCTTGATGCGGTTCCAGAAAAGTCATTGAACGCAGCACTTCTGTGTTTGCAAGCGATGGGTGCATTAGACGATAACGGTGACGTAACTGAGCACGG
>NZ_JAWOQN010000474.1:0-711 GCF_033337395.1 Vibrio sp. YT-19(2023) | reverse complement strand
AATGGCGTCACTTTTGCACCGGGCAAAATACCGGTGATTTGCTCACTCGGCATCAAATACAAGTTGTCGCCAGAAAAACCAACCACTTCAGCTTCCATGTGACCAGACATGGTTTCAACCAAACATAGACTGCCGATCGGCGCACGACAGCCCGTTGCTTCTAGGGTCAAACCAACAACGCGCACCAATTTGCCAGAAGCGACCGGGCGCGTGGTTAAGCCTTCAACTTTGTAGTTTTTGAGGCGATCGGCCAAAGCTTGCATGGATTACTCGCCCTCTTGGTGACGGTTCGCGCCACAAAAGCTGTGCAGCACACTCTTGATGCGCTCTTCCATGCGGTAGTTAATGCTCGATTCGCCGGCTTCGATTTGCACATCGCCACGATTAAGTGATGGCTCAGAAACCAGTGTCCAGTTACGGCAATCTAAATCTTCTTCACCATACGCAGAGCGAATGATGGCAACATCTTCAGGGTTGAGATGCAATGTGATTGGATGGCCAGAAATCGGCAGCGCTTCTACCGACTGCTTAACCGTATCGAGAATAATTTGTGGATTGGTTTGAACCTCGACATGCACCACTTCTTTGACTAAGCACAGCACCATGTCCACCAGTTGCTCCTCTACCTGAGCATTCATCAACCCCAAAGCCTGAGCACACTGCTCGGCGAGACTCATAAACACTTCAACCTGCTGTTGAATAAACTCTTGG
>NZ_JAWOQN010000473.1:0-711 GCF_033337395.1 Vibrio sp. YT-19(2023) | reverse complement strand
TACACCGTGGTGGTTGGAATACCCAGTGGCTTGCAGAAGCTGACTTGGTGGTGACCAACCCTGGTATAGCGTTAGCGACACCAGAGATACAAACGGTGCTAGCGAAAGGCACGCCTGTCGTGGGGGACATCGAGTTGTTTGCTTGGGCTGTGAATAAACCAGTGGTGGCCATCACTGGTTCAAACGGCAAGAGCACGGTGACAGATTTAACTGGTGTGATGGCAAAAGCGGCAGGACTGACGGTGGGTGTCGGCGGTAACATTGGCGTGCCTGCACTGGAACTGCTTGAGCAAGATGCGGATTTGTATGTACTGGAACTTTCAAGTTTTCAGTTGGAAACGACGTCGAGTTTGAAACTCAAAGCGGCGGCATTTCTTAACCTTTCCGAAGATCATATGGATCGCTACGAAGGTATGGCAGATTATCGCGCTGCTAAGCTGCGTATTTTTGATCATGCAGAGTTAGCTGTAGTTAACCGTGATGATCAAGAGACGTACCCAGAGGTTCAGATGCCTGTGGTTACGTTTGGCAGCGATGAGCAAGCTTACGGCCTTGAAGTCGATGGTTCTCGCACATGGTTATTTGATCATGGTCAGCGCGTCATCGCCAGCGATGAATTGAAACTTGTCGGCAAACATAACTTAGCGAACGCTCTCGTCGTGTTGGCTCTGCTCAAAGCTGCAGGTGTTGATTACCACAACGCTTTGAATG
>NZ_JAWOQN010000472.1:0-713 GCF_033337395.1 Vibrio sp. YT-19(2023) | reverse complement strand
TTTACTCGGCATGTTAAGCAGCCTACTGACCAGCTTACAAGAACGACGTCGAGAAATGGCCATTTTACGCGCTATGGGAGCGCGCCCACGCCACGTTTTTTCTCTGCTCATTAGTGAAGCGAGTTTACTCACAGCAGCAGGTATCGTCACCGGCGTTTTGGGGCTGTATGCGATACTCGCCCTACTTCAGCCCCTAATTCAACAACACTACGGTATAAATCTCACGTTAAGCACGCTTTCTGCGTACGAATGGATGCTGCTTAGCTTTGTACAATGCGCCGGTATTGTGATTGGTTTTATTCCAGCATTCCGCGCCTACAGACAGTCACTCAGTGACGGAATGACCATAAGGATCTAACGATGTGGAAAAAAGTTTTAGCCAGTTGCTTACTCGCGATTGCATTTACGACGCCGGTCATGGCGAGTGATGAGCCATTAACGCTCGACTGGATCGATCTGGTTCCTGAAGCGGAACGTAAGCTGTTCGACAGCGTGGGGATGCCCGCATGTGATCACAGTGGGGGCGCGGCGCAGCAATCAAACATCGGTAACGTCAGACCAGAACTCAATGGCAGTCAGGTCAAAATCCCTGGCTTCGTGATTCCTCTTGAGGGAGATGCCAACACGGTGACGGAATTTTTGTTGGTGCCGTATTTTGGGGCGTGTATCCACGTACCACCACCACCACCAAACCAAATCATTTACGTGAAATT
>NZ_JAWOQN010000471.1:0-714 GCF_033337395.1 Vibrio sp. YT-19(2023) | reverse complement strand
TCGAAGTCTGCACGACCAACATATTTACCCCACTCATGCGCTTGCATGATGTATGTGCCGTTTTGTTGGTCTGGAGCACACTCGTCACCTGGTTTGAAGTCTGCGTATTCGTTAGTACCCGGCTCCATACATACTGGGTTTTGTGAGTGGCCACCAATAATTGCATCTAGTTGGCCTTCTTCAAGAGAACGCGCTAATAAAACGTCACCTGGTGCTTCGCTACCATGGTTACCATCTTGGTAGTGACCCATGTGTGTTGTTGCAAAAACTAGATCGACAGTTTCGTTTGCTTCGATTTCCTTAAGTACTTTTTTGATTTCAACTTGAGGATCTTCGAAGTAGATATCAGCAACGTTACTTGGGTTTACCAGTTTCGCTGTATCTTTTGTTGTTAGGCCAACAACCGCAACTTTAAGTCCGTTAATCGTGAAGACTTTGTAAGGCGCGAAGTAACGTTCGTCGGTTACTTTACCATCGGTGTCTTTCTTGTAGATGTTTGCAGCGAGCATAGGGAAGTCAGCCCATTGGATCTGCTTGTTCAAAACATCTAAAGCGTTATCAAACTCGTGGTTACCGACAGCCATTGCGTCGTAACCAAGCAGGTTCATCCCTATGAAGTCCGGTTCTGCATCTTGCATGTCTGACTCAGGAACACCTGTGTTGATATCACCGCCAGACAATAGAATGGTTTCGCCACCGCTTGATTCCACTTCT
>NZ_JAWOQN010000470.1:0-714 GCF_033337395.1 Vibrio sp. YT-19(2023) | reverse complement strand
AGAAAGCTAATTCGTCATGGACGAAAACTAAGAACCAGGTAAAGTGACAGCACTTTGCTTGGTTGTTAGGCGTCCCTCCCTTTTAATCAATACAAACGTGTTTTTTCGACCACTTCTCAATACCTGAAAACTGTCAACTAGATTACTAATTAACATTAATCCTCGTCCTGACGACATCCAGCTGTCTTCATCAAACAAGCTTGGTGCTTTTATTTCTTTATTCGTGTGCTCTTGGAAAGCTGATTTTTTAATAGGACGACCGTAATCAGAAATACGCATTTCGATGTGAGTAGACTTAGGGTCAGATAAGATTGCACATTCGAGCTCAATCGGCTCGCCTTCCCGATCATCGTAGGAGTGTATAAAGGCATTGTTCATCACCTCAACGACGCACAATTCGAGGTGTTGGACATCACTTACCAATACCTGATGTTGAAAGAGAAACTCGGCAAGCTGCTTACTCGCCTCACGGGAAGATTTTAGTGAGCTAAGAAACGTTTTTTTAAACTCGTAATCAGTCATCCTCACCCTCACATGTAGACGTGTTTGGACCAGACCATTGAAGTTGTAAAAGCGTCAAATCGTCGTCTAGCTCTTCCTTCACTTGCCAACGTTTAATACTTTCGACGACAGAAGAAACCTGTGCTTCAAATGGAAGTCCAGAAACGCTCTGTACGTTCGCGATCAAACGATTTACAGAGAAAAACTCATTTT
>NZ_JAWOQN010000469.1:0-714 GCF_033337395.1 Vibrio sp. YT-19(2023) | reverse complement strand
GGCTGGTGGTCATACCGTGGGTAAATGTCACGGTAACGGTGATGCTGCCAACCTTGGCCCAGATCCAGAAGGCGCTGACGTGCATGAACAAGGCCTTGGTTGGATGAACCACAAGACTCGTGGCATTGGTCGTGACGCGGTAACAAGTGGTTTGGAAGGGGCTTGGACAACGCATCCGACTCAATGGGATAACGGTTATTTCTATTTGCTCTTCAAATACGATTGGGAACTGAAGAAGAGCCCAGCCGGCGCTTGGCAATGGGAGCCTATCGACATTGAAGAACAAGACAAGCCTGTTGATGTAGAAGATGGCTCTAAGCGCGACAATCCAATCATGACCGATGCCGATATGGCACTCAAAATGGACCCTGAATATCGCAAGATTTCAGAACGTTTCCAACAAGACCCTGCATACTTTGAAGATATGTTTGCTCGTGCGTGGTTCAAACTGACTCACCGTGATATGGGACCAAAATCGTGCTACCTAGGCCCAGATGTACCTAGCGAAGATCTGATTTGGCAAGACCCAACGCCAGCAGGCAAAACGGACTACAACGTCGATCTTGTGAAAGGCAAAATCGAAGCGAGCGGCTTGTCTATCGCTGATTTGGTCGCCACCGCTTGGGACAGTGCCCGAACTTATCGTGGCTCTGACCGACGTGGCGGCGCAAATGGCGCGAGAATTCGTTTGGCTCCGCAAAAAGATTGGCAAGG
>NZ_JAWOQN010000046.1:0-29502 GCF_033337395.1 Vibrio sp. YT-19(2023) | reverse complement strand
CATGGCACAGCTGGATAGCGCAGTCCCCTCCTAAGGGACAGGTCGTAGGTTCGAATCCTACTGGGGGCGCCATATCATAGCCTTAGCTCCCACTTGAGCTAAGGCTTTTTTGTATCTTCAATTTCAAGCCTCGCACTGCTCCCCCTATTACACCGTGTTAGATAATCTTCCCAGTAATCAATATGATCGGATCGGGTGTTTCGGTTACGGGATAAAGCCTTCTACTGATCTGACTTCTTCCCCTTGAAATCATTTCAACAAGCCCTATTTACAGTTTTGTATTTTATTACTTTAATTATCTATGAGTTTTGCTTACCCTTTTGGCTATTAATAAAATTATTAGTTAGCACTATGTCTAAGAGCAATTTAATAACTAACACTGGACACCGCTTTATTTCTAAAGGCAAGACAGCCTTTAAGATACATATCCATACCCCCGAGGATACGGTACTACACCGCTCGGTAGGATTTGTTCGTATTGGAGAAAAGAAAGGCTTACAAAAAGCCATTAAGCTGAGAAACGAGTTAGGTCGGCAAATGTGGGGCAAATTCTGGCGACGTCTTTTGAAAGACCCTTACCTAATGACCAGGCTTCCACATAGCGTTGAGCCTAAAATCGTTCACAAGCCTAACCCTACTCTTGAAAACCCTGACAACCGAGATACGTGTTACATCGCCAAGTGGCGAGAGTTCAATGATGACGGCGAGTATAAATATAAAACGGTGGTTCGCTCTATTAGTAAGTACGGCAAACTTGCCGCCTACATGCAAACCAAAAAAGCGTTGTTAGAAGCACATAAAGATAACTTGGAGATCCTGACATTTATGGGGCGTTTAAACAGCATTGATCTTAAGTAATACCTGGCCACTTTGAACATTTCAGTCAGTTTTTTGAAGAGAAATAAAAAGCCCCAAAGAGCGAACTCTTTGGGGCTTTCAGCTTCAGTCTTCTATACTACGGTCGAATAGGAGCTTATTGCTGAACTTGGTATTCAAATTCTGGAACAACGACTTCTACGCGACGGTTTTGTTGACGACCTTCACGAGTGTCGTTTGAAGCGATTGGGTTGTTTTCACCTTCGCCACGAGCTTGGATACGTGATGAATCAATACCTTTTTCAACGAGTGCGTTAGCAACAGACTCAGCACGTTTTTCAGAAACTTTTAGGTTGTAAGCTGCTGGACCAGACGTATCTGTGTAACCTACAACTTCAACGTTCGCTTGTGGGTGCTCGTTTAGGAAAGCAACTAGGTTATCAAGTTTTGCAGCGCTCTCTGGTTTTAGAGTTGTGCTGTTTAGATCGAAGCTACCTGTACCAATTGTTTGAGTTTCGAATGTTTTCGTAACTACAACTGGCTCTTCTACCACTTCTTCTACAACCACTTCTTCAACAACAACTGGCTCTTCTACGATTACTGGCTCATCGTTGCCGCCGAATTTGAAAGAAACACCTAGTGTTGCAGTGTTACCTGTCGCACGAGTTACATCGTTGCTGATGTCAGTCAGTGTTTGGTATTCCGCACGAGCTGTTACGTTTTGGCTTAGGTTGAATTCAAGACCAGCTGCGCCTAGGTAAGAGTAATCATCTTTGCCATCAAACATTACGTAAGCGCCACCCACTTTACCGTAAAGTGCGATGTCTTCAGTGATTGGTAGGCTAAATTTAGGAGCAAGAGTGATTGCTTCTACGTGGCCACCGAAAGAAGTTTGGTTAAAATCACCGATGTTGTCGAAACCCGCTTCTACTGCGAAGTATTTATTCATTTCGTAACCAACAAAAGCGCCAAGAGTAGAATCGTCTTTGTCACAAGCCTGGCCCGCTACACACGCGTCTTCCATCCATGACTTACCCATCTTACCACCAACGTATACTTCTGCTTGTGCTGCTGAAGCCATAAGTAGAGACGCTGAAATTACCGCTGCTAATTTTTTCATTATTGATTCCTCTAAAGAAGTTCTTTTGTTAGATGCCGAAATGCGCCGTCTGACTGACGTTGTATTTCAATTCTTTTTATTCATTCCTTGAGTGAGATACTTAGTCAGCTTCTTTTTATGCACATGCATTTTTTTTATGGAAGCAACTTACGTACATTTCCTGCTCAGTGATACATATCGCCATCTCGGTATCGCTGACGGGATGAACTATAACGCTAAGAAATCGCGAGAAAAATCCCAATTCTGTCAATTTATTGTCATCAAAAATCTCGACAACATGTGATCTTAAGCAAAAAAATCCCCACGCAATCACGACGCAAACGTTTGCTTTATTTTTTGGAACAACATAGCTAAAGCAAAGGTTTTTCTTAAAAATGAGACAAACAAAATGGAACTTTAAGGAACATGGATAAAAATCAATCAGATATTTGATATATAATCGCTCGTTTTTTATTCATGCCAACGATATTTGGATTAAAAAATCTTATCCATATTGAGGTAAATTACAGGTGAAACCATCTCTTCATTCACCAATATGAGAGAAAGTTTCTCGTTATCTAAATTGAAGATACAAAAAAGCCGCGGTTGCTCACCGCGGCTTTGTGACTATTTATTCAAAAGAACGTTCAGTTCAAAGCAATTATGCGTTTGCTTCACGCTCAGCAATGAACTCAAGCGCCATCTTAATGCGAGCAATACAACGCTCTTTTCCAACCAGCTCCATTACTGCATCGACAGAAGGAGACTGACCGCCGCCTGTTACAGCAACACGTAATGGCATACCGATTTTGCCCATGCCGATTTCCAACTCTTCACATACTGCTGCGATAACGCCATCTTTGATGTTAGCTGTCGTCCACTCAGTTAGTGCTTCCACTTTCGCTAATGCAAGTTCTAGAGGCTCTTTAGCCACGCCACGTAGATGTTTCTTCGCTGCGCCCGCTTCAAACTCAGAGAAATCTTCATAGAAGTAACGGATTTGCTCAGCTAACTCAACTAGCGTGTTGCAACGCTCACCCACTAGCTTGATCACGTCAGTGATAGCAGGACCATTCGTTACGTCTAGTTTTTGTTGATCTAGATGCCATTGTAGATGCTCAGCAACGTACGCAGGGTCTGAGTTCTTGATGTAGTGGTTGTTCAACCATTGCAGTTTGTCAGTGTTAAAAGCAGACGCTGACTTAGATACTGCGTTTAGGCTAAATAGATTGATCATCTCTTCTTGAGAGAAGATTTCTTGGTCACCATGAGACCAACCAAGGCGCACTAGGTAGTTGTTTAGTGCCGCAGGCAGGTAACCCATATCGCGGTATTGCATGACTGATACAGCGCCGTGACGTTTAGACAGTTTCGCGCCGTCATCACCCAGGATCATTGCACAGTGTGCAAATGTTGGTACTGGCGCACCTAGTGCTTCGTAGATGTTGATTTGACGAGGCGTGTTGTTGATGTGGTCTTCGCCACGAACAACGTGAGTGATACCCATGTCCCAGTCATCCACTACTACACAGAAGTTGTAAGTAGGTGAACCGTCAGTACGACGAATGATTAGGTCATCCATTTGATCGTTGCGGATTTCAATGCGACCACGGATTTGATCATCAAATACTACGCTGCCTTCTTTCGGGTTACGGAAACGGATAACACATGGATCGCCATCTTTTGCCGCTTCGTTTGCTGCTTTGATTTTTGGATGGTTAGCATCGTAGCGAGGCATTTCTTTATTTGCTTCTTGCTCTGCACGGATTTCATCTAGCAGCTCTTTAGACGCGTAACATTTGTAAGCTTTGTCTTCAGCAAGAAGCTTATCAACCATTTCGTTGTAACGGTCAAAACGTTGAGTTTGGTAGTAAGGACCTTCATCCCACTCCAAGCCTAGCCATTCCATGCCTTCAAGAATTGCATCAACCGCTTCCTGAGAGTTACGCTCAAGGTCTGTATCTTCGATACGTAGAACGAATTCACCACCTTGGTTTTTAGCGTATAGCCAAGAGTAAAGTGCAGTACGCGCACCACCAACGTGTAGATAGCCAGTTGGGCTAGGAGCAAAACGAGTTTTAACCGTCATTTGAGTTCCTTAGGGGTAATGAGCAACGAGAGATCTCTCGTTGTAATGTCAAGGATAAAAGTGGCGACATTTTACCACCGTAAGTCAATTCTACAATCGGTTTGACAACAGAAATAAAAACAGGGCAGAACCAAAAAGGCACAGCCCTGCTATTTACTGTTAAAGCACGAGACGAAATTACTTCAGGTTACGCATTGCCCATTGCATAAATTCTTGCTGCTCTTCACGGCTCAATTCATTAAACGATGCTTTGATTGTTTTGGTTTCCGCTGGAGAAGACGCAATGCTTGCCTTAGTCGATTCTTTATTCATTGCGTTATTATAGTCGGCAACTTCTCGTTCGTAATCACGAAAACCTTGCAAACCACCTTTACGAAGTTGAACCATAGAGAATGCCACTTCTTTTCCTTTTTTGTCTTTCAATACCACTTTAGGATCGAGTTCGAAGGCTCTCGCCTCTTCAATAGTACGGAATGTTTGATAAGTCAGAGAAAGCTCGGTGTCTTTTTCTGCATCAAACTCTAATACCAGCGGCTGCGAATCGAATTTACGGCGCTTTCCATCTTCAAATACGATTTGTCCAACCGTTACCGCTAATTGGTTTTCCCCATCCTTTAACTCGATGCTGTTGTTCTTGGATATCCACTCAGGGTAGACGAACTCGCCGTTGAGAACGCGAGGAACTAATTCAGATTGCAGAGTGAGTTGAGCAGCAAAAGCTGGCGCCGAAAGCATTGCGCAAAGTCCGAGAAGTGTCGTTGTTTTTTTCATCATGGTTTCTCACTTTATACCAATTTAGATAAGCCTCTAAAATTTACAGGCCAGTCATTTCAAAGGCTTATTTGAATAAGTATCAAGATAAAAAGGGCGTTTCCGCCCTTTTAGCTGCTTCTTTAATTAGAAGTAGTATTCAACACCTACAGAGAACTCGTCGTAGTCAGCAGACTTCCAACGTGCTTCTGTTGGTTTATCTAATTGAGACGCACCGTCGCCAAAGTCTAGAGTACGAGCACGTACGTACAGCACTGCCGATGGGTCTACGAAATACATAACTTGTGCTGATAACACATCATCCGCTGTATCGTTAATTTTCTTACCATCACGCTCTAGATCAAAGTTAGCGGCGTAAGCCAGTTTGTATTGCCAATCACCCGTGGTGTACATGATAGCGGCAGACATTGCATCTTGCTTTTCACTCACACCATTGCTTGCGTCCGCCTCCATATATTTGTATTGCGCGAAGAAAGAGATCCCGTTATCAAACCAGCCTTGTGCCCCTACCAAGTACGTGTTGTTTTCCCACGTTTGGCTTTCCATCTTGATATTACGGTTACCTTCATATGCCGCATCTAACTGGATAGGACCAATTTTGTAGTGTGCAGCGATACCACCCCAGTAGTCATCCCCTTCACCTAGACCTGCTTTATCACCTGCACCAGCTGCGATATCTAGGGAGAATTTGTCAGCAAACATTGGAGAGTCCCAGCGGATAGTGTTTGATTGACGGTCTTGGTACTTGGCGCCACCAATAGCACCACCCCAGTCGTATACATCGCCCAGGCCAGGGTTAGATGCTGGCCAGTCAACCAATTCGTACATAGGTGTCAAAACGCGACCCAGGCGAATTTGCCCCCAAGATGCACTTTCAAAACCGACGAATGTGTCACGTTCACCAAGACCTGCGCCCTCGCCACCAAAGCTAGGGTCTACATAACCGCCTTCGATTTGCCAAATAAAAGTAGGGTCGAAGTTAGCAAATTGTTTTTTACCACGGAAACCAATACGAGATTCGTTGTTTAGCTGCATGCCACCCAAATCATCGTCCGTTGCTTTGCTGCCAGAATCGTAATCGCGGTACGCGGCCTGCATCGCGATGATTCCGTAAACTTCATAAGAAAATGAATCTTTGGTTAGAAACTCTTTTGCTGCGTCACTGTTTGCACCATCAGCAAATGCAGCACCACTGAACATCATGCCGGTAATTGCCGTGGCAAGTAGGCTTTTCTTTAGGTAAGACATTATAAACCCCTATATTTTTAGTTTTTTCCATTTTCAAATTCACTAACTAGGACATGGCAGGAACTTGAAACAGTGTTTGGACGGGGCAAATATGACAAACTTTTTTCGCACTAAAAAACTTTCCCTACAGCAATCTGAGCGACTTCAAAATGAGAAGAACAAAAATAAAATAAATCAACAAAAAACAATTAGTTAACATCAAACATAAAAAATAAAAAACGTTAAAAGTACGTTTTGACACTGAACTGACATTGAGAGCATCTAAAAAACGTGAGCGACTTCATTCATCTTTTAGGTGTTTTAACGGAACTTTATATTCAAAGAGAAAAAACCTTGAGATCACTCGCAAGTAAAATGACCGTGCACTTGTGGGATTCGAGAGATTTTGACGAAATTGTTGTGAGTAGCAAATGGGTATTGACCTTACCCTTGCAGGAAGGTTTAAGCTCATAGCATCACTACTATTGAGGTGCAGATTATGTATCAGTTAGTTATACCTTTATCAGGGCTCAACTGCATGGGCTGTGCGAGAAAAGTTGAGAATGCTTTACATGCGAATCACGATGTGGAGATCCTCAATTTGTCCCCGACGCAAGTAGAGGTCAAAACCGAGTCTTCTCTTAAAGAGCTCGTCTCGTCGATTGAATCTCTTGGTTACCAAGCAGGAAATCACTACGAACTAAACCTTTCAGGCTTAAGCTGTGGCGGTTGCGTCAAAAAACTTTCATCTTTATTAGAATCTAATCAAGACGTTATTTCTTTTGAGGCTTCAACAACGCACTTAGAGATTCGTACCCTCCTCTCCGAGCAACAAGTGATCGACTTAATAGCAACACTCGGCTATACCGCCAACCTTGATTCTGTCGAAGTAGAGAACGAAAGCTCACCAGAGACCGAACAGGTAGAAAAGCAAAGCAATATTAAAGATACGCAGGTGCCACCAGCGAGTATTCAATTGCAAATGCTGATTCAAGGCATGACGTGTGCGAGTTGCGTCTCTTCAGTAGAGAAAGCACTTACTAACGTAGAAGGCGTTGAGAAAGCACAGGTCAACCTCGCAGAACAAAGCGCACTAGTATTCGCAAGCCAAGACTCTGATGACCTCCTTAACGCAATTGTTGAATCGGTAAAACAAGCCGGTTACCAAGCAGAGATCCTACAAGACGCCGCAACCCAGCAAGAAAAGCAAGCGCAGCAACAACGTCAGCAACAAAAACGCTTTAAACTGGATGCTATTGCTGGCCTTGTCGTCGGTGCCCCCTTAATGATTTGGGGCGTTGCTGGCGGCAATATGATGATTCGCAACACCAACGACCAATTAGCTTGGGGCGCGATCGGTATCGTATGTTTACTCCTTCTTGCCACAGCAGGGAAACACTTCTTCAGTAACGCTTGGTTAGCAGCTACTCACAAGCGCGCCACCATGGACACGTTAGTCGCGCTCGGTACTGGCGCAGCGTGGTTCTATTCGATGCTTGTGGTGATTTTCCCAGACTGGTTCCCTCTTGCTTCACGCCACGTGTACTTTGAAGCGAGTGCAATGATCATCGGCTTAATTTCTCTTGGGCACTATATTGAAGCAAAAGCCAAAGCAAACACAACACGTTCCTTACAAGCTCTGATTAACCTGCAACCTCAGCAAGCTACGGTAATCACGGAACAAGGCGACCAACAAATCGCGGTTGAGCAAATCACGCTAGGCATGAAACTGCGTATCAAACCAGGCGAGAAAGTGCCTGTTGATGGTGTTGTGATTCAAGGTGAATCATACATTGATGAGTCGATGCTCACTGGTGAACCAGTACCAGTATTAAAAGCGCAAGAGGCTCAAGTGTCTGCTGGGACATTAAATACCGATGGTGGATTAGTCATTGAGGCAACGGGCATTGGCGCAAATACCATGCTGGCTCGTATCATCCGCATGGTGCGCACAGCGCAAAGCAGTAAGCCAGCCATCGCGAAACTGGCAGACCAGATTTCATCGGTGTTTGTCCCTGTCGTTGTTGGCATAGCAATACTGGCCGCGCTCGTTTGGTTTGCCGTTGGTCCAGAGCCAAAAGCGAGTTATATGCTGGTGGTCACCACAACAGTCCTGATCATCGCCTGCCCTTGCGCTCTAGGCTTAGCAACCCCACTTTCTGTCACGGTGGGAGTGGGTAAAGCCGCAGAGCTCGGCATTCTGATCAAAGACGCCGACGCCCTTCAATTGGCAAGCAAAGTCGACACGGTTGTATTCGACAAAACTGGCACGCTTACCCAAGGTAAACCTAGCGTTCAGCAAGTGTTTACTCACGCCACCAGCCAAGAAGATCTATTGGCTTTAGCGTATGCGGCAGAGCGTCAGTCTGAGCACCCACTGGCAAAAGCGGTATGTGATTACGCCAAACGACACGACGCAAAGGATGTCTCATTAGACAAGTTTGAGAACGTTCGCGGGCGCGGCATTTTGGCGACGTATCAAGATAAACCGCTGCTCATTGGTTCGCTTCAATTTATGCAAGCAGAGAACGTCGAGACTAGCGCACTAAAATCTGCCATCGATGAATGCGCAAAAAATGCGTGGACTCCGGTAGCTGTGGCATTGAACGGCGAACTGATCGGTCTGATCGCCATTGCCGACCCGATCAAATCAGATGCGAAACAAGCGCTCTCTGCATTAAAATCGCAAGGCATCAAAACGGTAATGCTGACGGGCGATAGCCAACACGTTGCCAATGCTATCGGCCAAGAACTTGGTATTGATGAAGTGATTGCCCAAGTAATGCCAGATGAGAAAGCTCAGCACATTGAGCAACTTCAATCTCAAGGACATGTCGTGGCAATGGTGGGGGATGGCATTAACGACGCCCCTGCTCTCGCGTTATCCAACCTCGGTATTGCTATGGGTAGCGGCAGTGATGTCGCCATTGAAAGTTCGCAAATGACCATCCTGAACACGTCACCAATGGCGGTAGTACATGCGATTGAACTCTCTCGCGCTACACTTAAGAACATGAAGCAAAACCTATTTGGTGCCTTTGTTTACAACTCGTTGGGTATTCCAGTTGCCGCTGGTGTGCTTTATCCAGCGTTTGGATTTTTGCTCAGTCCTGTTGTCGCAGGAGCGGCAATGGCACTGTCTTCAATTACTGTCGTTAGTAATGCAAATCGACTACGACTGTTTTCAGTAAAATAACCACTTCTTTTTGAGGGTATTATGAAGTTGAAACTATTGACCTTTGCAATGCTTGCGACCGTGTCCGCCAACGTATTGGCAGCCGATGTCATTAACCATAAATCGCCATACTGTGGCTGTTGTGGAGAATGGACAAAACACATGGAAGAGAACGGCTTTACGGTCGAAGAAAAATTGCACGATGACATGAACGCCATCAAACGCGATCTAGGCATCAAGAATGAACAGCTTTACTCTTGCCACACGGCAGAGATCAACGGCTATCTGTTTGAAGGTCACATTCCAGCCGAAGACATTAAAGCGTTTTTGAAAAATCCACCACGTAACGCAAAAGGCCTATCAGTACCAGGCATGCCAATGGGCTCCCCTGGTATGGAATATGGCGACAAAAAAGACAGCTACACCGTTTACGCCTTTAACGAAAAAGGCCAAGTGTTCGAATATAGCCACCACGAAGGCAACGACCAATAAAAACAAAGCCCAGCGAGATAAACCGCTGGGCTTTTTCTTAATGGACAGTTAAGACAAATATAAAATTAGAAGCCGTAAGAGGCACCAAATACAAAAGCGTTATTCACTAGGCTGTCACCACTCGCGTTTTCTGCACCGTGTGCTTGACTACGGAACTCAAAGTAAGGTTGAACACCTTTACGAGTCCACGTTGCACGAAGCTCGTGGTCCATGGTTTCCGCTTCAATCATGTAGACGTTGTTGTAGCTTAGCGTCACATCCCCATTCATCACGTAACCAATGCGGTTGTCCATGCGGTAATCTGTATCCGCATCTGCGTCTGTCGCATCAATGTGCGCACGAGTACGGTTACTTAAGGAGATGCCGTTATCGAAGTTGTAACCGATCTTAACCAATGGACGGTACTGTACGTTCTCGCCAGCAGAGAACAGGTGTTGGTAACCCGCGGCAACCCATAAATGATCGGTAATATTAAATGACTGCTCACCACCCACAGTGATTGCTGGTGTTGTGTTACCTGCGCCACCGTTTTCTGTTTCCAGTTTACCCAACTGAATACCATCAAATTCGGTGTAAACCGTAAAGCCGCCGAATTGGTTATCAAAAGTATGACCAGCTTCCAGTGTAGACGTAACGTCCGAACCATGAATTCGACCATCATCGTGGAATTGAACATTACCTGTTACGTAAGAAGAACCAGCAAAAGCGCTAGAAGCGAAAGCGAGAGAAAGAGCACTCAGTGCAAAAATGTTTTTCATAATTACTGCCTTTATTTATTCACGTTATGCGATAGTTTTAGAGGGCATCTTTTCCCTTTTATCGCAAACTTTGGAATGTGCCTCCTTGGCGTTCGCAATATTGTTTCAATTAATTCGCGATGAAAAATAAAACATTTTAAAAAGTGATCTTGTTCAAACCGAAGCTCAACAACCCTGATAAAAACATGGAAAATACAGGCACTTATCGTATTTTTATAAAATTATTCAAAAAATAGAAGTGTGATCGTAAACAGATAATTTATTGATATTTAGCAGATTAAGTCGATCCAGTTCACAATAACCTTGACCATTACAACCAAAAACTTATTTATCAATGAAAAATAATTAGACATCGATCACGCTTAATTTCCTCAAAAAATAAAGAAAGCCCCAACATGAGGTTGAGGCTTTGCCAAAAAATTAACTTACAAGAATTGAGTTATTTCACGCTGGTCACTCGACTTGCTTTCTCACCGGTTGCTGACACAGAACGGATAAACACTTCACCTTTCACATTTGGACGAGCATTATCTGCGTAAGTTAGCCAGTTCTTGCCGTCTAGAGAGTATTGAAGCTTCACACCCGGGAACTGAACGTTCATTGCCAGTTTACCCTCTTCAACTTTCGCGCCTGGTACAGGTAGGCGGTAGTCGATACCCGCTTTTTCTAGCTTAGCCAGTTCGCGTTGGCCAAGTACGTTCGCAAAGCGGTTGTAGTCTTGGTTTAGCGCAACTTTGTTTACTAGGTTAGAGTTTTGCGAGTATTCAACACCCACTTTGTAGTCGTTTTCCCAATCAGCACGGTGCCATGCACGTTCAGCGGCTGCCAGTACGCGAGGGAATACCATGTACTCGTATTGCTCGTCGTTACGTACTGTCTCAGACCACAGCTGTGCTGATAGACCATAGAAAGGTTTCGCTTTGATTTCACCTTTACCAGTGAAGCCGTTACCATCGCGGTCTACAGAGGTTTCTGCGTTCTGAGGCATGTTCTCTGGTGCAAAACCAAACATCTTACGAGTATCTGTTGCACGCGTCGCCCAGTAGTAACCACGCTCTTTCGGGTCAACTTCGTACGGCATGTCCATGTACACGTAGTCAGGGTTAGAAACGATAACGTCGTAACCTTTCTTAGACCATTCGTACACTGATGATGTGCCACCCCAGTAAAGAACGTCCCAGAAGTTAACACGTGTGTTTTCTGTTGCGAACGCTTTCTCACCTTCACTGTACTTAAGGCCATCTTGCCAAGCTTGGAAGTTTGGAATGCCTTTCTCTACCACCATCTTCGACACTTCTTCTGCAAAGTGGCTTGGTAGATGAGCAAAATCGCTTACCGTACCGTCTGCAATTAGCGTCTGACATTGTGGTGACTGTGCGAATGGCTTGTCTTGCTTAGACAAATCAATGTTACCCTTCCAGCTTACTTTGTCTTCTGCGTTGATGTCTTGCAGACCAGCGCCTAGCTTGATGTTCTTCGCTTCGTCACCACCAAAGTGCCATGTTGTTAGCGGCGTGCCCGCTTCTTGGTGCATTGCTGCTACTTCTGAAATCACTTTATCAACAAAGCGAGTTGAAGATTCCATACATGGGTTGATGAAGCTTTGCTTGTTGTAGAACTGAACCGTCGTTACGTTCGATGTATCTTGAGGATCCATCAGGCGGTACTCGTTCGCTTCTGCTTCTTTACCTTCTTCCATTAGACGGTCGTAACGTGCTTCCATTGATACCACTGCTGCACGAGCGTGTGCTGGCATATCGATTTCAGGAATCACTTCGATGTTACGCGCTTTCGCGTACTTCAAGATGTCCACGTAGTCTGCTTTGCTGAAGAAGCCAGAACCAAAGTTGTCTGTCGTTGCACCTGAGCCAAGCTGAGGCAGTAAACAGCTTTTCTCTTCTAGATCGAAACAACGGTTAGCACCCACTTCAGTCAGCTCAGGCAGACCCGGGATTTCTAAACGCCAGCCTTCATCATCCGTTAGGTGAAGGTGTAGTTTGTTCATCTTGTACGCGGCTATTTGGTCAAGCGTTGCAAGAATCGCGTCTTTAGAGTGGAAGTTACGAGCCACGTCCACCATCACACCACGGTAATCAAAACGCGGCGCATCTTTAATAGACAGTTGTGGTAGAGAATCAGCATTTTGGCTATCTACCAGGCCAAAGATAGATTGTACTGCGTAGAAAGCACCTGCTTGGTCAAACGCTTTAATCGCAATACCGTCGCCTTTGATGCTCATTTCGTAAGCACCAGATTTTGCCAATTCACCGGTGAAGTCTGCAGGAACAACAGTGATGCTTACAGGAAGATCACCACGAACATCCACACCTACCACTTCTGCACGACCTTGAATTGCTGCGTATTGAGCCGCATCGAATGCGTCTTTAGGCAGCGCAATACCCGCCGCGATATCTACCGTACCTTTACCTGCTTCAACAGACATTGGCGTTGGTAGTAACGTGGTTGATACGTCTTGTTTTGCTAGATCTTCGTTCTTCTCGAAACGAGACACAGCGCTCGCAAATACGTTGTTGTCATCTGGCGTACGTTTTAGGTTGTTACCCTCAAGGCCAGTCACGAAAGATGCAACGTCTTCTGTGTTAAGAGAAGCGATCATCTTAGGCTCTGCATTTGGTGCAGCAACAAACGCGCCTGGCATGAAGTCAGTTTCAAATAGCTGCCAGTATTCAGCAACAAGAGGAAGCACAACCTCTTCACCCGCAGCAAAACCATCAAACTTATCTGTTGGTTCTAGTTTGTGTAGATCACCCGTTACGCGAGAGATTTTAAACTGTTCGTTTTCAACATCCAGAATCAAACGAATGCTATGGAAGTAAATAGCCCAATCTTTTGAGTCAACCGCTTCACCTTGGTTAACCAGCGTCATGTTTACCTTGTTACAAGACGCCCACTCAGCCCCTAAGTCCTGACAAGCAAGACCTTCGTTTGCACCGTGGTTAGTCAACACTTGGTATTGAATATCAAGATTATTAGCCAACGAATTTACAACTTGTTGTTCAGAGCTTTGCAGCGCAGAGCAACCTGCTAATGTAGTGATAACAGAAATAGCAATCAGACTAGGTTTAAACATCTTACTTCCCCAAAAAAGTCAGTGGTTCAAAACGACAATGATAAAAATCTCGGCCCCTCAAATGCGAGGTACCTAACCGTTACATTCAACATACAACCTGTTATTTCTAAGCGTAAAATAAATAGAAATAGGAAGTGATCCAGCTCAAAAAATGACACTCAGCAAAAACAATAAAAACCTAATTTTCATGGAGTTACAACACACGTCAAAATCGAACAACTTGTTTTGACGAGTTTGCTGCGATCTAGGTCACTTATATTCATGAGTTACGACTGATTTTGTAAGATTTGGATCACGCCTAATTATTTTGTGAACCATTAGTAAGCGAATTACCTATTTACCTTTCGTGAAGTGACTCTCATTTATTCGTCGTCAAAACTCGTCAATATTTTTAGAAATGACGATTTTGTCGAATACCCCACTGGAGAAATTGCACTTAACCTCACGCTATTTTGCGTATAAAGTTTAAAGGTATCTTATCTGAGGACCATTCTATGTTTCGTCTCTTGACGCTCATATCATCTCTACTTGTTACTTTGACTCCTTTTTCCTCTTATGCAGAGCCACAGCATTGGTTAGCGAAAAAAGGGGAAACCGAACTTATGATTATTGGCTCGGTACATGTGGGGGATAAAACGATGTACCCACTCCCTAGAACGGTCATCCAGCATTTAAGCCAAAGCGCAGGGTTGATTATTGAAGCAGACGTCAGGAATTCTGAAGGCTTGGTTTACCCACAAACAACCATTCTTTCTAAAGATGTTTTAGACAGAGCTCAACGTCGCCACTTAATTGAAATTGCCCAAGATTTAGGTTTGCCAGAAACTCAACTCCTAAATTCCCCACCTTGGATGGCGGCATTCACCATCCAACTCGCTTTAGTCAACAAACTGGGGTATGTCTCTGATAAAGGGGTCGACATGCACTTAATAGGACTCGCTGATAAAAAGCAAATCCCGGTCATTCCACTGGAGTCCGTGCAATTCCAAATCGATTTAATCGCAGGTCAATCAGAAGGCGGTAAAGAGATACTTCTCTCATCAATTGAAGAATATGATGGCGGAGAAGAGTTGGTTCAATGCTTGATAGAGAGTTGGAAGAGTGGTGATGGTAGCATGTTGGTCGAAGCCTCTTTGACCGATCATACAACAGAAGAGTTTAACCAAGCCTTTTTATACGAGCGTAATCGAGATTGGGCTAAAAAACTCGACACTGGCAGTGTTCTACCTCAGCAATCGGGTCGTTACACCGTTGTTGTTGGTGGCTTGCATTTAGTAGGTAAAGATAACCTGATTGAACTGCTTAAAAATCGGGGATTTAACATCAAACCACTGGGTAAGACGCGCCAAGCAAATTGTGATATCTAGTGATTGTTTGAAAAATGCCATTTAAATACAATTATTTAAATACAACCATTTAAAATTCATTCAAACTTTCTTATAAAACGCCGTTAAGCTAAGTGGATACAAAACAACTCATATGAAATTTAAATATTTATTCCTATACACGATTGGAATTATGCTCACTTCTTCGCTGTCTTATGCTAAACCGCCATGCAACGTAGAAGCTTTTCAAGCTATTGATATAACTCCGGAAGTAGAAGGCGGTGTTTTAGATAAAGAGAGTGGTCAATTTCTTATTACCGAAAAACCAATGATGCGTTGCGCGAACATCACGTTTTCAACAGCCCACACTCGAAATCGCGTTGCACATATGATGAACCAAGGCTTTGAAGCGGTTTACTATGATGGAAATACAAGCAAATCTCACTCAGTAACGTTTGATGAAGACGATTTAAAAGCGGGTTACGTCAAGATTGGGCCAAATCACCCAAAGACCGCTTATGTCTGTTTCACTACTTCTGAAACTCCTATCAATACTATCTCGTGTGACATCAAGTAATAAATTTACTCGCTCTTAAAAAATGAAAAGGCCCTACATTTCTGTAGAGCCTTCCTCTCAATACGTGTCGGTGAAGAGCCATGTTCTAACTTCAAGCGAACCCCATTTGGTTCGATACTATTGAAGTCTAAAATTACTAGCACTAAAAACGACGAAAGCCTGCTCATTGAGCAGGCTTTCTGAAAGTGGTCGGTGAAGAGGGATTCGAACCCCCGACCCTCTGGTCCCAAACCAGATGCGCTACCAAGCTGCGCTATTCACCGAGATGTTTAACTGAGGAATTGTCCCCGTCAACGAATGCGTATATTACGGATTCTGAACTGTGGCGCAAGTGCTTTTTACAAAAAAACCTTAGGTCTTAATTCGTTTGATGAATAACTGAACACTAGCACGTAAAATGTGACTGATAACTCACAACAAAATACAGTTTATTAACCTTAGCAACATAATTGATCCAGATCAGTGTGCAACAAGACACCGCCATTTAGTTTATTCCTGTCGGGAACATCTTGGAGGAAACGTATGGACTTTTGGCTTGATCTCCTATTTGGTAATGCAGTGGGTCTATCGTCAATGATAGTAATTTTTGGGGCAATTGGTCTGATGTTATTTTACGGCGGTTTCTTCATATACAAGATCATGAACGACAAATCTCCTCACTAGATCTCGCTTAGCTCTAGAAACGCTTTGCACCGGAGTCGGTTACTTGCCTACTCCGGTTTTTTATTTGATCTCAATGCACCACTCATTGATATAATCCTATTATTCTTCCCTGTTCTTAATGAGATTACTGCTATGTCTCACGACGACGATTTTGATCTATTTCAACAGATGATGGGCGATGTAAAGCCAATCACTCAAGACACCACCGAACACAAAAAAGTACACCAAGTAACAGAAGCACAGCTCGCAAAACGCGAAGCAGCAATCTGGTTAACGGAAGATGACCCAGAATACCTATCACTTGATCACGCTGAAATGCTCAAGCCAGAGGACTTTGTTGAGTTCAAACGTGATGGTGTACAGGACGGGGTTTACCGCAAACTTCGCCTTGGTAAGTATCCAATCCAAGCTCGCTTGGATTTGCACCGTAAAACATTGAAAGAAGCACGCGATGAAGTCGTGACGTTTTTAAAGCAATGCCTATCAATGGACATTAGAACGGTCGTTATCGTCCATGGTCGAGGAGAACGCTCAAATCCACCTGCAATGATGAAAAGCTTTGTTAGCAGTTGGCTACGACAAATAAAGGAAGTCCAATGCGTCCATAGTGCGCAACGCTTTCACGGTGGAACTGGAGCCGTTTACGTCCTACTTAGAAAAAGTGCGGAAAAGAAATTAGAAACCCGCGAACGTCACCAAAAACGGTTAGGCTAAATTTCACCCTAATGCTAGAATGCCCGCCCTTATTCTTCCTTCCCCTTAAAGGAAGCGAGCTTCATTCGCCGTTGTGAAACGTTAGGAGACAAAAATGTCACAAGACAACGCTAAACGATTAAATAAATTCATCAGTGAAACGGGGTTTTGCTCACGCCGTGAAGCAGACAGACTGATTGAGCAAGGCCGTGTCACCATTAATGGCAACAAACCTGAAATGGGGACAAAAGTGCTACCTGGTGATGATGTTTGTGTGGATGGTAATCCAGTGGCAGCAAAAGAGAAGCCGATTTATATCGCTCTCAATAAACCAACAGGCATCACCTGTACAACTGAGAGAGACGTCCCTGGAAACATCGTTGATTTCATCGGCCACCAAAAACGTATCTTTCCGATCGGCCGCTTAGACAAACCCTCTGATGGTCTGATCTTTTTGACCAACGATGGCGACATCGTGAACAAAATCCTTCGCGCAGGCAACAACCACGAAAAAGAGTACGTCGTACGCGTGGACAAGCCAATTACAGGAGAGTTTCTCAAACAGATGTCGAGTGGCGTTAAGATTCTCGACACAGTCACCCTACCTTGTAAGGTAACGAAAGAAACTAAATTCTCTTTCCGTATTGTGCTCACTCAAGGACTTAACCGTCAGATCCGTCGCATGTGTGAAGCGCTGGGCTATGAAGTATTCAAGCTGCGTCGCGTACGCATCATGAATATCTCTCTTGATGGTATTCCGAATGGAAAATGGCGTTACCTAAGTGACGAAGAAGTGGCAGAGATCCTAGCAATGTGTGAAGGCTCTGTAGGTACAGAAGAAGCATCAAAAACAGACTCTAGAGGTCGCAACATTCGTAAAGCGACCGACGCGAAGCTGTTTGATAGCCGTGAAGAAAACCAAGATTCTACTGCTCGTCGTAACCAGAAGACACGAACTTTCCGCGGTAACAATGCTGATGAGTTCCGTCATGCACCAAACTCGAAAAAAGGTCAACAAAAGCGTCGTCAGCGTGATGATGAAGGCGGACGTCCAGCTAAAGAACATTACAAAGCGAAACCACAAGGTGAACGCAGCAGACCGCAAGGCGAGCATGGTAAATCGCACCGTAAACCAGATGCATCGAGCAATACGCATTCAGCAAACAAGCCTCAATCACCGAGTAAGCCTAAGCAGCATTACATGAATCCAAATGCCGCGAAACCAAGCAAACCAGCTAAACGCACTGGTGGTACATTGAGTCTGAAGAAGTAACACTTCACTGACACAGGCAAGATCAAAAAAGGACGCTCATGAGCGTCCTTTTTATTTGTCATGAGTTTACAAACAAAGAGGTGCAAACTGACCACGAGTTAAGCTCAGCAAATCTCTCGGGGCTAACTCAATTTCTAAACCACGTTTACCAGCACTCACACAGATTTTGTCTTGCTCTGCTGCGCTTTCGTGCAAAAAAGTAGGTAAGGCTTTCTTCTGCCCTAGTGGGCTAATTCCACCAACGACATAACCTGTGGTCTTTTGGGCGATTTCCGGATCAGCCATATCGGCCTTTTTGCCCTTCGCTGCTTTCGCCGCCAGTTTTAGGTTCAGCTTTTGATCAACAGGGATAATCGCAACCGCAAGGTTCTTTGGCTCCCCGTTCAAGCAGAACAACAAGGTTTTAAATACTGTTTTCGGATCCTGTCCTAGCACTTCAGCAGCCTCCAAGCCATAACTATCGGCTCTAGGGTCATGCTCATACTGATGAATCGTGTGTGGAATTTTTTTCTTTTTCGCAAGATTAATGGCCGGAGTCATCAAGATTCTCCTCATAAAAACAAAAAGCGCAGACTGAATTGGATCTGCGCTTTTAGTTAATGATATCAGCGAGTTTGAGTCAATCGCTTTTTCTCTGTTGGGTTACTGATCAATCGCCGTATCAACTAAATACGTGATTTCACCTGAAGGGGCATACTCATTAACATCAATAGGGCTGTGTGTTTCTAAATAATCCTTCAGAACCTCAGCATCGGTAAAACCTGTATTTACATACCCTGGATGATCGTCGATTTTAGGGTAACCATCTCCACCAGCAGCATTATAGCTTGGTACGGTAAAGCGGTAATTACCATCTAAGCGAAGTTGCTTATTACCAATAAACACATTGGTTACCTCACCATTATTGATACTCATCGCAATGCCTGCAAACTGTGCATAAGCACCAGAGTCAACAGGCTTAGTTGCAACGACATTTAGATAATCTAATACCTCTTTACCCGTCATATCAACGTAAGAAACCATATTGCCAAATGGCTGAACAGTGAGCACGTCTTTATAAGTAATATCACCCGCAGCAATCGAATCTCGAACACCACCAGAATTCATTACAGCGAAATCTGCTTTCGCACGTTCCATGTGAGCCGTTGCAATTAATCGACCTAAGTTTGTTTGCTGGTAACGAACCACATTGCGGTCACCCTCAAGCTTACCGTTAGATTCTGCAATCTTCACGTTTAGCTTGCCCTGACCTTTTTCTTGATAAGGACGAAGAAACTCAAGCATCATTTCGTCTTGTTTAATCTCTTCTTGGATAAAGACTCGTTGCGACTGACCATCAACTTTAACTTTCTTTTTCAAGTTTACAGGGATTAGATCGTAGCTCACCATCGAGAGTTCGCCATTACGAAACTCGTAATCGGCGCGTCCCACATATTTCCCCCACTCATGTGCCTGAACAATAAAGGTACCATTTTGTTTATCGGGCTGACATTCATCACCTGGTTTAAAGTTCTTTTTGATAACGTTTGGACCTTCCATGCACACAGGTTCTTGTGAGTGTCCTCCAACGATCATGTCGAGATCGCCGTCATTCAAATAACGAGCTAACGCCACATCGCCAGGAGCATTGATGCCTCTATTACCATTTTCATAGTGTCCCATATGCGTGACAGCAAAAATCAGATCTGGATACTCTGTTTCTTTCAGTTCTGCAATCAGCTTCTTGGCTTCTTCTTTTGGGTCACGGAAGTCAATTTGTTCAATGAATTCAGGGTTGCCAAGTTTCGCTGTGTCTTCGGTTGTAAGGCCAATGACCGCAATTTTAATGCCCTGCTTTTTAAACATCGCGTATGGTTGGAATAAACGCTTGCCAGTATTTTTATCGTAAATATTGGCAGACAACATCGGAAAGTTTGCCCACTCTTGCTGCTTGAATAGCACGTCCAATGGATTATCAAACTCATGATTACCTAGAGCCATCGCATCGTAACCAATTTTGCTCATGCCTTTAAAATCCGGCTCGGCATCTTGTAAATCAGACTCAGGTACTCCTGTGTTGATGTCACCACCAGAAAGCAGTAACACGCTGCCCCCCTCAGCCTGTATTTCTTCTCGCAAATCATCGATTAACGTTTTACGCGCCGCCATGCCATATTCACCGTATCGATTTTGCCAAAAGCGACCATGATGATCGTTAGTGTGCAACACGGTCAATTTATAGGTTGTATCGGCATTCCATTCTGGTGCAGGTTGCGTAGCACACCCTGCTAACGAGGCCAAGATAGCGGCACTCAAAACAGTTTTGATCATCAGACGCTGATTCATTTATTTACCTTTTTCTTATTGGGATTACTGATGCACATTTTAAGCATTGGATCTATTTGAAAACCACGTGCACCCTAACACATTGATTTAATAATTATGATGCATTGTTTAGCAATAACAAATTCATCAGTAACAAGTTTGAGAATTTACAGTTTTTCAGATAAAAAAAATAGCCAACACTCGGTTGGCTATAGTATTTGTTACCACCAGTCATCTGGCGTTTACTTAATATCGATATCTGCAAAGCTCTTGATCAGATCATCAAGCGATTTCATTTGTGCTAAGAATGGCTCTAACTTGTCTAGAGGCAGTGCAGATGGGCCATCACAACGCGCTTGGTCTGGGTTTGGGTGCGCTTCGATAAATAGACCTGCGATGCCTGTCGCTAGACCCGCTTTTGCAAGTTCAACTGTCTGCTCACGACGGCCGCCAGATGCTGCGCCTGATGGGTCACGCATTTGTAGTGAGTGCGTTACGTCAAAGATGATTGGGCTACCTTTCGAAGCATTTTTCATCACACCAAAACCAAGCATATCAACCACTAAGTTGTCGTAGCCGTGGCAAGAACCGCGCTCACATAGGATGATCTTGTCGTTACCGCATTCTGCGAACTTCTCAACGATGTTACCCACTTGACCTGGGCTCATAAATTGAGGTTTCTTCACGTTGATAACCGCACCTGTTTTGGCCATAGCTTCAACAAGGTCAGTTTGACGAGCTAGGAATGCAGGAAGCTGAATAACGTCTACCACGTCAGCGACAGGTTGAGCTTGCGCTTCAGTGTGAACGTCCGTGATGATCTTTACACCAAAAGTGTCTTTCAGCTCCTGAAAGATTTTCATACCTTCTTCCAGACCTGGACCACGGTATGAATGAACAGAACTGCGGTTTGCTTTGTCAAACGACGCCTTAAATACGTAAGGAATACCAAGTTTTTCCGTTACTTTTACGTAGTGCTCACAGATCTGCATCGCAAGATCACGAGACTCAAGAACGTTCATACCTGCAAATAGGGTGAATGGCTTGTCGTTAGCAACCTGAATGTCGCCGATATTAACGATTTTCTGTTCCATTTTAATTCTCTTTTTCTGTCCACGATACGCCACAGTTCGGCACATCGATAAAATTAGTGAAGTGTGACGTGCGTTTCACTCATCACATTAACTTGTGATTTTAGTAGCTCGGAAGCCGGATCGTCAGGGCATTGGTCAATAAAGTACTGAAAATCTGATACCGCTACTTGAGGGCACTCTAGCTGTTGGAAAATAAAACCACGGTCACGAATTTCGTATGGGTCATCTGGCACAAACGTTAGAGCAAGATTCGTACAACGTAATGCCAGCGTATAATGCTCTTCACGCAACATCGCACTTTTAATCAATGCCAACCAGCGACCAATAATTGTTGGGTTGTCAGCTTCCTCAAAATGTTCAGGCTTTAGCTGAGCTAGCGGTCCTTCCTGGCCAATAAGCCAAGCTTGAAGAATCCTTTCACCTACATACTCACCATTAAATGGGTTGATGTAGTCTGGCTTCTTATGCATCCAGTCGACTTTTAACAGGAACTGAGTAGGGAAAGTAACTCCCTTAAGCGGGAAACCCAGCTTTTTGCCTAGGTATAACAAAATCGAACCTAAGCTCACAGGAATACCTTTTCTGCGCTCCAAAACTTTATCGATGAAGCTGTTGTCCGAAATAAAGTATTCCTGCTCGTCGCCTTTGAACCCCCACTCGTGGAAAAACAGTCGTAGGAATGCATCAAATCGTTGCTCTTCATCGGTTTCATGAACAAGCGTGGCTTCTGCATCTTTGTAAAGACGCTCTAACTCTTGTTTCGCCCAATGTACTTTGGTTTCTGGGTTAATCGCTTTGTTGAGCTCAAGCGCACCTTCCACCAACGGTATATTGTCAAAATCTTCGTCAAAAAACTCTAACATGACGTCTATCCAAATAACGTAGGGCTCTTAGACACAGCAATGTTTGCAGCCATGACCAACCAACCTAATGCGCCGAAAAAGCCAAATATCTTCAGTAGGTTGTTTTTCGCAAGTTTCAATGAGAAGAATCCAAGCGCAATGTACGCCAGTACGCAGGTGATTTTGTTTGTTAACCACGGTGCGGCATCGGTAAACGGGATGAAACCCGTAATGAAAATAAGCGCGATACCTGACACTAGCAATGCAGTATCAACGATGTGGGGAAACACTTTCAAAAAGCGATTATTTCGCTTCGGTGAGTTCATCATCATTAACACGAATCGGATCGATAGTAGCGTCGCGCTGAGAGCGATCGTCACTAAGTGTATGTGTTTTAGAGCTACGTACATTTTTCTTCTCTTTTTAGTTAGTGTTTGCTGACTTCCATGATTAACTGGCCAGACAACCAAGCGTTACTCGATCGTTACCGCCATAATCTTTTTCCGTAGCGACCTGTTGGTAACCAAAGCCACGCATTATCTCACGCACCGCCTCACCTTGATCATAACCATGTTCAAATGCCAGCCAACCGCCCACTTCAAGATACTGACGAGCAAGATCCGAGATATGACGAATATCAGCTAAGCCATTCTCTTTAGCAACTAATGCAGATTTTGGCTCAAAGCGCACATCACCTTGGGATAAATGTGGATCTTTTTCATCAATATATGGCGGGTTGGAGACAATTAAAGCAAACTTCGTACCTTCTGTAATAGGCTCAAACCAACTGCCTTGAGCAAAGGTCACATTTTTGATGTTTAGCTGCTCAGCATTGTACTCTGCAAGTGCTTTCGCTTCTTGTTTGAGATCTACGCCCATCACTTGACGTTTTGGCATTTCAGATGCGAGTGCGATAGCAATTGCCCCCGTCCCCGTTCCAAGATCTAAAATAGGCCCAGTTTGCTCGTAGGTCTTATCGAGTGCAACCTCGACCAAACGTTCTGTATCCGGTCTTGGGATCAAGGTAGAGGGAGAAACTTTGAACGGTAAAGACCAAAACTCTCGCTCACCAATAATATAAGCGACGGGTTCACCAGTTAAACGTCGTTCAAGTAGAGCGTCAAACTGAGATTTTTGCTCTGCTTCTAACGCTTTTTCTGGCCAGGTCAGCAGGTAAGTTCGTGGTTTGCCAAGGACATGGCAAAGGAGTACAGCTGCATCGAGAGAAGGCGACTCTTTGCCGCCTTCTGCCAGTTTCGCCGTCGCACTTTTCAGTGCTTGCTCAATCGATTGAACTTGGCTCATCGATTAGCCGTTCTCTGCGAGCGCCGCAAGTTGGTCTGCTTGGTGCTCTTGAATCACAGGATCAATCAAGCTTTGCAGGTCACCTTCCATCACTTCGTTCAAACGATAGATGGTTAGGTTGATACGGTGATCAGACACACGACCTTGTGGGTAGTTGTAGGTACGAATACGGTCACTACGGTCACCAGAACCTAGAAGGTTACGACGTGTATCAGACACTTCTGCGGCACGACGCTCTTCTTCCGCTTGAACGATACGAGCAGCAAGAACCGCCATTGCTTTCGCTTTGTTCTTGTGCTGTGAACGCTCATCCTGACACTCTACTACCGTACCCGTTGGTAAGTGGGTAATACGGATTGCAGAATCCGTGGTGTTAACGTGCTGACCACCCGCGCCAGATGCACGGAACGTATCGATTTTCAGGTCTGCTGCTTTGATCTCTGGCAGATCCGCTTCAGGGATTTCCGCCATTACTGCTACTGTACAAGCAGAAGTATGCACACGACCTTGAGACTCTGTTGCTGGAACACGCTGTACACGGTGACCGCCTGACTCAAATTTCAACACGCCGTATGCACCGTCGCCGCTTACTTTCGCGATCATCTCTTTGTAACCACCGTGCTCTGCCTCGTTTGAAGACATGACTTCGATGCGCCAGCCACGCTTTTCTGCGTACTTGCTGTACATACGGAATAGATCACCCGCGAAGATACCCGCTTCGTCGCCACCCGCACCTGCACGAATTTCTAGGAAACAGTTACGATCATCGTTCGGATCTTTTGGCAGAAGAAGAATCTGTAACTCATCAGTAAGACGCTCAATCGTCGCTTTCGCTTCTTTGATTTCTTCTTGCGCCATTTCACGCATTTCTTCGTCGTCTTCGTTTGCCATCTCTTCAGCGGCGACAAGATCTTCTTGTGCTTGTTGATAAGCTTGGAAGCACTTGGTTACTTCTTCTAGCTGAGAGTACTCTCTTGATAGAGCACGGAATTTGTCCTGATTTCCAATTACATCAGGATCACCAAGAAGATGTTGAACTTCTTCGTAACGTTCTACTAGCGTTTCTAGCTTAGTCAGAATAGAGGCTTTCATAGTGTCGTTTTCTTAATAAAAAGCGTGAGTTATAGATCATCCAAGCCAAGTGTTTGGCGGATAATCGTTAATTTTGCTGGTTCGCCTTGCTCTGCTGCACTTTGCAATGCGCGAGTTGGAGCGTGAATCAGTTTGTTGGTGAGTTTATTACTCAGCTCGCGCAGCACTTTCTCCGGATCTGCGCCTGCCGCTAAAGATTGCAAACTTTTGCTCAGTAACTCTTCACGAATTTCGTTGGCTGATTTGCGATAGTCGCGAATACTATCGACGGCTTGCAGTGAACGCAACCATGTCATAAATGCAGCGCTTTCTTCACTAACAATCGCTTCAGCTTGAATCGCTTCGACTTTACGCTGCTCAATGTTGCTGTCGATGATAGATTGCAAGTCATCAACAGAATACAGATATGCGTCGTTCAGTTCACCGACTTCCGACTCCACATCTCGCGGCACCGCAATATCGACCAACAAGATAGGTTGATGCCGGCGCTGCTTTAGAGCCGTTTCGACCATACCTTTGCCAATAATAGGCAATGGGCTCGCCGTTGAGCTAATCACAATATCCGCTTTCGCCAAATGTTCAGGAATTTCGTTCAAACTGATCACTTCTGCGCCAAATTGGTCCGCTAAGCCTTGCGCGCGCTCTTTAGTGCGGTTCGCGACAATCATTTTTGTGCAACCGTTGGACGCTAAATGCTTCGCGACCAATTCAATCGTCTCACCCGCACCAACTAAAAGCACGGTTGAATCTGATAACGACTCAAAAATATGTTTTGCCAGTGTACATGCCGCATAAGCCACGGACACGGCATTACCACCAATATCTGTCTCTGTTCTCACCCGTTTGGCGACTGAGAACGTCTTTTGAAACAGTTTATCAATCGAGGCATCGACAGCTTGATGATCTCGCGAGTCAGAAAATGCTTGCTTTACCTGCCCCAAAATTTGAGGCTCACCCAACACCAGAGAGTCAAGACCGCACGATACGCGCATCAAATGCTTTATTGCAGCTTGTTCTTCATGAACATACAAACTCGGCATTAAATCTTCGCGGCTCACTTGATGAAATTGAGCAAGCCAATCGATCAACTTGTTTCGCGCTCCTTGCTTAACATCGCAGTACAACTCAGTTCGGTTACAGGTTGAAACAATCACACTGCCGTTAACTGCTTCGTGCTCTCTAAGTTGCTCGAGTGCAGGGCCGAGTTTATCCGGACCAAACGCCACCTTCTCTCGCAAGTCGACAGACGCTGTATTGTGATTAATTCCAATAGCAAGCAAGGACATCTAACGTGGTATCTCTGGGATAGGTTATAAAATAGGTCCAGAATTTTACTGTAAGCACGCATTTATTGAAAGGGTAAGCCGGATTTGTTTTCCTAAGTGCGACTTTTCAATGCTATAGTTGTGAGTGATTCCCGATAAAACTGATTAATAAGCCATCAAACATGACGTTACGCTCCTTTATTCTTTTTTTCTTGTCGAGCTTACTGCTCGCTGGTTGTTCGTCCGTTCCTGAAAGTGTTACCAGCGTTGAATGGCAAGCTCATGAGCAGCGACTCGAAACCATCCAAGATTTTCAAGCAACGGGGAAACTTGGTTATATTGGCCCAGACCAAAGACAAAATTTAAACTTCTACTGGAAACATTCTTCAGCACTAAGCCAGTTGCGTTTAACAACGATTCTCGGACAAACGGCATTAAAGCTCACCATCACCCCACAAGGCGCCACAGTAGAAACTTACGACGATCAGGTCCTTTCTTCTCGCAGTGCTAACCAGCTGATTTACCGTCTTACAGGGTTGATGATGCCCGTCGAACACATGCCTGACTGGCTATTAGGTCTACCGACCGATGCCGACAAATTCCAACTGTCTCCAACCAATACACTGCAAGCGTTAAACAAACAAATTGGTTTAAATGATTGGAGTATTGCATATCAACGATATGGCGACGTTCAATGGCATGAACAGTCTCTCCCTCTGCCAAATAAGCTGAAACTCACCACAGCTGATGTCAAAATAAATCTAGTGATCACAAAATGGAACATCACCCAATGATTGAACTTTCAACACGCTGGCCATCACCAGCGAAATTGAATCTCTTTCTATATATCAACGGCCGTACAGAGAATGGCTACCACGAGTTACAAACCTTATTCCAATTCGTCGATCACGGCGATGAGCTCACTATTCAAGCGAACTATTCTGGTGATATTACAATTTCTCCAGAGATAGAAGGTCTGCCTCTTCAAGACAATTTAATTTGGAAAGCAGCAACCGCGCTTCAAGCTTACTCAAACTGCCCTTTTGGCGCGCATATTGAGCTACAGAAAGTGCTGCCTATGGGTGGAGGCATTGGTGGGGGCTCATCGAATGCAGCTACAGCATTAGTGGCACTGAATTACTTATGGCAACTGAATCTAACTGACGACGAACTGGCTGAAATTGGTTTAAAACTGGGCGCAGACGTGCCCGTATTTGTGCGCGGATTTGCAGCTTTTGCTGAAGGTGTTGGTGAAAGACTCTCTCCTGCTTATCCCGAAGAAAAGTGGTATTTAGTCGTCAGACCGAATGTATCTATCGCAACCGTCGACGTTTTTTGTCATCCAGATCTGACGCGAAACACCCCAAAACGAGATCTAGAAACACTTTTAAATACGCCAAGCGTAAACGATTGCGAAAAAATTGTACGAATGCTCTACCCAGAGGTTGATAAGCAACTTTCTTGGCTGCTACAATACGCGCCGTCAAGATTGACGGGGACAGGATCTTGCGTTTTTGCTGAATTTTCGAGCAAATCTGAAGCAGAAACTATCCTTGCACAACTCTCTGATAAAGTCTCGGCATTTGTCGCTCAAGGGCGCAATATTTCGCCATTAAAAGAGACTTTGGCTGAATACCAATCAGCCTCACACCGACCTATTTAAACTGGACGCAAACCCGAGGTTTCCACCGTGCCTGATATGAAGCTATTTGCTGGTAACGCAACACCTGAACTAGCCCAACGTATTGCTGATCGTCTTTACATCTCTCTTGGTGATGCATCTGTTTCTCGCTTTTCTGATGGCGAAGTTGCAGTTCAAATCAATGAGAATGTTCGTGGTAGCGATGTTTTCATCATTCAATCCACTTGTGCACCGACTAACGACAACCTAATGGAATTGGTTGTTATGATTGATGCAATGCGCCGTGCTTCAGCAGGCCGTATCACTGCAGTTATCCCTTACTTCGGCTACGCTCGCCAAGACCGTCGTGTACGTTCTGCGCGTGTGCCAATTACTGCAAAAGTTGTTGCTGATTTCCTATCTAACGTTGGTGTTGACCGCGTTCTAACTATCGACCTACACGCAGAGCAAATTCAAGGCTTCTTCGATGTACCTGTAGACAACATCTTCGGCACGCCAGTGCTACTTGAAGATATGCAGGCTCGCGGTCTAGATAACCCTGTAGTGGTATCTCCTGACCTAGGTGGCGTTGTTCGTGCTCGTGCAACAGCAAAAGCACTAGGCGACATCGACATCGCAATCGTAGATAAGCGTCGTCCACGTGCAAACGTTTCTGAAGTAATGAACCTAATCGGTGATGTTGAAGGTCGTGACTGTGTGATCGTTGATGACATGATCGACACAGGTGGCACACTATGTAAAGCAGCTGAAGCACTAAAAGAGCGCGGTGCTAAGCGTGTATTCGCTTACGCTACTCACGCAGTATTCTCAGGCAACGCTGCGGATAACATCAAGAACTCAGTTCTTGACCAAGTTATCGTAACTGACTCTATCTCTCTGTCTAAAGAGATGGCTGCAACAGGTAAAGTGACAACACTAAGCCTATCTCGCATGCTGGCTGAAGCGATTCGTCGTATCAGCAACGAAGAGTCAATCTCTGCAATGTTCAACTAATACGAACATTTCAGTTACACTGATTTCAAAAGCACCCCTCTTTGGGGTGTTTTTTTATTTGTACTGATAACTAGAAAATCCCTTGGTCGCCCACCGCGAGTTTTCTGTGCTATCATACTGCGCTTTTTGAGATTCCAGAGAGATCCTAACCTTGAGTCAACAAATCAAACTTCTTGTTGGTCTTGCTAATCCAGGACCAGAATACGCCAGAACTCGTCACAATGCGGGCGCTTGGGTTGTAGAAGAATTAGCACGCGTTCACAACGTTACACTGAAGAACGAACCAAAGTTTTTTGGTCTAACAGGACGCATTATGGTCAATGGCCAGGATCTCCGTTTGCTTATCCCAACCACCTTCATGAATCTATCAGGTAAATCGATCGCAGCGCTTGCGAAATTTTATCAAATTAAACCTGAAGAGATCATGGTTGCTCATGACGAGCTAGACTTACCGCCAGGTGTCGCTAAGTTTAAAAAAGGTGGGGGGCACGGTGGACACAACGGTCTGCGTGACACCATTAGCAAACTGGGCAATAACAAAGATTTTTATCGTCTTCGTATTGGCATTGGTCATCCGGGACACAAAGATAAAGTGGCGGGTTTTGTATTAGGTAAAGCGCCAGCTAAAGAGCAAGAGCTTTTAGATGCAGCAGCTGATGAGGCTGTTCGTTGTCTAGATATCCTGATTAAGGATGGCCTATCTAAAGCACAAAATCGCCTCCACACGTTCAAAGCTGAATAAGGTTACTATCATGGGTTTTAAATGTGGCATCGTTGGTCTACCTAACGTAGGTAAATCAACTCTGTTCAACGCACTAACTAAAGCGGGTATCGAAGCAGCAAACTTCCCGTTCTGTACCATTGAACCAAACACTGGTGTGGTTCCTGTGCCAGATCTACGTCTAGACGCACTAGC
>NZ_JAWOQN010000468.1:0-714 GCF_033337395.1 Vibrio sp. YT-19(2023) | reverse complement strand
GTTCGCTTAGGCATGGAAGTTTTGCGGCATTCTGGCTACACAATAACAAGGGAAGACTTACTCGTGGCTGCAACCCTGCCTGCTCAAAATCTATTCAAACATGGTTACGCTTTGGGGAAATTATGAGGGGATCTCTCAGGGCTATGCTTTGGCGTGAAAAACTGCATCATGTGCTAATTGAAGAAATGAGCCCGGATGCGTTTGAGCGACTAACACAGAGATTATTGAGAGAATCAGGTTTTATCCATGTTGAAGTGACTGGCCGCACGGGTGATGGTGGTATCGATGGCAAAGGAATTGCCCGAATCAACGGTTTGATGAGCTTTCATATCGCTTTTCAGTGTAAAAAGTACAAAGGTTCCGTTGGGGCTCCCGAGATCCGTGATTTTAGGGGTGCAACCGTTGGTAGAGCTGATCGTGGGATGTTTATCACTACAGGTAACTTTACAAAAGCTTCGATTGACTTGGTCGATGGTGATCAGTTAGCCGATAAGCTTAAGGAACTTAGTTTAGGCGTTAAAACAGAGTTAGTTGAAAAAGTAACTGTTGATCCTAGCTGGTTTTTAGGTCTTTAACAGTTAATAAGCACCAAGAGAATTCCCAAATGCATTGTCTATACCCATTCAACTTGAAGATGCAGGTTTCAATATCTGAAAGTTATCCGTAATTCTGGATGACAATGAGCCTGCAACTTCTGGTAGCGTTACATCGAAA
>NZ_JAWOQN010000467.1:0-715 GCF_033337395.1 Vibrio sp. YT-19(2023) | reverse complement strand
ATCCTGCTTTGGCTAACAGCTCCAAATCCACGCCAGTTTCAATGCCCAAGCCTTGGCATAAATACAACACGTCTTCTGTAGCAACATTGCCAGATGCACCATGTGCGTACGGACACCCTCCCAATCCTGCGACACTGCTGTCTACCGTGTTGATGCCCATGCTTAAGGCCTGGTAGATATTTGCCAGCGCTTGCCCCCATGTATCATGAAAGTGTACGGCTAAACGTTGGTTTGGAATGCTCGCTAACACCGATTCCAGCATTTCTTTTACACGATTAGGCGTACCGGTTCCGATCGTGTCGCCCAAGGACACCTCGTAGCATCCCAACTCGATCAACGCTTGCGATATGTTGGCCACTTGTGTTGGAGATGTCGCCCCATCGTAAGGGCAATCGACGACGCACGATAGATATCCACGAACTGGAACATGGTATTTATCGGCCTGAACCATTAATGGCTCGAAGCGTTTCAAGCTCTCTGTAATTGAACAGTTGATATTATGCTGGCAAAAGCCTTCTGAAGCCGAAGTGAAAATGGCGACCTGATTGGCGCCAGCATCTAAGGCTTGCTCTAACCCTTGGAGGTTGGGGGTGAGTGCCGAGTAAGTCACCAAGGCTCTTCGCGTGATATTTTGCATGACTTCTTTGGAATCTGCCATTTGCGGAACCCATTTGGGGGAGACAAATGAGCCTGCTTCGATGTGACTCAAACCCGT
>NZ_JAWOQN010000466.1:0-715 GCF_033337395.1 Vibrio sp. YT-19(2023) | reverse complement strand
TGACGCTGAAATTATTGCCGTAGAAGAAAAAACTAGTTATTGAATCGCAGGGAGTGTGTTTCAACAGCTTTAGTTACTACGCGGATAGATATGCACCATTTTGGGCCGGAAACTTCCCACCAAACCCGCCTAATTTGGACAGTAGACAAGGAGCAAGTTGTATATGCTGTCGTACTTTTTACGCCGTTTAGCGTTAGTCATTCCGACGTTTCTCGGTATCACCATTCTTATCTTTGCCATCACTCGATTTGTACCGGGTGGGCCAGTTGAACGCATGCTGTCACAAATGCAGTCTCAGGGAGACGGCGCAGCATCGATGACGTCAGCGGGTGGCAATACTGCACTGTCTGATGAGCAAATCGCTGAGCTAAACGCATTCTACGGGTTGGATAAACCTGTGATGGAAGCTTACGTTGATTGGTTGAGTCGATTAGTGACGTTGGACTTGGGTGAATCAACGCGTTATTACGAACCAGTATCGGATATGATTGCAGAGCGTCTGCCTGTTTCGCTGTTTTATGGTGGCATGACTTTCTTTATCAGCTACTTCATCTCGATACCGCTTGGCTATTACAAAGCCCTCAAGCACGGTTCTGTGTTTGATTCCACCTCCTCCATTTTGATATTCGTCGGTTATGCCTTGCCTGGCTATGTGGTTGGCGTGTTATTGATTACTTTGTTTAGTTATCACTTGGAATGGTTCCCAATGGGGGGC
>NZ_JAWOQN010000465.1:0-717 GCF_033337395.1 Vibrio sp. YT-19(2023) | reverse complement strand
GCGCAAGTTTTCCAACTGATTCGTGGCGGGCGAGAGCCATCTTTGCGCAATCGTGGCTTGCTCGAAACCTTAAATGGTATTGAAGATCTTGCACTGTTAACCCCGCAAGAAGTCAGCAATCTGGAAGCGGCATATAAATATTTACGCCAGCTAGAAAATCTACTGCAAGCAATGGCTGACAAGCAGACTCAAACGCTGCCCGATTGCGACATTGAGCGTTTAAAACTGGCAACTGCGATGCAGCTAGAGTCGTGGGATCTGCTCATCGAACAAACTCAGCAGCACATGAATAAAGTGCATCAAGTATTTGAAACCTTGATTGGTGACGACGAAGAAGATGAGGGCAGCACGATTGCTCGTCATTTCCATGAATTATGGGATATGGCCAATAAACAAGATGTGCTAGAGCTGATTTTAGAGCAGGATATTCAAGTTGAAGAGCCCGCCATATTCTCTAAAGCTATCATCAACTTTAAAGCCGACTTGGCCAAGAAAACGCTCGGCCCCCGTGGGCGAGAGGTCTTAAACCGCTTGATGCCAAAAGTGTTTGATGCGGTGTTTGCCCACCCAGATGCTCAATTTGGTTTACCGCGAGTGTTGCACTTACTGCACAATATTTGCACGCGCACGACGTACTTAGAATTGTTGGATGAACACCCTGCCGCACTGGTGCAGTTGGTGCGCTTGTGTACCGCAAGTCCAATGATTTCCGAACAG
>NZ_JAWOQN010000464.1:0-717 GCF_033337395.1 Vibrio sp. YT-19(2023) | reverse complement strand
CGGACATGGTCGTGACGGCTCGAGATACCCCACTTTGTAGCTGTTTAAGCATATCGCCAATCTCATGAGTGCTATTTTGCGTACGGCTCGCTAGTGAACGCACTTCATCGGCCACCACTGCAAATCCACGCCCTTGCTCGCCCGCTCGCGCGGCTTCAATTGCCGCATTGAGCGCCAATAAGTTGGTCTGCTCAGCAATCTCGCCAATCACATCCAATACTTTGGTAATCTGCTCCGTTTGCTGACTCAACTCAGAGATAGCATCCGATGTGCTGTTGATCTCTGTAACCAACTCAGTAATGCCTTGAATCGCTTGTTCGACCTCTCGTTGGGCTTCGGTCACCTGATCGTTCGCATCGTCAATGGCCTGCGCAGTGGCATTTGTATTGCTTGCGACTTCTTTTGCCGTCATGCTCATCTCTGTTACGGCTGTCACCACTTTATCCGTTTCCAAACAGTGACTCTGCATTTGACCGCTCGCTGTGCGCGTTTGATCATTCAGTTCTTCAGAAACTGTTTGAACGGCAGAAGCAGATCGATGAATGTCCTGCATCAGTGGGTGAAGTTTATCCATAAATTCATTAAAGGCAGCCGCGACTTCGCCAACTTCGTCTTTACTTTCCACTTTTAGACGCGCAGTTAAGTCACCGCCACCCGCAGCAACATCTTTGAGAGAATCGGCGACGTGCTGAAGTGGTTTAATGCCTTTCGAGACAG
>NZ_JAWOQN010000463.1:0-718 GCF_033337395.1 Vibrio sp. YT-19(2023) | reverse complement strand
TGGGTTTACCTACTAGCAGATGGCAAGATCATCGCGTTTGGCACGCCAGAGGAGTTGAGTCAAAACCCAGACCCGCGAGTGCAGCAGTTCTTACAAGGTGATGCAGATGGCCCAGTGCCGTTTCGTTTTCCTGCGCAAAGTATCGAAAAGGATCTATTTGATGGTCGCTAGCTTTATTCAATTTGTCGCTTCATTAGGAAGACGCACGCTCGCCATCTGTGAAGCTTTTGGCCGTGCAACCTTGATGCTTGTTGGCGCTATCTTCTCTAAGCCTCAACCCTCTAAAAGTTTTCCTCTACTCATCAAACAGTTGTATTCCGTTGGCGTGCAATCACTGGCTATCATCGTAGTCTCCGGTTTGTTCATCGGCATGGTTCTTAGCTTGCAAGGCTATGTAGTGCTGGTGGATTACGGCGCGGAAGGCAGTCTTGGTCAGATGGTCGCGTTGTCACTACTGCGTGAACTTGGGCCGGTGGTTACTGCGCTTCTTTTCGCTGGACGTGCAGGCTCTGCGCTGACGGCAGAAATTGGTTTGATGAAAGCTACTGAGCAGCTTTCAAGCTTAGAAATGATGGCAGTTGACCCACTGAAACGAGTGATTGCACCACGTTTTTGGGCTGGGGCTATCTCAATGCCACTACTTGCGATGATCTTCATGGCTGTTGGCATCTGGGGGGCACAGCTCGTCGGTGTGGATTGGAAAGGTGTGGATCACGGC
>NZ_JAWOQN010000462.1:0-718 GCF_033337395.1 Vibrio sp. YT-19(2023) | reverse complement strand
AACGTACTATGTTGAAAGTCTCTGATTTGTGGAGGAAGTCCTTAGACTTCTACACCTCTATGCTGTCTCATAGCCCTAGTGACTCTTAATCCTACCACCGACTACTTGGGGAATATTACTCTTGAAGTGCTTGCTTGATATGATCTATCATGAAAGGACTTCTAAACGCGGTTCAAACGTTAGAGTATCCCGACGAAAACCAGCTTCCTACGGCTGGTTTTGTCACATATGGGGAAAGAGATTAATCCTAAAAGCGTTTGATCTCAATGATCCTTTTTACCGATCATTACCAATCCCTACAAAAAAGCCTCCCGATTGGGAGGCTTTTTTGTTTCTATCGTGCGAAAAAAATATATTTCAAAACTTCAAAGCACCATCAACAACACCCTACATGCTCAATCATCGATTTTGGTTGTTTTTCTGTTGGATAGCCGTTGGATTCAACGTTATTCGCATGGTGTTGCGCTGATTTTGGTTGGATAGTCGTTGGATTTTGGTTGGATAATCGTTGGACGGCACAAAACACAGCAAAAAACAGGAACGCTGTTCGAGGTGTACCTCGAAATATAGGCACACAGTTGGCGAGTTCGCCAGTATTAACACTGCGGTATCGGAAAATAAATTTTCCTCCGCCTTGCGTCATTGTGTGCCTCGATGATGACGCATCGAGATCGGACTCTACCGCTTCACTTATAGATTTTCGTTACTAACGTACCGA
>NZ_JAWOQN010000461.1:0-719 GCF_033337395.1 Vibrio sp. YT-19(2023) | reverse complement strand
AGTTGCGAAGTATATTCTTCCGTTCCAACGGTAAAGTTGATCGCATGCACATTGATAACGGCCAAGCTCTCACCATTACTTAAACGATACTGGCTGTACAACGCCGATTTTGGCAAACGCAACCACGGTTCTTTTGACGTGTACGCGCATGCTTTAACTGGCTGCTTTTGAGCAATACTAATCACGCCAGCTCCGCTGCCTAACGCTTTAAACGCGCTGACTTGGTTGCTGACCCAGCTGCCATCTACCAACCATTGTTTAAAACTGTCTGTCATGCTAGCTTCTTGCAGCAATAACAATTGCTTATCTGCCGAGAACAACTCCAGCTCAGATTGCCAGTTAGCGCGATTTTGCTTGTAGATGTTCCAAACTAAAAGGTTGAGTTCACCGTTATCGTCCAGAGCTTTTGCTCCGCTAAACTCTATACATCGAATATCTTCGGTAATTTCAGAACCAGTTTGTGTGATGATCTGTGGATGTTCCGGCACGGTAAAGATGACTTGAAAACTCACTACCGCAGCCATGATTAGAAAGGCTAAAGAGAGAACAAAACGCTTAAACATGAGAGCGTACCTGAATGCATGAAATAAAAAAGGAGCCTTATTGGGCTCCCTTTTAGCTTAATCAAAAATGCAATTGTAGTGAAATCTTAAATCGCGTCTTCGTCTTCTTCACCAGTACGGATACGAACCACACGCTCAACATCCGTTACGAAAATT
>NZ_JAWOQN010000460.1:0-720 GCF_033337395.1 Vibrio sp. YT-19(2023) | reverse complement strand
CTCACGAAGTGAGTAAGATGCGTCCTTCCCGAGCTATCAAAAGCTTTCTTTTATTCACAGAGATTCCGGTACAAAAATGGCCCTTTGCCTTGCTAGAATGCGCGAGCGTAGCGAGTAAGACTTTTCACGGAATTATACGTATATGCTCTATAGTTTCCTGTCGTATGACAAAAGAAATGTTCAGCGCAGCCACCTAGATATTGGGACTTGTTTTATGGTAAGTAAACAAAGCTGGCTGTTGGGGCCCGTCAAAAGCAGGGATTGTTTGTTTTATTACACTTTGGTGAAATGCTTTTGATGGGAGGTATCTTTGAGCGAAGCGATTGTCTTTTCTTAAATATTTATTCTTATATTTATTCTATATACCTAGTTTACATATTTATTCTCATAAGAACGTTACCTCTTTAACTGACATTCTATAGGCAGAATTTAGAGTGATATCTTATAGGTACTTTTTGTGTAAATAGTCTTTTTTAGGGTAAAATCACGCTTTCGAGCAAAAAATAAGAAGTTCAGACGTAAAACAATAAGCGCATCTCATTAAAAAAAACGTGACCTACATCCCTTAAATGAGCTTCAGACGAGCGAAATCCTCCGCTTGCGCGGATTCGAATGATGATGGTTAGTGTGGATTCAATGATATTTGGGGAGTATATGCTTCAAATACACGCAAATTTGATTCAGCAACTTGCTCAAACTTGTTTGCATTCAAATAGCGTT
>NZ_JAWOQN010000459.1:0-721 GCF_033337395.1 Vibrio sp. YT-19(2023) | reverse complement strand
AAAAGACATTGTGCCAACCAACCAAGTTCAAACTTGCGCTCAGTGCCACAGTCGACGTACCCAGTTGGATGAAGAAGCGGATCACGTCAAAGGTACGTTTCTTGATAAGTACCGTCTGAGTTTAATTACCCCTGAGCTCTATTATCACGATGGCCAAATTTACGATGAGGACTATGTTTACGGCTCGTTTTTGCAATCGGCTATGGCAGAGAAAGGCGTAACGTGCACAAATTGTCACGATCCACATACCGCCCAACTTAAAATCCCTGAAGAAGCAGTATGTGCGCAATGCCATGTAGCGTCAGATTATCTGTCAGAAAACCACACCTTTCATCAAGCGAACACCGAGGCATCAAAATGCACAACGTGCCACATGCCGGAGACGACCTATATGCAGGTAGACCCGCGTAGAGACCACAGTTGGCACGTTCCGCGCCCAGATTTAAGCAAGCATATTAATACGCCCAATGTTTGTACCGCTTGTCATGATGATAAAGATGCGAAGTGGGCCGATGAGCAGATTGGTCAATGGTTCCCAAAATCAAAGTATCGCAACACTCAGCACTTTTCGGTCGCATTTTATGCAGACGCGATAGGTCATAGAGGTGGTTCAGATGCCTTGGCTTATACGGCTCAAGATTCTTCCATCAGTGACATCATTCGCGCATCGGCTTTAGAGCGAATGGCAGGCAATACTGGCCAGAATACGTTGGTTGCGCTT
>NZ_JAWOQN010000045.1:0-30622 GCF_033337395.1 Vibrio sp. YT-19(2023) | reverse complement strand
GTCTACGTTTCGCGATCCGTGAAGGTGGCCGTACAGTAGGTGCTGGTGTTGTTGCTAAGATCTTCGACTAATTCATAGCGAATTAGCGATGCTTTCGGAAAATCTTGAATTAGATTTGACGAACCAGTAGCAAAAAGGGCATCATTTGATGCCCTTTTTCTGCACTCAACATTATTTTTGCTGTTTTCTTGTTCAGAAGTGGGTTGGGCGCAGAGCAAGATTAAGCAAAGAGGCTTAATCTTAAGAAGAGTACGCTGATTTTTTCAGCGATATGGAGTTTGCCCTGCAACAGCGGGGTTGTTGTCGTCTATATTAAGACTTGTAACAGGTTGGTTTTATGAAAGCAAATAATGCTGAAACTCCTGATAGCTCAAACGCAGCAGATACGTTTAAGTGGGTAGCCGCTTTCGTATTGGCAGCTGCCGCTGTTGTGGGTAATTACCTGTATGGTGAAATGTCTGTAGTGGTTCGTGCTGCAGGCGTTGTTGTTCTTATTGCAGCTGCCTTAGGCGTTGCAGCAACAACGACTAAAGGTAAAGCAGCGATCAGTTTTGCAAAAGAATCTCGTATGGAAGTACGTAAAGTTGTTTGGCCTACTCGCCAAGAAACCATGCAAACAACACTGATCGTTTTAGCTGTAAGTATTGTAATGGCTCTAGTGCTATGGGGTATTGACGGAATTATGGTTCGTCTAGTAGCTCTAGCAACTGGGGTATAGAGGGTTTTTATTCATGAGTGAAGCTCCAAAAAAACGCTGGTATGTGGTTCAAGCCTTCTCTGGATTTGAAGGTCGTGTAGCTCAATCTCTGCGCGAGCATATCAAAATGCACGGCATGGAAGAGCTATTCGGTGAAGTACTGGTTCCTACTGAAGAAGTAGTGGAAATGCGCGCGGGTCAGCGTCGCAAATCTGAGCGTAAGTTCTTCCCAGGTTACGTCCTTGTTCAGATGATTATGAACGATGAATCATGGCACCTAGTACGCAGTGTGCCGCGTGTCATGGGCTTCATTGGTGGTACCTCAGACCGTCCGGCACCTATCACGGATAAAGAGGCTGACGCGATTCTTAATCGTCTTGAGAAAGCGAGTGAAGCGCCTCGTCCGCGTACAATGTACGAAGCGGGTGAAGTGGTACGTGTTAACGAAGGTCCATTTGCTGACTTCAACGGTACGGTTGAAGAAGTGGATTACGAGAAGAGCCGCCTGAAAGTGTCTGTATCGATCTTTGGTCGTGCGACACCAGTTGAGCTTGAATTTGGTCAGGTTGAAAAGCTGGACTAAGACTCTTCGTTAAAGAGTATAAAAAATCACCTTTTTAGGGTTGTATAAGGCGCGGATTATGACTATAATTTCGCGCCTTTTTACTTCAAGTGAAGTAAAAAGTTTCTTACACAAACGGGGAGCTGATCCGCGATTAGCGTTTGTACCCAAACTTAGGAATTATCATGGCTAAGAAAGTTGAAGCTTACATCAAGCTACAAGTTGCTGCTGGTATGGCTAACCCTAGTCCACCAGTAGGTCCTGCACTAGGTCAACACGGTGTGAACATCATGGAATTCTGTAAAGCGTTCAACGCAAAAACAGAATCTATTGAGAAAGGTCTACCAACTCCAGTAGTTATCACAGTATACAGCGACCGTTCTTTCACGTTCGTAACTAAGACTCCACCTGCTGCTGTTCTTCTTAAGAAAGCTGCTGGCGTTAAGTCTGGTTCAGGTCGTCCAAACACTGAAAAAGTTGGTACTGTAACTGACGCTCAAATCCAAGAAATCGCAGAAACTAAAGCTGCTGATATGACTGGTGCTGACATCGAAGCGATGAAGCGTTCTATCGCTGGTACTGCTCGTTCAATGGGCCTAGTGGTAGAGGGTTAATAAGATGGCAAAACTAACTAAGCGCATGCGCGTAATCCGCGAAAAAGTTGACGTAACTAAAGAATACGAAATCAACGAAGCTGTTGCTCTTCTTCAAGAACTAGCGACTGCTAAATTCGTTGAGTCTGTAGACGTTGCTGTTAACCTTGGCATTGATGCTCGTAAATCTGACCAGAACGTACGTGGTGCAACTGTACTACCTCACGGTACTGGCCGCGAAATCCGCGTTGCAGTGTTCACTCAAGGTGCTAACGCTGAAGCAGCTAAAGAAGCTGGCGCAGACATCGTAGGTATGGAAGATCTTGCTGAGCAAGTTAAGAAAGGCGAAATGAACTTTGACGTAGTTGTTGCTTCTCCAGATGCAATGCGCGTTGTAGGTCAACTAGGTACTATCCTAGGTCCTCGCGGTCTTATGCCAAACCCTAAAGTTGGTACTGTAACTCCTAACGTTGCTGAAGCAGTTAAAAACGCTAAAGCTGGTCAGGTTCGTTACCGTAACGACAAAAACGGCATCATCCACACTACTATCGGTAAAGCAAACTTCTCTGCTGAGCAGATCAAAGAGAACCTAGAAGCACTTCTAGTTGCTCTGAAGAAAGCTAAGCCATCTTCAGCGAAAGGTACTTTCCTGAAGAAAGTAAGCATCTCTACTACTATGGGTGCTGGTGTTGCTGTTGATCAGGCTAGCCTGAACACTCAAGCATAATTTATTTGCTTAGGCGCAAAATTAGTGTATAATTTTGCGCCTAATATTTGTGGTTGGGGCTGAACTTTGGTTCTTTGAACTGTCTCCTAGTTCGAAATGAATTAAGACCCAGTCTCCGTCCAAGACCGTAGGTGTTTGTGTAAAAGCAAACTTAATTATCCTACGTAGATGGTGCCCGAACTGACAGAAAGCTCTATGTAATATAGTTAACTTTCTTCTGGGGAAGCACCTCAATAGCTCTCACTGTCGTGATGATAGTGAGTGGTGTAACGACAACCAGGAGTAAATCCAAGATGGCTTTAAACCTTCAAGACAAAAAAGCAATTGTTGCTGAAGTCAACGAAGCTGCCAGTGGTGCACTTTCTGCAGTTGTAGCTGATTCTCGTGGCGTTCAAGTTGGCGCGATGACTTCTCTACGTAAACAAGCTCGTGAAGCTGGCGTTTACATGAGAGTTGTTCGTAACACTCTTGCTCGTCGTGCGGTTGAAGGTACTGAGTACGAGTGTCTAACTGACACTTTCACTGGTCCTACTCTAATCGCATTCTCTAATGAGCACCCAGGTGCTGCAGCGCGTCTTTTCAAAGACTTCGCTAAAGAGAACAAAGATTTCGAGATCAAAGCTGCTGCATTTGAAGGCGCTTTAACTGACGCTGAAGTACTAGCAACACTACCAACTTACGACGAAGCAATTGCACGCCTAATGATGTGCATGAAAGAAGCTTCGGCTGGCAAGCTGGCGCGTACTATCGCAGCTATCCGCGATCAAAAACAAGAAGCAGCGGCATAAGCCTTGCTTTTTACTGGTTGCTTAATAAACTTATTGTTGACTTAAAAGAGAATTGTTATGTCTATTACTAACGAGCAAATCCTAGACGCAGTTGCAGAAATGTCTGTAATGCAAGTTGTTGAACTAATCGAAGCAATGGAAGAGAAATTCGGTGTTTCTGCTGCTGCTGCTGTTGTAGCTGGCGGCGCTGCTGCAGGCGAAGCTGCTGCTGAGCAAACTGAATTCGACGTAATCCTAGAAGCTGCTGGCGGTAACAAAGTTGCTGTAATCAAAGCAGTACGTGGCGCAACTGGCCTAGGTCTTAAAGAAGCTAAAGCTCTAGTAGACGGCGCTCCAGCACCTCTTAAAGAAGGTGTTGAGAAAGCAGAAGCTGAAGCTCTTAAAGCTCAGCTAGAAGAAGCTGGTGCAACTGTTGCTGTTAAGTAATTATTGCATAGTTTCTTAGCCTAACGGCTAATTGGCTGGTGGTTTTTTAACCACCGGCCTTTTTGCGCTGTAGGGTATAGGCGAATTTTCCCGCTGTTTAAGCGCCTGATATCCATGCAAAAAACATTTCATTCTTACGAAATGAAATGTCACTACAGTAAACAGCTATATTAGTCACTGTCCTTTACCCCCCTTAAGTAACTAGGAGCGGGCGGACAGTTTGGGTCACTTATCAGCGAGCTGAGGAACCCCATGGTTTACTCTTATACCGAGAAAAAGCGCATCCGTAAGGACTTTGGTACTCGTCCACAAGTTTTGGACATTCCATACCTGCTATCGATCCAGCTCGATTCGTTCGACAAATTTATCGAACAGGATCCTGAAGGTCAATACGGTCTTGAAGCCGCTTTCCGTTCTGTATTCCCGATTCAGAGCTACAACGGCAATTCTGAGCTGCAATACGTTAGCTACCGTCTTGGTGAGCCAGTTTTTGACGTTAAAGAATGTCAAATCCGCGGTGTAACTTACTCAAAGCCACTACGTGTAAAACTACGCCTAGTTATCTTTGATAAAGACGCGCCAGCAGGTACTGTAAAAGACATTAAAGAACAAGAAGTCTACATGGGTGAAATTCCACTCATGACAGACAATGGTACCTTCGTAATCAACGGTACCGAGAGGGTTATCGTATCCCAGCTGCACCGAAGCCCAGGCGTGTTCTTCGACAGCGATAAGGGTAAGACCCACTCTTCAGGTAAAGTTTTATACAACGCACGTGTTATTCCTTACCGTGGTTCATGGCTTGATTTCGAGTTTGATCCTAAGGATAACTTGTACGTTCGTATCGACCGCCGTCGTAAGCTACCAGCATCGATCATCCTTCGTGCACTAGGTAAGTCGACAGAAGAAATCCTAGATATCTTCTTCGAGAAAGTGAACTTCGAAGTGAAAGACCAAACTCTATTGATGGAGTTGGTTCCTGATCGTCTACGTGGTGAAACTGCGTCATTCGACATCGAAGCAAATGGTAAAGTTTACGTTGAGCAAGGTCGTCGCGTAACAGCTCGTCATATCCGCCAACTAGAAAAAGATGGTGTTGATCACATCGAAGTACCAGTTGAGTACATCGTAGGTAAAGTTGCATCAAAAGATTACATCAATGAAGCAACAGGCGAGATCATTGTTAACGCTAACCAGGAAATCAGCCTGGAAGCACTAGCGAACCTATCTCAGGCTGGCCACAAAGCGCTAGAAGTTCTATTCACGAACGATCTAGACCACGGTCCATTCATTTCAGAAACACTACGTATCGACAGCACGGTTGATCGTATTTCTGCATTGGTAGAAATCTACCGCATGATGCGCCCTGGTGAGCCGCCAACAAAAGAAGCTGCAGAAGCTCTATTCGAAAGCCTATTCTTCTCTGAAGAGCGTTACGATCTATCGACTGTTGGTCGTATGAAGTTCAACAGCTCTATCGGCCGTGAAGATGCTCAAGAGCAAGGCACACTTGATGAAACTGATATCATCGAAGTGATGAAGAAGCTGATCGCGATCCGTAACGGTAAGGGCGAAGTGGACGATATCGACCACCTAGGCAACCGTCGTATCCGTTCTGTAGGCGAAATGGCTGAGAACCAGTTCCGTGTAGGTCTAGTACGTGTTGAGCGTGCAGTTAAAGAGCGTCTAAGCCTAGGCGATCTTGACGCAATCATGCCTCAAGACTTGATCAACGCGAAGCCAATTTCTGCGGCAGTTAAAGAATTCTTTGGCTCTTCACAGCTTTCACAGTTCATGGACCAAAACAACCCGCTATCAGAAGTAACGCACAAGCGTCGTATTTCTGCATTGGGTCCTGGCGGTCTAACTCGTGAACGTGCTGGCTTCGAAGTACGTGACGTACACGTAACTCACTACGGTCGTCTATGTCCTATCGAAACGCCTGAAGGTCCAAACATCGGTCTGATCAACTCTCTATCTGCGTTTGCGCGTTGTAACGAGTACGGTTTCCTAGAGACACCATACCGTCGCGTTGTAGATGGCGTAGTAACAGACGAAGTAGATTACCTATCTGCAATCGAAGAAGGCCAATTCGTTATCGCACAGGCGAACGCTAAGCTAAACGAAGATGGTACTTTTGCAGATGAGCTGATCACAGCTCGTCAGAAAGGTGAATCTGGTCTACACCCTCGTGAGCACGCTCAGTACATGGACGTTGCGACAAACCAGGTTGTATCTATCGCTGCATCGCTTATCCCGTTCCTAGAACACGATGATGCGAACCGTGCATTGATGGGTGCGAACATGCAACGTCAGGCAGTTCCAACACTGAAAGCTGACAAACCGCTTGTTGGTACTGGTATTGAACGTAACGTAGCCGTTGACTCAGGTGTAACTGCAGTTGCTAAACGTGGTGGTGTAATCCAGTCAGTAGATGCTTCTCGTATCGTTGTTAAAGTTAACGAAGAAGAGCTAGTACCAGGTGAAGCTGGTATCGACATCTACAACCTGACTAAATACACACGTTCTAACCAGAACACATGTATTAACCAGCGCCCATGTGTGATGCCAGGTGAGCCTGTATCACGCGGTGACGTTCTTGCTGATGGTCCTTCAACAGACCTTGGTGAACTAGCGCTTGGTCAAAACATGCGTATCGCGTTCATGCCTTGGAACGGTTACAACTTCGAAGACTCGATCTTAGTATCTGAGCGCGTAGTTCAAGAAGACCGTTTCACGACTATCCACATCCAAGAACTGACTTGTGTGGCGCGTGATACTAAGCTTGGTTCTGAAGAGATCACAGCGGATATTCCAAACGTAGGTGAGTCTGCTCTGTCTAAACTAGACGAGTCAGGTATCGTTTACATCGGTGCTGAAGTTAAGGGTGGCGACATCCTAGTTGGTAAAGTTACACCTAAAGGTGAAACTCAGCTAACGCCTGAAGAGAAGCTACTACGTGCAATCTTCGGTGAAAAAGCATCTGACGTTAAAGATACTTCACTACGTGTACCTAACTCTGTATCAGGTACGATCATCGACGTTCAAGTCTTTACTCGCGATGGCGTAGAGAAAGACAAGCGTGCGCTTGAAATCGAACAGATGCAGCTTAAAGAAGCGAAGAAAGACCTAACTGAAGAATTCCAGATTCTTGAGGGCGGCCTTCTAAACCGTGTTAAAGCTGTATTGATTGAAGGCGGTTACTCTGAAGCGAAACTAGACACAACTGATCGTAAGAAGTGGCTAGAACTAACGCTAGAAGATGACGCACTACAAACTCAGCTTGAGCAACTTGCTGAGCAGTGGGATGAGCTAAAAGCTGACTTCGATAAGAAGTTCGAAACTAAGCGTCGTAAGATCACTCAAGGTGATGATTTAGCACCTGGCGTCCTGAAGATCGTTAAGGTTTACCTAGCGGTTAAACGTCGCATTCAGCCTGGTGATAAGATGGCGGGTCGTCACGGTAACAAGGGTGTAATCTCTAAGATCAACCCTGTTGAAGACATGCCATACGATGAGAAAGGTCAGCCTGTAGACATCGTACTTAACCCACTGGGTGTACCTTCGCGTATGAACATCGGTCAGATCCTAGAAGTACACTTAGGTCTGGCAGCGAAAGGTATCGGTGACAAGATCAACCAGATGGTTAAAGAGCAGCAAGAACTAGCGAAATTCCGCGAGTTCCTACAAAAAGTTTACGATCTAGGCGACACTCGCCAGAAAGTAGACATTGCTTCTCTATCTGATGATGAAGTACGTACTCTGATCAAGAACTTGCGTGGCGGTCTACCAATCGCGACTCCTGTATTTGATGGCGCTCCAGAAGAGTCAATCAAAGCACTTCTTGAGCTAGCAGATCTACCAACATCAGGTCAGTTAACACTGTTTGATGGTCGCACAGGTGATGCGTTTGAGCGTCCTGTAACTGTTGGTTACATGTACATGCTGAAACTGAACCACCTTGTTGATGACAAGATGCACGCTCGTTCAACTGGTTCGTACAGCCTAGTAACTCAGCAGCCACTAGGTGGTAAAGCTCAGTTCGGTGGTCAGCGTTTCGGTGAGATGGAAGTATGGGCACTAGAAGCATACGGTGCTGCTTACACGCTACAAGAAATGCTAACGGTTAAGTCGGATGACGTTAACGGCCGTACTAAGATGTACAAGAACATCGTAGACGGTAACCACAGCATGGAACCTGGCATGCCAGAATCGTTCAACGTACTGTTGAAAGAGATCCGCTCGCTAGGTATCAACATCGAGCTAGAAGACGAAGAGTAATCCTTTTCTCTCTTGATGAAAGTCGAGAGAATCAAAGCGATTATTTGGAAGAAGGTGCTCACTTTAGCGAGTGAGCTCCTTTTAACTCCTTACAGGAGCTGATTGTGAAAGACTTATTAAACTTTCTAAAAGCACAGCATAAGACCGAAGAATTTGATGCAATCAAAATCGGTCTATCTTCACCAGACATGATCCGTTCATGGTCTTTCGGTGAAGTTAAAAAACCTGAAACGATCAACTATCGTACGTTCAAACCTGAACGCGATGGTCTGTTCTGTGCGCGTATCTTTGGTCCAGTTAAAGACTACGAATGTCTTTGTGGTAAGTACAAGCGCCTGAAGCACCGTGGTGTTATCTGTGAGAAGTGTGGTGTAGAAGTTACACAAACTAAAGTTCGTCGTGACCGTATGGGCCACATTGAACTGGCTTCACCAGTAGCTCACATCTGGTTCCTAAAATCGCTACCGTCTCGTATCGGTCTACTAATGGATATCCCTCTACGTGATATCGAACGCGTTCTGTACTTCGAAATGTACGTAGTAACAGAGCCTGGTATGACTGATCTAGAAAAAGGTCAGATGCTTACTGAAGAAGAGTATCTAGATCGTCTAGAAGAGTGGGGCGACGAGTTCACTGCTAAGATGGGTGCGGAAGCTATCAAGGACCTACTAGGTTCTATGGATATGCACGCTGAAGCAGAACAAATGCGTGAAGAGTTAGAGACAACAAACTCTGAAACTAAGCGTAAGAAAGTAACTAAGCGTCTTAAGCTGGTAGAAGCGTTCATCGCATCGGGTAACAACCCTGAGTGGATGATCCTAACTGTACTTCCAGTACTTCCGCCAGATCTACGTCCTCTAGTACCTCTAGATGGCGGTCGCTTTGCGACTTCTGATCTTAACGATCTATACCGTCGTGTGATCAACCGTAACAACCGTTTGAAGCGTCTTCTAGAGCTAGCTGCTCCGGACATCATCGTACGTAACGAAAAACGTATGCTGCAAGAGTCTGTTGATGCGCTACTAGATAACGGTCGTCGTGGTCGTGCGATCACAGGTTCTAACAAGCGTCCTCTGAAATCTCTTGCTGATATGATCAAGGGTAAACAAGGTCGTTTCCGTCAGAACCTTCTAGGTAAACGTGTAGACTACTCTGGCCGTTCTGTAATCACAGTAGGTCCATACCTGCGTCTACACCAGTGTGGTCTTCCTAAGAAGATGGCACTTGAGCTATTCAAACCATTCATCTACAGCAAGCTAGAGACTCGTGGTCTTGCGACTACAATCAAAGCTGCTAAGAAAATGGTAGAGCGTGAAGAAGCGGTCGTTTGGGATATCCTAGACGAAGTAATCCGTGAACACCCAGTACTATTGAACCGTGCACCTACACTTCACCGTCTAGGTATCCAGGCGTTCGAACCAGTACTGATCGAAGGTAAAGCGATTCAGCTACACCCACTTGTTTGTGCGGCGTACAACGCGGACTTTGATGGTGACCAAATGGCGGTTCACGTACCTCTAACTCTAGAGGCACAGCTTGAAGCTCGTACTCTGATGATGTCGACAAACAACATTCTGTCGCCAGCGTCAGGTGATCCGATCATCGTACCTTCTCAGGACGTTGTATTGGGTCTGTACTACATGACTCGTGAAAAGATCAACGTGAAAGGTGAAGGCATGTACCTTTCTGGCCCAGAAGAGGCTGAGAAAGCATACCGCACTAAACAAGCTGAGCTTCACGCACGCGTTAAAGTACGTATTACAGAAACTGTTGTAGACGAAGACGGCAACAGCACTACAGAAACCAAGATGGTAGACACCACTGTTGGTCGTGCAATGCTATGGCAAATCGTGCCAGCTGGTCTACCGTACAGCATCGTTAACCAAAAGCTAGGTAAGAAGCAAATCTCTAACCTACTTAACGAGGCGTACCGTAAACTAGGTCTGAAAGACACAGTAATCTTCGCTGACCAAATCATGTACACAGGTTTCGCATACGCGGCACTTTCTGGTGTATCTGTTGGTATCGACGATATGGTTGTACCAGCAGCTAAGTACACTGAAATCGCAGAAGCGGAAGAAGAAGTACGTGAAATCCAGGAACAGTACCAATCAGGTCTTGTTACTGCGGGCGAACGCTACAACAAAGTTATCGATATCTGGGCATCGACCAACGACCGTGTTGCGAAAGCAATGATGGAAAACCTTTCTTCTGAAACGGTAGTTAACCGTGACGGTGAAGAGGAACAGCAAGAGTCATTCAACAGCATCTATATGATGGCGGACTCGGGCGCTCGTGGTTCTGCAGCACAGATTCGTCAGCTTGCGGGTATGCGTGGTCTGATGGCGCGTCCAGATGGTTCAATCATCGAAACGCCGATCACAGCTAACTTTAAAGAAGGTCTAAACGTACTTCAGTACTTTATCTCAACGCACGGTGCTCGTAAGGGTCTTGCGGATACGGCACTGAAAACAGCGAACTCGGGTTACCTAACTCGTCGTCTAGTAGACGTTGCTCAAGACGTTGTTGTAACTGAACATGACTGTGGCACTCACGAAGGTGTCGACATGATGCCTCACATCGAGGGTGGTGATGTTAAAGTTGCACTTTCTGAGCTTGCTCTTGGTCGTGTTGTTGCTGAAGACGTACTAAAACCTGGCACTGAAGACGTTCTTATTCCACGTAACACCCTGATCGATGAGAAGTGGTGTCAAATCATGGAAGAGAACTCAGTAGACAGCATGAAAGTGCGCTCTGTAGTAACGTGTGATTCTGACTTCGGTTGTTGTGCACAATGTTACGGTCGTGACCTAGCACGTGGTCACCTAGTGAACCAAGGTGAAGCAGTGGGTGTTATTGCTGCTCAGTCTATCGGTGAGCCAGGTACACAGCTAACGATGCGTACGTTCCACATCGGTGGTGCGGCATCGACAGCAGCGGCAGAGAACAGTGTTCAAGTTAAGAACAACGGTTCTATCAAGCTACACAACGCTAAATCTGTATTGGCTGATGACGGTAAGATCGTTATCACTTCTCGTGCGACAGAGTTAACTATCGTTGATGAGTTTGGTCGTACTAAAGAGAAACACAAACTGCCTTACGGTACGCTACTAAGCAAAGGCGATGGTGATACAGTTCAAGCTGGCGAAACAGTTGCAAACTGGGAAGCGCACACACTACCTATCATTACTGAGGTAGCAGGTCGCATCCAGTTCGTAGATATGATCGACGGCGTAACAGTATCTCGTCAAACTGATGACCTAACTGGTCTATCTTCAAGCGAAGTAACTGACCCAGCAGCTCGCCCTTCAGCAGGTAAAGATATGCGTCCAGCTATCAAACTTGTTGACGAGCAAGGTAACGATGTAATGATCCCTGGTACTGATATGCCAGCTCACTACTTCCTACCTGGTAAAGCGATTGTGAACATCGAAGATGGCGCAGCAGTAGGTGTTGGTGCAACACTAGCACGTATTCCTCAGAAGTCTGGCGGTAACAAAGATATCACCGGTGGTCTTCCACGAGTTGCTGACCTATTTGAAGCACGTAAGCCGAAAGAGCCTGCAATCCTTGCTGAGCACACAGGTACTGTGAGCTTTGGTAAAGAGACGAAAGGTAAACGTCGCCTAGTGATCACACGTGAAAGCGGTGAAGCTTACGAAGAGATGATTCCTAAGCATCGTCAGTTGAACGTATTCGAAGGTGAAAAAGTTGAACGTGGTGATGTGATCGCAGATGGTCCAGAGTCTCCACATGACATCCTACGTCTACGTGGCGTACACGCGGTAACGCAGTACATTGCTAACGAAGTACAGGAAGTTTACCGTCTACAAGGCGTTAAGATTAACGATAAGCACATTGAAACTATCGTTCGTCAGATGCTACGTAAGTGTACTATTACTCACTCTGGTGACTCTGAGTTCCTACCTGGTGAACAGATTGAGTACTCACAAGTTAAGATTGCTAACCGTAACCTAGAAGCTGAAGGCAAAGAGCCTGCACGTTTCGAACGTGAACTACTAGGTATTACTAAAGCATCTCTAGCGACTGAGTCGTTCATCTCTGCGGCATCGTTCCAGGAGACAACTCGCGTACTAACAGAAGCTGCGGTTTCTGGTAAGCGTGATGACCTACGTGGTCTGAAAGAGAACGTAATTGTTGGTCGTCTGATCCCAGCTGGTACTGGTTTCGCATACCACCAAGAGCGTCAAGCTAAACGTTCTGAAGCGCAAGATGGTCCTTCTGCTGAGCAAGCAACGGATAACCTAGCGGCACTTCTAAACGCTGGTTTCTCTTCTGAAGAGTAAGTCATATAACGAGTAATCGTTAAAAGCTTAAGAAAAAGGCACCTTCGGGTGCCTTTTTAGTTTTTTATACTACTTTGTTCTTCCGGTGGGATTTTCGATAAAGCTAGAAACAAAAAAGACCGACGATGATCGTCAGTCTTTTCTCTCACTCTATTTCTGAATGTTTGCAAATACTAAGCTCCAGGTGGCATAGACAGGCTTTCTGCGATTTGCTGTATCAGATAGTCCTCGACTTCAAAGCGAGTCTCAAGAATTTCTCCAATGAGACACATATCAGAATCGAAATCATTTAATTCATCATCTTCAGTCACTTCTGAGTACTTATCGTTAAAGTTCAATAATGGTTCAGTCGTTAGAACAATTTGACCATAGGTTTGATTGATCTCATTAGTCACGACAAAGCCGGTTGCTTTCCAACGGTCCATAACCATGTCATAAATTTTAAAGTGGCCTTCGGAGATGTAATCAACGAGGTGCTGACAGAAATCCTGCAGTTCGGAAGGAGATGGGAGTTCAATAACATTGGTTTTCGAACAAGGTTGCAGCGCTGCAAGCTTACAATATTCAACAATCAGGGATTGTCGTGTCTCTAACCAGTGATCAATGACATCACTTGAGCCACCCCACTGGTCTTGTGTTTGTTTGAATTTTCTTAGCATGACCATGCCCTCATGATCTGATCGCCCATCGGCGAACGTATCCTTTGCAAAGCAAAGTTAGTAAAGTTATTACAAACTCTTGTCCTTACTAGAATTTAGAGTGCACATTTACTTAACGATAAACTCTAGTATGAAATTAGATTGCCAGTAAAATGAACGAACTTCAAGCAAAGGGATGGTGTAATGTTAAGAAAAGGTGATGTTAACCGCGCGATAAATGCATACTGGTGTGTTGTTGCAGGAAGTGAAATTTGGCTGGTGGATGGTGCTGTGCCCTTCGGGTCTGCAGAGCAGTTATCACTGCCAGTAACGAGTGCAAGACCCATTGGTGAGTATTCTGGTTCGCCCGTCATGTGGCTTAACTTGGCCGATTTAGAGCATGATCTACCTTTAGTATCCCTGCGTGACTGCCTGCATTTTCCTGAGCCATTATTTATGTTGTTAAGTAAAGCTGTGCAATATGGGCACATGACGCAAAGTTTGCGCTTTTGTCCACAGTGCGGAGGAAGAAACTTTCTTAATAATAACCAGTTAGCCATGCAGTGTGGTGAATGTCGCACCCTTCATTATCCTAGAATATTTCCGTGTATTATCGTTGCTGTACGTAAAGAAAATCAGATCTTATTAGCCCAACATCCAAGGCATCGAAATGGTATGTATACGGTTATTGCGGGTTTTCTAGAAGTCGGTGAGACATTAGAAGAGTGCGTGGCTCGAGAAATTCATGAAGAAACGGGAATTCTCGTTAAAAATATTCGCTACTTTGGCAGCCAGCCTTGGGCTTTCCCATCCAGTATGATGATGGGGTTTTTAGCTGATTATGAATCCGGAGAGTTAAGTCCAGACTACACTGAGCTGTCTGATGCACAATGGTTTGGTATCGATGAGATGCCGCCTGTTGCGCCTAAAGGAACGATTGCAAGAGCACTTATCGAACAAACGCTGAAAGATATAGACTCTAATTATCTGATAAATAGATAAAAAAAACCCTCCGAGAGGGAGGGGGTAAGTAAGATGTCGTTATGAGATGCTGAGTACTAAGTACTCAGTTTATAATTGTAGTTTTCGCTAGCGAACAAATTTTTAACACTGATACCGATTGGGTGCAAATTAAGCATTGATTTAAAAGTTAATAACTTGATCCAGGTTGCAAAGCACACAGCTATTGGACTTAAATCAGTGATAGAATACCTCCTTTCACAGAAAGCCTAACAGTTGGAATTACGGAATGACTGAATTAAAAAATGATCGTTATCTGCGTGCGCTTTTAAAAGAGCCGGTAGATTACACGCCAGTATGGATGATGCGCCAGGCAGGTCGTTACCTACCAGAATACAAAGCGACTCGTGCAGAAGCGGGTGATTTCATGTCTTTGTGTCGAAATGCAGAATTAGCATCCGAAGTGACACTTCAACCATTACGCCGTTTTCCTCTTGATGCCGCGATCTTATTCTCGGACATCTTAACGATTCCAGATGCAATGGGGCTTGGTTTGCGTTTTGCTGCGGGTGAAGGACCTGTTTTTGATAACCCAATTACATGCAAAGCCGACGTGGAAAAAATTGGTTTGCCAGATCCTGAAGGTGAACTGCAATACGTAATGAACGCAGTACGCCAGATCCGTAAAGACCTGAAGGGTGAAGTGCCGCTGATTGGTTTTTCTGGTAGCCCTTGGACTCTTGCGACGTACATGATCGAAGGTGGTAGCTCTAAAGCGTTTACCAAGATCAAGAAGATGATGTACGCGGAACCACAAACTCTGCACCTACTTCTAGATAAGCTGGCAGACAGCGTTATCGAGTACTTAAACGCGCAAATTAAAGCGGGTGCGCAATCGGTAATGGTATTTGACACATGGGGTGGCGTACTAACGCCTCGTGATTACAATCTGTTCTCACTGCAATACATGCACAAGATTGTAGATGGTCTGATTCGTGAAAACGACGGTCGTCGCGTGCCAGTCACACTGTTTACTAAGAATGGCGGCATGTGGCTTGAGCAAATCGCAGCAACAGGCTGTGATGCGGTTGGTCTAGACTGGACAATCAACATTGCAGACGCGAAAGCACGTATCGGTGATAAAGTAGCTCTGCAAGGTAACATGGACCCATCAATGCTTTACGCTTCACCAGAGTGTATCTGTGAAGAAGTCGCGGGTATTCTAGAAGGTTTTGGTGATGCAGGTACTGGTCATGTGTTCAACCTAGGTCACGGTATCCATTTGGATGTGCCGCCAGAAAACGCGGGCGTATTTGTGGAAGCGGTACACGAGCTATCTAAGCCATACCACAAGTAAGTTAGATCTTTTGAAATCAAATGCCGGCATTCAGTGCCGGTATTTTTTTGCCTAAAATTCATTTTTTCTATCTGAGACTCAAGGCTGTACAGCTCTAGTAGTATTTGGCCTACTATGATCTAATTACTACTCTAGCTGTACATTAGACATTAAAATTTAATATAAACAAATACTTATAATTTCTGGTTTTATGTTCTAATTTTCTTGTACAGATAAACAAGCAATTAGATCATGGGTAACCTAAAGCATCGAGTGAACGCGTTTTTTAAGGTATGGTACGACGTCAGATTCAAACCAAGGATTCTTCTTTAACCACAATGTATTGCGTGGAGATGGGTGAGGGAGCGGGATAAAGTCCGGTTCCCAATCTTGCCATTGCTGAACGGTTTGCGTGAGCGTCTTTGGTTTGTTGGTGAGATAGTACTGCTGCGAGTACTGACCAATTAGTAGAGTGAGCTCTATATTGGGCAGCTGCTCAAGAATCTTTTTATGCCAAGTGGGCGCACATTCTTTACGAGGCGGTAAATCACCAGAGTTCCCTTTGCCTGGATAACAGAATCCCATTGGGACAATGGCAATTTTATTTGGGTCGTAGAAAACGTCTTTGTCGATATCGAGCCATTGGCGTAATCGATCACCACTTGGGTCATTCCAAGGTATCGAGGTTTTGTGTACACGTGTGCCAGGGGCCTGACCGATGATTAGGATGCGTGCCCCTTTTGCTGCTTGCACGACAGGGTTTGCACCCAAAGGTAAGTTATCCGCGCAGATCTGGCAGGCCCTCACTTGCTGCAATAGCTCGTCTAACGACATTCTTAGTAACCCTTTTCGAAATCCACTTGATAATTTAATGAAAACCCATCGCGCCAGCGTAGATAGTTGTCAGCAAAAATCTCGATGACTTGCTCGGGAAAACTCAGCGCAGCAATGTGTGGAGTGATGGTGACTTGCGGTAGTTTCCAAAATGGATGCTCTACCGACAACGGTTCTTGCTCAAACACATCTAAGAAGGCGTGTTCTACCCAACGGTTTTTCAGAGCGAAGAGCAACCCTGCCTCATCCAGTACGTCGCCACGACCTACGTTAAACAATAACGCCTGATTTAGTTGGCTGAGCGTTTGACGATTAAGTAACTGTCGCGTCTCAGGTGTACTTGGTAGAGTATTCACAACGATGTCGGCTTGCTCAAGTGCCTTACTTAGTTCATTGATATGAAAGGTCTGATGAAACTCGCCGCCTGGAGTAGGGATACCTGTGCGGTTAATACCGATAGTTTTTATCCCCATTGCTTTAGCGGCGTTGCCCAGATAGCCCCCAATGCTACCGGTACCAAGAATTACCATGGTTTTACTTTTTAATGACGTGTACAGGTGAGGCTGCCATTGTTTGTTTTGTTGCTGCTGGTGGTATCGGGCAAAGTGACGGTAATGGGCAATACTGTAACCCAAAACATATTCAGCAATCAGTGGACCAAAGATGCCTCGAACGTTAGTTAGAGTATAGTCCTGACGAAGGCTAGGGGATGTTAAGGCGTTGACACCAGCAAACGTGGATTGCACCCATTCAAGCTGTGAAAACTCGTCTAAGCTTTGTGATAGTAAGGGTGGATCCGCTAGTACGATCTGAGCGGCTTCTGGTTGGTCGGTGAGGCAAAGATCGGGCAGATTTTTCTCTGCCAGTAACGTTTTGTAGGTGTCGCGATGCTCTGAGAGCAGGAAAATCTGATTTGAATGCGGCATTAACTTTTTTCCCTGTGATGAATCAAGTACACTTTCGCTGTTTTTTTCTTCAATGATTGAGTGACTATGCTTAAGAATCCTCTTCAGGTTCGTTTAGAAAAACTAGAACCTTGGCAACAAATTACCTTTATGGCGTGTCTGTGTGAACGCATGTATCCAAACTATGCGATGTTTTGTGAGAATACAGAATTTGCTGACCCGCGTGCTTACCGAGCGATTCTTGATAGTGTATGGGAAATTTTGACAGTTAAGAACGCGAAAATTAACTTCGAACGTCAATTGGAGAAGTTAGAAGAGTTGTTCCCAAGTGCGGATGAGTTCGATTTTTACGGCGTTTACCCAGCGATGGACGCGTGTCAGGGGTTGTCTACGTTACTGCATGGTCTATTGGACCGCGACTACCTTTTCGATTCAATGCTTAAAGTGAGTCAACAGTCGGTACAAACCGTTGCTGATCTAGAGCAAGCACAAGGCGCAGAGCCAATCACTAACGACAACCAGAAAGAAAACGAAGCCGTATGTGAAGAGTGGGACGTCCAGTGGGCTATCTTCCGTCCGCTGCGTGAAGCGGTAGAACGTGACATCAGCTTGATTAAAGATTTGCGTGAAGAGCTACGTGAAGAAGGTATGAGCAACATCGGTATTGCACTTTAATCGTTGAATAAATAGAAAAAGGCATCCTAACTGGATGCCTTTTTTGTTTGTGCGTTTAAGCTGTTATACCTAATGCTGATTACGATTCTTTCGAGTCGGGTTTCGGTGGCTCTTGAGCTTCTGGCTCTTTATCCTGCTTCTCCGGCTCATTATCTTCTTCATCGTCATCGCGGCTTTCGATTACGCCGTGCATTTCTTTCCAGCTTTCCCAGCGTTGGTAAGCCAGCTCCTGCATGTCAGTGCTTTTATCTGCTTCGTCGATGATCTCCTCGCCTACGAGGTGTTCAAAAATATCTTCCAACGTTACCAAACCTAGCACGGTACCGTATTCATCAACAACAAGTGCCAGCTGTAAGCGATGAGTCATCATCTGGTCGAATACTTTAGGTAAAGTGGTATTGTTTAGCACCACTTGAATTGGGCGCATGATTGCTCCCAACTGTTTCTGTCCACAACCTGATTGTTGTAGTTTGAACAACTCAAGGCGATGCACAAAACCAATGATGTTATCTTTCTGCTCGCTGTAAACCAATGGGCGTGAGAAAGGCGTATCTTTGTGTTTTTCTAGGAACTCATTGATGGTCATTGTGGCATCGACACGGAATACTACTGGTCGTGGCGTCATAACCTGCGTTACGGGTACATCTTGGATGCCAAGCAAGTTGCTTAAGATTTTTGATTCACCCTCGGCAAACTCACCGCTTTCACGTGCCAGAATCGCCATTGCAGACAGCTCATCACGCATCTTTGGAGCTTCGTGGTTACGAGCAAGACGCTTGGTGATTTGCTCTGAGAACCAAACAAAGGGTGTAAGCGCCCATACCATCCAACGCAATGCGACCGCGGCAGTGGGTGCCAACTGACGCCAGTAGGTCGCGCCAATCGTCTTCGGTACGATTTCTGAAAGCACTAAGATCGCCAATGTCAGCACTGCCGAAAAGATACCTAATGCTTCGCTACCAAATACAACCGCAGCTTGTGCACCAGCAGTGGCCGCGCCGATAGTGTGAGCGATGGTGTTTAAAGTCAGAATAGATGCCAGTGGTCGGTCGATATCTGATTTCAGCTTAGCCAATTGCCCAGCTGCGGGATGCCCCTGTTGATTGAGCTGCGCAATGTAGCTCGGACTGATACTCAGCAGTACCGCCTCCAGCACCGAACAGATAAACGAAATGCCGATTGCAATAGAGATATAAATGGATAACAGCAGCATAGTTGCCCTTGAATGTAGTTTGATAGTGGTTATTTGCAGCTATTATAACCGCAAAAGTGACTTATAAATTGGTCCAAATACCTTGGAAAGCAAGGGTTTTCAGGGGGTATGTGGTAACAAATTGTGAGTTATTACTCATATTATGGCTAAAAGTACGTCAGAAAATCGAAAGATCGCTTACAAACCTTTGCCAGATGGGGCATTTATGTTTTAGAGTGAGACGAATTCGATAACCTATGAGAAGGGAAACCTAATGAACAAGACCCAATTAATCGACTTTATCGCAGAGAAAGCAGACCTATCAAAAGCACAAGCAAAAGCTGCTCTTGAAGCGACTCTTGATGGTGTAACTGGCGCACTTAAAGAGGGTGACCAAGTTCAACTAATTGGTTTTGGTACATTCAAAGTAAACCACCGCGCTGCACGTACTGGTCGTAACCCTAAGACTGGTGACGAGATTCAAATCGCAGCAGCTAACGTACCAGCATTCGTAGCAGGTAAAGCGCTGAAAGAATCAGTAAACTAAGTTAGAATGCACCGAGGTATCCTGCCTCGGTGCAATTTCATGAAAAAATATCTACTCACTTCACTTCTCCTATCTAGCCTTACCCTTTTTGGCTGTTCGTCGGTTGAAACTCCTAATTTAGAACAATTCACGCATTTTTCTGGTGGTAAAGTTGCGGGAGATGCTAGCAGCTTGTACTGGATGACAGAGAAACTCACTCGTGTGAGTACGGCGGCTGATTATGTGACTATGGGGGGCAATGGTTGGTTCCAGAGTGATTATCGCTGGGATGAAGGTGAGTTGCGAGAGTTGATTCGAAAAGGCGAGCAAGTTGATACCAAACAAGAGTTGGTGCCTTTTCAAATCCACATCCGTTTCAATAAAGATGGCGAAGCGGTTTACCAACAATATCGTGTTAACCGTAAAGTCTTACCACTTCAGCATGACCAATTAGAGCGCTACAAAGCAGAAGCGAATGACGTAGTGGCATCGGTTAAGGCGCAGTCTCGTAACAATCAGAGCCTTATTCAAGGTTATTGGAATGGTCAATCGTTTGAAACCTGCAAAGGTAAGGTGTTCTCGACACTCGAGTTTAATCAGACGTTGCCAAAATTTATTATCGAGCGTCTCTCATCGGTAGACAGTTATGTGGCTTTTGTCGGCAAGCAGTCACGAAACAAAGCAATGGTCGATGAACTGTTGATGCTCAATGACGATGACTTTGATTGTGTTTCTCGGCCAACGTTGATCTCTGAATAAACATTGCTTCGAATTCTGTCGAACAAGAACAATAAAAAAGGCGCTGAGTGCGCCTTTTGTTTTTTAGCCAACTCATGTTGTTTTTATTTTTCTTGCTCACGTGCAATTGCACGGTAGCCGATGTCGTTGCGATGGAACATGCCATCCCAACGGATCTGTTTTGCAAGCTCGTAAGCACGCTGCTGCGCTTCTGATACGCTGTTGCCAAGTGCGGTTGCACAAAGAACACGACCACCGTTTGTCACGATGTCGCCATCTTTGTTATCTGTACCAGCATGGAAGACTTTTTCGCCTTCAATTTCAACTTGTGGCAGACCCGAAATAACGTCGCCTTTGTTGTACGCTGCTGGGTAACCACCGGCTGCTAGCACGATACCAATCGATGCTCGTGGATCCCACTTCGATTCCGCTTGATCTAGCTTCTCGTCGATTGCCGCTAGGCACAGATCAACAAGATCCGATTCCATGCGCATCATGATAGGTTGTGTCTCTGGATCACCGAAGCGGCAGTTGTACTCGATTACTTTCGGAGTGCCGTCTTTGTCGATCATAAGACCCGCGTATAGGAAACCAGTGTAAGGGTTACCTTCAGCGGCCATGCCACGTACTGTTGGGTAAATCACTTCTTCCATGATGCGGTTGTGGATTTCCTGTGTTACCACTGGAGCTGGCGAGTACGCGCCCATGCCACCGGTGTTAGGACCCGTATCTTTGTCGCCTACGCGTTTGTGGTCTTGGCTGGTGGCCATTGGCAGAACGTTCTCACCATCCACCATCACGATGAAGCTTGCTTCTTCACCATCTAGGAACTCTTCGATAACGACACGACTACCAGCATCACCAAATGCGTTGCCTGCTAGCATGTCTTTGATTGCATCCTCAGCTTCTTCTAGCGTCATCGCTACGATAACGCCTTTACCAGCAGCAAGGCCGTCAGCTTTTACTACGATCGGTGCACCTTGCTCACGTACGTAAGCAAGAGCTGGCTCGATTTCAGTGAAATTCGCGTAGGCACCCGTTGGAATTTGGTGACGAGCAAGGAAGTCTTTGGTAAACGCTTTAGATCCTTCAAGCTGTGCTGCTGCTTGGGTCGGGCCAAAGATTGGTAAGCCCGCTTCGCGGAACGCATCAACCACACCAATAACCAATGGTGCTTCTGGGCCAACGATAGTCAGTTCAATCGCCTTCTCTTTGGCGAAAGCAACAAGGCCAGTGATGTCTTCTACATCGATGTTTATGTTCTCTAGTTTTGGCTCTAGTGCTGTACCTGCGTTGCCTGGTGCAACGAAGATAGTCTCAACATTTGGGTTTTGTGCCGCTTTCCAACCTAGCGCATGTTCACGACCGCCTGAACCAATGATTAAAACTCGCATATGAAAATCCTTAATCTTATAAATACCGTTTGCTCAAACTCAGATATTTCGCAAAGACCTGAGTATGGCCTCTCTAATTCAATGGGACGAGGACAAGGCGACAAGTGAACTTATTCCTATGAGCATAGTATGCTATGTGATTAGGATAAGTGAACGCCGTCAACGCAGTTATCGTCCCAGTGAAGACGAGAGGATTAGTGGCGGAAGTGACGCATACCGGTAAAGATCATCGCCATGCCGTGCTCGTCGGCTGCTGCGATAACTTCGTCATCACGCATAGAGCCACCTGGCTGAATCACACACTTGATGCCCGCTTCTGCAGCCGCGTCGATGCCGTCACGGAATGGGAAGAATGCATCTGATGCCATTACACAACCTTCAACCTGTAGACCTTCGTCTGCAGCTTTGATGCCTGCGATTTTCGCAGAGTAAACGCGGCTCATTTGGCCAGCACCTACACCGATAGTCATGTCGCTTTTCGAGTAAACGATCGCGTTAGATTTCACGTATTTCGCTACTTTCCAGCAGAACAGTGCATCTTTTAGCTCTTCTTCTGTTGGCTGGCGCTTAGAAACCACTTTTAGGTCGTCTAGGCTTACCATGCCTTGGTCGCGGTCTTGAACCAGTAGACCGCCATTCACGCGTTTCACGTCAAAGCCAGTTGTCTTCGTTGTCCATTCGCCACACTCAAGTAGACGTACGTTCTTCTTCGCGGCAACCACTTCAATCGCTTCAGCAGAAACAGAAGGTGCGATGATCACTTCAACGAATTGACGCTCAACAATAGCGGTTGCTGTTTCAGCATCCAGTTCTTGGTTGAATGCAATGATGCCGCCGAATGCAGATGTTGGGTCAGTTTGGTAAGCACGGTTGTACGCTTCTAGGATGTCTTTACCTAGAGCAACACCGCATGGGTTTGCGTGTTTTACGATTACACATGCTGGCTCGTTGAACTCTTTCACACATTCAAGCGCTGCGTCCGTGTCTGCGATGTTGTTGTAAGAAAGGGCTTTACCTTGGATTTGGCGAGCAGTAGAAACGGATGCTTCTTGTGGGTTTGCTTCAACGTAGAATGCGGCTGCTTGGTGGCTGTTCTCACCGTAGCGCATGTCTTGCTTCTTCTCGAACTGTTGGTTGAACGTACGTGGGAATTTAGACTCTTCATCACCTTCTTTGTTCTCACCGTAAGATGGAACCATAGTGCCGAAGTAGTTTGCGATCATGCCGTCGTAAGATGCTGTGTGCTCGAATGCTGCGATAGCCAGGTCGAAACGAGTTTCTAGTGTTAGAGACTTCTCGTTCGCGTCCATTTCAGCGATAACACGGTCGTAGTCGTGAGCGTTCACCACGATAGTTACGTCTTTGTGGTTTTTCGCTGCAGAGCGAACCATTGTTGGACCACCGATGTCGATGTTCTCAACCGCATCAGCAAGCGTACAGCCTTCTTTAGCAACGGTTTCTGCGAATGGGTATAGGTTAACGACAACCATATCGATAGGGTTGATGCCGTGCTTTTCCATCACGTCATCATCTTGGCCACGACGACCAAGCACACCACCGTGAACTTTTGGGTGAAGCGTTTTAACGCGGCCGTCCATCATTTCTGGGAAACCAGTGTAGTCAGAGACTTCGGTTACGGCGATGCCTTGTTCGGCAAGTAGGCGAGCTGTACCACCAGTAGATAGGATATCGACACCGCGCTCAGCAAGAGCTTGCGCAAACTCAACAATACCTGTTTTGTCTGATACGCTGATAAGCGCACGGCGAATAGGACGAGCGTTATTCATGCTTCCATTTTCCTCAAATTCACGGAGTTAAAGATGTTTGCCAAAAATGAACTTGTTTTTACCTCTTGGGGTAAAATATTGGCCAGTTTTGGTAAAGACCTTTGCAGGGTGTTTTCTGGTTAGAAAACAGTCTCCACATTTGATGGCGCGTATTCTAACCAATTTATTACAAAAAAGCTCGCGCAATCGTTTGGCATCTCAAAAATAATTGCAAAAAAGTCGTTCTTTAGCTTTAAAAGTAACGAGATAGTTAATAGGGAAAGTTATGTTTCAGATAGGTGAACTGGCAAAACGTTGTGGTGTGACTGCCGATACATTGCGTTTCTACGAGAAAAACGCGCTAATAAAACCCGCAGGGCGAAGCGAATCAGGCTACCGCTTGTATGATGAAGAGAATCAAAAGCAGGTGCACTTTATCCTCAAAGGTAAAGATCTTGGCTTGAGTCTGGATGAAATTAAAGACCTGTTAGAAATTAAGTTAGAAGCGACAGAACACAGCTGTGCAGAGGTAAAAGCCATTACTTCTGCTAAGTTAGAGCTGATTGATGGGAAAATTAACGAGCTGACGAAAATTCGCCGAGCGTTAAAGAAGATTAATGATGCTTGTTGTGGTCATACAGACGATGACGCCACACATTGCTCTATCCTTGCAGCACTTGAGTAGTCTCATTCTTGCATCACTTAACTTAAGTTTGCATTTTTGGCGACTTGCTTTTCTAGGTACACGCTGCTTTCCCACCTATAATCTTGCCTTTAGTTACTTGTAGGAATCGACCATTGTCTGATTCCTAGCGTAACGCTGTCTGTAGATACGAGAGTTTTCATACATGGTTGGAGTCTATTTTCAAATCAATGACTGGGTTTTGAGCGTTGATGAAAATAAGCTGTATCGACAAGATAGGGAAGTTACTGTTGAGCCACGCTTAATTAATCTTTTGCACTTCTTAGCGGAGCATGCGAATGAGGTGTTCAACCGCGAGGAATTGATTCAGTACGTTTGGGCTGGAGCGATTGTGACCGATCAAGTGGTGACTCAATCCATCTTTGAGTTGCGTAAGCTACTACGTGACGGTCGAGAGGAAAATACCAACTACGTTATCACGGTGCCCAAGCGTGGCTATAAGCTGGTAGCGAACGTGGTTGCTATGACGCATGAAGAGTTTGTCACAAGTCGGCAAAATGAAGAGATCCCACCTTCGGTTGAAGAATCGGAAGAGGATTGTCTACCTATAGCACCAGCCGTTACCTTTCCTGCCGGTCCTCTAACTCGCGCGGTCTGCGAGATGTCAAAAGAGAAAAAAGCCCCTCAGAGCAAAAACAAAATCAGTCCTTGGCGATTGGGAATTATGAACTTCATCTGGATCAGTATGTTGGTCGTAGTGATGGGCGTGTTTACCTACAAGCAATCGGAAGTGCGTATTACCCAAGCCATCGATACCCATCTGATTGAGTTCAAGTTTCAAGATAATTTTACGAGTGAAGGATTAAGCTACGATTTGGCAGACGGATTCGCCCAAAAGTTGATGTCCGACATTGCTCAAGTCAGTGATTACCGAGTCATGCTAAAGAAGGCGTCGTTTACTTCTGGCATTGTGCCTGGTAAATCGGTTGTGGTGAGAGTTCGTGAGAATGACGGTGGCAGCTTTTTAGAGGTGGAATATCGCAATAACTCATCTGAGAAAGTGTTGTTTAGTCGTCAATACGCGTTAACCAGTAGTCATTTAAAGACAGTGCTTCAACAAGCGTCGTTGGATTTGATGCAAGTGCTGAAAGTGTCGGATGCCAAATTGAAATCTACGATGCTGGTGGCGGGAATGCCAATGAATCCCGACGCGTTGGAGTTGTTTGTTCAGGCTAACCATTACCTTAATGTCTCTGATACTAAACAATTCCGCCAAGGTATCGACTTGATGGAAAACATTTTAGAAATCGAGCCGGATAATGCTTACGTTCAAGCTGAGTTGTTGATTGCTTATCATGTACAAAAGGCACTTGATTTCTCACAGGAGTTGAAGAAAGGGCGAATGCAGCAGCTCAGTGAAGCACTAGAGACTAATGTGAAAATGATGGTGGGGCCAATTCAACCGCGAATTTATGAAGCTTTAGCACTGCACGAAACCATCATTGGTGACATGGCGTTAGCCAAGCGGCATCTCGGACAGGCATTGAGGTTACGTGATTCAGTGCTTTCCTATGTGATTCGCGGTAAGCACGCCGAATTGGATGGTGATCTGGATTTGGCCAGTGAGTCTTACAGTGAAGCTTTCTATATTGATACGTCGGTTGAGACGTACCTGCTGTGCGAAAACTTGGTCTTCCCAAGTAACATGAAGGCGATTGATTACGCCATGTATCGCGCCGTTCACCCTTCTGTCGTTCGAATGCTTTAATTCTCTCGGACTCAACGTCAGTCTAATGCTAGCCCCTCATTTCGATGAGGGGCTTTTTTGTCGCTGTCGAAAAGTGAAAAGGGTGAGGCGGTGGGGCAATGACTTACGAAGGAGCTAACAACGCAAGCTTGCAACGGGAATGCATACCCGCTTTGCTTCTCTATCTCTATCTCTATCTCTATCTCTATCTCTATCTCTATCTCTATCTCTATCTCTATCTCTATCTCTATCTCGGCTAAATTATGTGGCGAGAATGATTCTGATGCTTTCTTGCATGCGAGATGAATATTGATATGGGTCAAGAAGCGCGAGCAGGGAGAGATTTATGGAATCAACACTTCAGGGAATCAACCCTTAGGGATGGGGAAGTTGATAGAGGTTGATAACTTTTATCGCGATGACCAACGAGTTGATGAGAGTTTATCTATCGGTAGAAGGTTTGATGTTTTTCTTATAACCGTATGAATAATATAGTTTTACATTTTTGTGTTTATCATGTTTATCTCAACTTGATGTTGATGAACTAATCATTTTATTGATAACACCAAGTTTATTTTTTTCCCGATTTTTGGGCGTAGTCTTCACTTCGAAATTTAGCGAGGTCGAGCAGGTTCTTCCTCATAGCATCTCGCTAATAACCATTCAGTTTGAGTCATGTTGACTCGAGTAGAATAGATTTGGAGATGTTATGTCATCGAATGCGAAAAAAATCGGCCTTATTGCCTGTACGGGTGTCGTAGCCGGTAACATGATGGGTAGTGGTATTGCACTATTACCTTCTAGTCTTGCCTCTGTAGGCTCTGTTTCAATCTTCAGTTGGCTGATCTGTTTGGTCGGAGCACTGAGTCTGGCGTTCGTTTACGCTCGTCTGGCAACCAAAAACCCACAAGAAGGTGGTCCTATCGCTTATGCTGGCGAAGTGTCTCCGGTATTTGGTTTCCAAACGGGCGTTCTTTATTACCACGCGAACTGGATTGGTAACCTGGCTATTGCCATTACAGGTGTTTCTTACCTTTCTGTATTCTTCCCTGTGCTTAATAACCCAATCCCAGCAGGTATTGCGACGATTGCATCGGTATGGATCTTCACTTTCGTCAACCTACTTGGTGGTAGCTGGGTAAGCCGTCTATGTACGCTTGGTCTAGTTCTTATCCTTATCCCAGTTGTTGGTACAGCTGCGTTTGGTTGGACGCACTTCGATACTGCGCTTTACAGCCAAAACTGGAACGTATCAGCAGGCACTGACAGCCACGCGGTAGTAACAGCGGTTCTTATCTGTCTATGGTCATTCGTAGGTGTGGAATCAGCAGCGGTATCGACTGGTATGGTAGAAAACCCTAAACGTACTGTACCACTAGCAACTATGTTGGGTACTGGTATCGCAGGTGTGATTTACATCCTATCAACTCAAATGATCAGCGGCATGTTCCCAGCGTCAGAAGTTGCGGCATCAGGTGCGCCATTTGCATTAGCAACCACTGAGCTATTCGGTAGCTGGACAGCACCATTCGTATCAGCATTCACAGCGCTAGCATGTTTCACTTCGCTAGGTTCTTGGATGATGCTAGTAGGTGAAGCAGGTAAACGTGCAGCAAACGACGGCAACTTCCCTAAAATCTACGGCGAAACTGACAAAAACGGTGTGCCTAAGAAAGGTCTAATCCTTGCGTCAATCAAGATGACTGCACTGATGGTTGTACTGATGTTCTTCAGCTCTAAAACAGCACACGCATCAGACCTGTTCAACCAGCTAACGACTGACGCGGTTCTACTAACTATGCTGCCTTACTTCTACTCAAGCATTAACTTGATTCGCTTCGAAGGTATGACAACACGCAACGGCTTCGTAATGCTGTTCTCTGGTGTGGCTTGTCTGTTCTGCTTCATCGCACTAGCGGGTGCAGAGGGCGGTACGCTAACAGCAACCTTCATCGTGTCTCTAGTTATCTTGATGTTCTACAGCAAAAAAGCAGGTCTTGCTCAGTACGTGAAAATGCACGCTGACGACATGCCTGCCCAAGCAAGCAACTAATCCCCAAAACGCTGGCACTACGGTGCCAGCCCATAAAACCCAAATTCACGCGGCGCTCACCTTACTCATTGCCTGTAAATGGCAAAGAGCGCCCTCATTCGCCTTGGAGATGTCCAAATGAATATATTCGCTATCTTGAACCACATGGGTGTGTTCTTTAAAGAAGAGCCAGTTCGTCAACTTCACGCTGCTCTTGAGAAAGCGGGCTACGAAGTGGTTTACCCAGTAGATGATAAAGACTTGATCAAAATGATTGAGATGAACCCACGCATTTGTGGTGTGCTGTTCGACTGGGATAAATACTCACTAGAGCTATGTGAACGTATCAGCCAAATCAACGAAAAACTGCCTGTTCACGCATTTGCTAACGAACAGTCTACTCTAGACATTTCACTAACAGACCTACGTCTAAACGTGAGCTTCTTCGAGTACGCTTTAGGTATGGCTGACGACATCGCTATCAAAATCAACCAAGCGACTGAGGCATACAAAGATGCCATCATGCCTCCATTCACTAAAGCGTTATTCAAATACGTAGAAGAAGGTAAATACACCTTCTGTACTCCAGGTCACATGGGCGGTACTGCATTCCAGAAAAGCCCTTCTGGTAGCATCTTCTACGATTTTTACGGTCCAAACACATTTAAAGCGGACGTATCAATCTCAATGCCTGAGCTAGGCTCTCTACTAGACCACTCAGGTCCACATAAAGATGCAGAAGAATACATCGCACGCACATTCAATGCAGACAGCTCGTACATCGTAACTAACGGTACGTCTACATCGAACAAAATCGTTGGTATGTACTCAGCACCTGCTGGCAGCACAGTACTGATTGACCGTAACTGTCACAAATCTCTGACTCACCTAATGATGATGAGCGACGTGACACCAATCTACTTCCGCCCAACTCGTAACGCATACGGCATCCTTGGTGGTATTCCACAAAGCGAATTCAGCCGCGATGTCATTGCAGAGAAAGTGGCGAAAACACCAGGTGCAACAGCACCAACTTACGCAGTAGTGACTAACTCAACTTACGATGGCTTGTTGTACAACACACAATTCATCAAAGAGTCGCTAGATTGTAAACACATCCACTTCGACAGTGCTTGGGTGCCTTACACTAACTTCAACCCAATTTACGAAGGTAAATGTGGTATGAGTGGTGAAGCGATGCCAGGCAAAGTGTTCTACGAAACACAATCAACACACAAACTGTTGGCAGCGTTCTCACAAGCTTCAATGATTCACGTGAAAGGCGACTTTGATAAAGAATCTTTCAACGAAGCATTCATGATGCACACTTCAACTTCACCTCAGTACGGCATTGTTGCTTCTACTGAAACTGCAGCGGCAATGATGCGCGGCAACACTGGTAAGAAGTTGATGCAAGACTCTATCGATCGCGCAATCCGCTTCCGTAAAGAGATCAAACGTCTAGAAGCAGAAAGCGACAGCTGGTTCTTCGATGTATGGCAACCAGAAAATATTGATACCACAGAATGTTGGAAACTAGACCCTAGCGACACATGGCACGGCTTCAAGAACATGGATGACAACCACATGTATCTTGACCCAATCAAAGTAACGTTACTGACTCCGGGGATGAATAAAGAAGGCGAACTAGAAGAATCAGGTATTCCTGCTTCGCTGGTGGCTAAATTCCTAGACGAGCGCGGCATCGTGGTAGAGAAAACAGGTCCATACAACTTGTTGTTCCTATTCTCAATCGGTATCGACAAATCAAAAGCAATGCAATTGCTACGCGGTCTAACTGAATTTAAACGTGGCTACGACTTGAACCTAACCATCAAGAGCTTCCTACCTTCGCTATACAACGAAGACCCAAGCTTCTATGAAGGCATGCGCGTTCAAGAACTAGCACAAGCAATTCATGACCTAACTAAGAAATACAACCTACCAGAGCTAATGTACAAAGCGTTCGATGTTCTTCCAGAAATGAAAGTAACACCACACGCAGCATGGCAAGAAGAGCTTCGCGGTAACGTAGAAGAAATCAAACTGGAAGAAATGGTTGGCCGCGTAAGTGCGAACATGATCCTTCCTTACCCTCCAGGTGTGCCACTAGTACTTCCTGGTGAAATGGTGACTCAAGAGTCTCGCCCTGTGCTGGACTTCCTAGAGATGCTTTGTGAGATCGGTGCGCATTACCCAGGTTTCGAAACCGACATCCACGGTCTATACCAACAAAAAGATGGTAGCTACACCGTAAAAGTATTGAAGAACTAAGTTCCTCTTGAAGATGACGCCATTGGGAATGCAAGCATGCTCCACTCTTACGAGCTCAATGCGTCATCGAACAATAACGACATTTAGATATACCCCTAACTAATCTGTCGTAAAGAGAAGGGCAAGGATGCTCTGATCTTTTCTTCTATATACAGAAGAAACACTTTTCCAAGACTTCACCTGAAGTACCCCAAATAAAAAGCAAAGACCAAAAGAGCAGTTCGTCATCGTTCTGCTCTTTTTTTTCATCTTTATATAGGTAGAAAGAGAAAAAAGAACCAAGAGAGATAAGATCAGTAACCGAAATCACAAAGAAATAGGCGATCTTTTAATGCGGAAGTCAGGCATTTCTTCATGAAAAGATCCTCTACAACCCGAAATATTAGACAAGATCGTTGAGTATCTATGCAGAGTGCTTGTTATTTGTTCGGTTGAAAGTTTTTTTGCAAAAAACGCTTGTGCTAATTTCTCAACCCCCTATACTGCGCATCCACCGACACGGACTGAGACGAAAGTCACACAGCGAGTCGAGAAGAGAGAAAAAAGAATTTGAAAAAAATGCTTGACTCTCTCACGGTGTA
>NZ_JAWOQN010000458.1:0-721 GCF_033337395.1 Vibrio sp. YT-19(2023) | reverse complement strand
GACAGAAATCAACCGCTTCACGAACTTCATCAATGCTGTCGTGAATGGTTTTACCCGCTTCTTGATGACAAATCGCCACCAACTCCGCCAAGTTTGCTTCCATCAGGTCAGCAAGTGTTTCTAAACACTTCGCTTTTTGCTCAATCGCAGTGCCTTTCCATTCTGGGAATGCCGCTTGCGCCGCTTCAATCGCAGCGGAAACATGATCAAGAGTTGCAAAAGCGACTTGACCCACTTCAACACGACGATCGTAAGGCGCGGTAATGATCTCAGCGAGGTTTTCCTTGATCATGCTTTCGGCAAAACGTTCACCGTTGATCACAGGGCCCGCAATCCACTTATTGTTTAGGAAGCTTTCAACTTGCGCTTCAAATGGTTTTGCTTCGCTTTCGATATCAATGTTCACGCCGTAAGAGTTTTTACGCTCAGGGAAAATACCTGAAGGCATTGGGATCTTATCGTTATTCAGCGTCGCAAAACTGGTTAGCGCATCCACAGGGTGATGTGTCAGTTCAGAAATTGGGCAACGCGCGTCAACCAAACGGTGTACAAACGAGCTGTTTGCGCCATTTTCTAGCAAACGACGAACAAGGTAAGGCAGTAGATCCGCGTGGCTACCAACTGGAGCGTAAATACGAACAGGTTGGCCGTATTTCTCCATCACATGGTTGTAGAGCGAATCTCCCATGCCGTGTAGGCGTTGGAATTCAAAATCCTTATG
>NZ_JAWOQN010000457.1:0-722 GCF_033337395.1 Vibrio sp. YT-19(2023) | reverse complement strand
TCAAAGAGATTTGTCCTGCTTTCAATGCGATTGCAGAGCCATTGATAGAAATCTTGTTGCCCTTAATGTTGATTTCGCCAGAACTCGACATTTGAATTGAGGCTCCACCGACTTTAATTTCAATACTTTTCCCTGCATTGAGGGACAACACTTTTCCAGTGTCAGAGGTATAGTTCTCTCCCACCTTTAACATCGCATTTTTTCCAACGTCTTGAGTTACATCGTTGGTTACTTTCTCAACTTTATTGTTCTCAACCACAATATCCACGCAGTCTTCGACTAACATTTGGAACAACTTTTCTGCGTGAAGGTAAATGTGTTCTTCGCCAGGTTTATCTTCAAAGCGTAACTCGTTGAAATTGGCGTTTCCTTTTTGAACTGAGCGGGACTTAAAACCGCTTTGAGAACTTTTCTCTGGAAGAGAATACGGGGGCAACTGGCTCCCGTTATACAGCGCACCCGTGACAATAGGTTGATCTGGGTCGCCATTCACAAACTCTACGATAACCTCTTGCCCTACCCGAGGATGAAACACCGCACCCCATCCATTTCCGGCAACACTTTGAGCAACTCGAATCCAACACGAACTATTTACATCGTACTTACCCAAACGATCCCAATGGAACTGTACTTTTATTCTGCCATGTTTATCAACGTATACCTCACCGTCTTTATTACCAGTCACAATGGCTGTTTGAAGACCTGTAATGTGCGGTTTAGGG
>NZ_JAWOQN010000456.1:0-722 GCF_033337395.1 Vibrio sp. YT-19(2023) | reverse complement strand
AGTGTCTCAAATCTTAATGAAGTGGAAGTTAAGGAAGGCGGTTGCGTTACGCATGACCTGCGTCTGCCGACAATTGACTCGGGTCGATACCTAGCTTTTCTACCGCTTTTTTCCAGCGCTCTGTAATGGGCGTATCGAAGATGATTTCTGGTGTGGCTTCGATGGTTAGCCAAGAGTTTTCAACCAGTTCATTTTCTAACTGACCAGCACTCCAACCGGAATAACCAAGAGCAACCAAATAGTCACTTGGCTCAGCCTCTGTCCCCAATACGGAAAGAATATCTCGCGAAGTGGTGACAGCAAGGTCATCGGTCATTTGAATGCTGGATTCATAGTAATCTTTCGGTTTATGTAGAATAAAACCACGGTCTTCTGAGATTGGACCGCCATTGTAGACGGGTCTATCTAAGCTGGCTTCAAACAGGCGCGGGTGAACAGGCTGCACGTCAACTTGCTTGAGCATGTTGCCTACGGTGATATCAACAGGCGCGTTGATCATCAGGCCCATAGCGCCTTCTTCGTTATGTTCACAAACGTAGATAACGCTATTCTGGAAATACGGATCTTTCATTCCAGGCATGGCTACTAAAAAATGGTTTGTGAGGTTCATTCTCATACCGACCTTTAAGACTCGTAAATGCACTTAAGCAAACTCGCGACTATGTGCATGAGTTTGCTTAAGATAATGTCTGGTTCTCTACTATAACTGTACTATAAATTCA
>NZ_JAWOQN010000455.1:0-724 GCF_033337395.1 Vibrio sp. YT-19(2023) | reverse complement strand
GTCGTTACGAACAACGGCGAGTTAAGTTCAGGCCGATATAGCCGTCACTGACTCTTTAGGTTATGCTTTTGTCGTTTTTATTGGAAAGTAATCGTTATGCGTTTCATCCCTTTCGCCCTTGCGTTAATTGCATTTAGCTCGTCTCCTAGTGCTTACGAGCTCGATTACTATTCCAAATTTGGCCATATCGACAACTATGGCAATCTAGATCTTCGAAACAAGCCATACACTGAACTCCCATCTGGCTTGGTCATAAAAGGGAATGTGGACATTTCCCAAACGCCAATTACTCAGCTGCCTAAGGGCTTAGATGTTGGTGGCAGCTTAGACGCGAAAAATAGCGCCCTGAAAACAATCAAGTCGGGCGTAAAAATCAAAGGTTACGCTAACTTACTTGGTAGTAAGATTGAAAGCTGGCCCAAAGGGGTAAAGCTGGGTGGGTATTTGAACCTGACCGATACTCCGTTAAAGACACTTCCGGCAAAACTTCGAGTAAAAGGTGATTTGAGTGTGATCCGAACGCCACTGAAAGCGCTGCCAGAAGGGTTGGTGGTCGATGGCAACCTCTACATTGGTGGTTCGGCCCTGACCGAGTTTCCCGACACAATGACGGTAAAAGGCAACATCTTTTTGGGTGGCAATAAGATAACCAAGTGGCCAAAGAATCTGACCTTAGGTGGCGCAGTCGCGCGCTAATTGGATAGACAAAAAGAGATACGCAGAG
>NZ_JAWOQN010000454.1:0-725 GCF_033337395.1 Vibrio sp. YT-19(2023) | reverse complement strand
TATCAAAGTTATTGATAAAGCGCTCAGCCAAGTCTTTCGCTTTGCTTTCCCATTGTAGTGGGTCAACGTACGTGTCACGAGGGTCAAGGATGCTTGGATCCACACCTGGTAGTGAAGTCGGTACTTCAAGGTTGAAGATTGGAATGTGCTTAGTTGGCGCATCTTCAATCGAGCCATCTAGGATCGCATCAATGATGCCGCGTGTATCTTGGATAGAGATACGTTTACCTGTGCCGTTCCAGCCGGTGTTCACTAGGTATGCTTCTGCACCTGCGGCTTCCATACGTTTTACCAGTACTTCTGCGTATTTAGTTGGGTGAAGCGTTAGGAACGCTGCGCCAAAACATGCAGAGAATGTTGGTGTTGGCTCAGTAATGCCTCGCTCTGTGCCAGCCAGTTTTGCAGTAAAGCCAGATAGGAAGTGGTATTTGGTTTGCTCTGGAGTCAACTTAGACACTGGAGGTAGCACGCCAAATGCGTCTGCCGATAGGAAGATCACTTTGTTTGCGTGACCGCCTTTTGATACTGGCTTAACGATGTTTTCGATGTGGTAGATAGGGTAAGAAACACGTGTGTTTTCTGTCTTAGAACCGTCATCAAAATCGATAGAGCCGTCGCTACGAACCGTTACGTTTTCTAGCAGCGCATCGCGGCGGATCGCGTTGTAGATGTCTGGCTCCGCTTCTTTCGATAGCTTGATGGTTTTCGCGTAACAACCGCCTTCG
>NZ_JAWOQN010000453.1:0-725 GCF_033337395.1 Vibrio sp. YT-19(2023) | reverse complement strand
GCAACGAGTACAGATTTACTTCTCCGACGCTGCTGGTTTGGTGGCGGGACGCACAACTATCCGTTACCAAGGTTTGGAAGTCGGTATGGTGCGTGACATTAATTTGTCCGAAGATCTCGGCAGCATTTACGTGGATGCAGACATCTACCCTGAAGCAACGAAGTTACTAAACGATAAAACGCGTTTTTGGCTCGTCAAACCAACCGCGAGTTTAACTGGTGTGTCGGGCTTGGATGCGCTTGTTTCTGGTAACTACATCTCTATCCAACCGGGGGACGGTGAAGAATTTGAGACCACATTCCACGCTCTCGATTCGGCGCCAACGGACCTACGTGTTTCACAGGGTTTGAACATCAAGCTTAAAAGCAGAGACTTAGGCGGCGTGTCGATTGGCTCTCAGATTGTCTATAAGAAAATTCCTATCGGTGCGGTCTACAGCTACCAACTGGATGAAGATGCAAAATCCATTACTATTCAAGCTAATATCCAAGAGCAATATCGACACATCATCAATGACCGCAGCCGCTTTTGGAACGTCAGCGGCATTGGCGCAAGTATAGGTTTTGAAGGCGTTGACGTACGCTTAGAAAGCATGAGTGCCCTACTTGGTGGCGCTATCGCCGTTGACTCTCCGGACGATGGCGAACCAGTGGAAGAAAATACCGAGTTCCGCTTATACAAAGACTTAAAAACAGCAGGTCGAGGCATTGCGATCAAAATTGCTC
>NZ_JAWOQN010000452.1:0-725 GCF_033337395.1 Vibrio sp. YT-19(2023) | reverse complement strand
ATTGGTTATCAGCCAAATGAGTTGGTATATCTTATCTTACTATAAAATGATGAAAACTCTGTGTGTGTGTGTGTGTGTGTGTGTGTGTGTTCCACGTTTTTCTCCTCACTGACTTGGTCAATCCATGTGAAATTTGGCACAGTGGTAGAGGGTCATGCGAGGATGCCAATGAAGCAATATTACATCAATTGGCCAAAGGGGGGCGCTATAGCAACCCATTGAAATGTCAAACTTTGAATGGGCATATCTCATGCCCCGTATGTCGTAGAGACATGAAACTTTGCACAGAGATGCCTCTCCTCATGAGGAACAAATTTGCCTCAAGAACCCATAACTTCCGCTTATATAGATTTTCCACCATTTTGAATGTTTTGAAAAACACTTCAAATGGATCTCTTCCTAGGAAGTTTGAGCGATCTGCATGAAACTGGGTGAACATAATCTAGGGACCAATATCTAAAGTTCCCTCTTGGCAAAAGTTGGAAAACTTCCTAAAACTGAGCTTCTATAAGGCAATGAATATTGCGGAGGGCGTGGCTCATCACATAAAGGTGTATAACATCTCAAGGGTTTCACCCATCACCACGCAACTTTGTAGGCATATGACCACACATAATCTGAGGGGACCCCTCCATTATTGACCCCATCAAACAAAATGGGGGCGCTAGAGAGCTCAGTTCTTATCTAGGCCTAACCGCCAGATGGTTGTTTACTAAACTTTGTAG
>NZ_JAWOQN010000451.1:0-726 GCF_033337395.1 Vibrio sp. YT-19(2023) | reverse complement strand
CGGCTTTAATGTGTGGGTGTAGCGTCCAAAGCGCTCAACTGTCCAGTTGTTTCCTTGTGGAACCGTTTTGATGGCTGAAGACAAGATAACGACAGCGAGGACGACGAAAATACCGATAGTGATCAGTGAATCGATAGGCATGATTTATTCCCTTGAGTGCATAATAACTGATTCATTTTCACGCATTTTTGGGTTGTAGACAATCGAAGATGTTGAGAAGAAACGATAGCGGGGCGATTTTAGGCAAAACAAAGGCCGGAAATTCCGGCCTTTATTGTCTTATTTTTAGAGGAGTTCTGCGCTTAGTACAAGATGGAGTACAGCTGGCGACGATATTTACTTGCAATAGCGTTGCCTTGTCCTAATGCGCTTAGGATATCCATAAAAGTTTTCTTCCCTTCGCCATCTTGCGCGCCTAGGTTTACTTTTAAAATGTTCCAAAGTAGCTCTAGCGCTTCTTCATCACGACCCACTTGGTTGTATTGTACTGCTAGCTCACATGCCAATTCGAAATTGTCTGGGTTAGCTGCCAACTCTTGTTCCAAGCGCTTTAATTCTGGACTTTCAGCCGCTTGCTGATGCAGTTCCAGTTTCGCGATTAAGCTTTTGTAAGAGTTGTCTTGATACTCCAGTGGGATGGTTGCTAACAACTCTTGTGCTAATTCGAATTGTTTGGTTTCTAGCAAACAATCGGCTTTCGCTAATTTTACATCACCGCGTGATTGC
>NZ_JAWOQN010000450.1:0-726 GCF_033337395.1 Vibrio sp. YT-19(2023) | reverse complement strand
GAGATTTTACAAAACGCTGGTGAAGCAGACGATGAAGGTACTGCGGCACTGATGGGTGATTACATCCGTGAGCAAGAAAAACTGATGTGGATGCTTAACGCTTACCTACAAGGCTAAGTTCAAACATTTACATACGATTCGGGAATAAGCCAAAGGAGCACATGAGTGCTCCTTTTTTTGTCTCTGAGAATTGGCAATCTGATTCGTTGAGCTTTTCGGACAAAGGGATCAGTGCGCTGATTCAAAGTACGCCAGCAAATCGGACAGTTCTCTCACCGCAAGTGATGCCGAATTTTGAAATTGTTCGGTGATGCCGTGATGCACTAAACAAGACGGCATTTGTGCATTGTACGCAGCTTGTAAATCGTAAAGGAAGTCACCGACATACAGCACTTCATTTGGCATCAAACGCCACTCCTTGGCGAGCACTTGTAGCGATAAAGGATCGGGTTTTGGTGGATAACATTCACGCGTGATCACTTGCTCAACGGTGATTTGGTTATGTTCCAATTTTCTTTGTGTCGCAATTAGGCAGTTTCGCGTCACGATGGCGGTTTTAATCGTTTTTTTATCCAAGTAGTTCAGCAATTCATGACAACCAATCATCGGGCTAGACTGTTCAGCATCGGAAATCTCGTGGTCAAAAATGACATTATGTGCATGCTCTTTGTGATGCGGGTGATCGATGCGCTCTACGAAATCCAATAAATCTTCTGTTTGAGGGCA
>NZ_JAWOQN010000449.1:0-727 GCF_033337395.1 Vibrio sp. YT-19(2023) | reverse complement strand
GGCTCTACATCTTATGTCCAACAACAAAGCTGGGAAGCAAGAGCCAACCAAGTTGAGAAATTAGTGAGGGCACTATGAGCGATTTACGAGAAAACATCAGCGTATTACTGCATGGCGCGTGGCGACGTCGCTATATGATTGTCATTCCGATGCTTGTGCTACCTATCCTTGGTTTTGGCGTAAGCAAGCTCGTTCCAACAACGTACGTCGAACACACCAGCATGTTGATTCAAGAAACGGCGAAGATGAATCCGTTTCTGCAAGATATTGCCGTATCAACCATGCTTAAAGACCGTTTGAGTGCGTTGAGTACTTTGCTGAAAAGCCGTCACGTGCTCTACTCTGTCGCAAAAGAGCAAGGGCTGATTGACGATGACATGGGCGCGAAAGAACAAGAGTTCATCATCAAAGATCTCGCTTCGCGCTTGTCTGTTCAACAACTGGGTAAAGACTTTATCCAAATTCAGCTAAGAAGCGGTAAAGCACAAGGAATGGAGTCAATGTTAACGTCGGTGAGTAACCGATTTGTTGAACAACTGTTGGCCCCAGAACGCTCGTCGATTAAGGATTCCAGCCATTTCTTGACCATCCATATCAATAAGCGAAGAGAAGAACTCGACAAAGCCGAGCACGCTTTTGCCGAGTACAAAAACACCTACTCACACGCAACTCCAGAAATGCAGGGCCAAAGCTTGACCCGCCTAGCCAGCTTAAAGCAAACCTTGGC
>NZ_JAWOQN010000044.1:0-32568 GCF_033337395.1 Vibrio sp. YT-19(2023) | reverse complement strand
TGAAACTCAGTATATTGTATAAAAGTCGGTCAACTTTAGGAGGTTTGGTTTCTCGTCTGAATTACGCAACAAAGCCCCGTTGGGCTATCGTTCTGTTAAGTGTGAAGAAGGTAAAAAGAACACAAGAAAAAAACTAGTGATTGTTGAAGAAGAAGCTGCGGTAGTTCGTAAGATATTCGAGTTATCCCTTACGGGGACTAGTGGTAAAGGCTTGGGCATAAAAGCTATAGCTGATTTTCTCAATCGGCATGGTTTTAAGTACCGAGGGAGTAGTTGGTCAAACAATACCGTGCACAAAATACTCACATCAACAACATATTACGGCGAATTTGTGTTTCGTAAAAAGACTGATAGTCCGATCGTAATATCTGTGCCAGCAATAATCGACAAGAACAAATTCATTGAAGTAAGAAAGTCCTTAAAAGAGCGAGATGCTCAGCAATTGTGGGTAAAGGCAATTCGTTCAAACAACCTTTTGACAGGGCTACTGAAATGCGGGATTTGCGGCGGTGGTATGACAGTTTGTTCTGGTAAATCGGGTCGTTACAAATATTACGCGTGTACAAAAAAGCTCAAGAAGAGCGTAGACCTTTGTCAATCTAAATGGGTACCAAAACAAGAACTAGACCAGCTAGTTGAATCTACGATCATTGAACACGTTATCAACGTTACTAATATTCAGGCAATAATTGATGAAGTAAAGACTGAGTTGCTCAGCGGCAGAGAGCGGCATAAAGGCAGTCTCTTAAGACTTACTCGAAAGCAAAGAGCTATAGAGCAAAAGTTGGAAAGCACTTATGAGCAAGTTGCACTGAGAGAGTCCCTTCTAGACGACTCTTATGCTAGCTATATTGAAAGTCTCCAAACTCAAAGAGCTGACATAAAAAAAGAAATTCAGTATATAAAATCTCAAGATAGGCTGCCAATTCGAAGGTTTGGTGAAAAGCATGTAGAGGCATTTTCGAGCTCAATAGTAGAACTTATCCAGACAAAGGATGAGGAAGCGAAGAAAGTACTGTTCTCGAATCTATTGAGAGATGTAACTGTTTATGCGGATAACATCGTGATGTCAGGCTCAAAGCTAAAGATGTTGTCTATGGTGTCAAAAATGAAAGGGGGCACCAGTAACCTGGTGCCCCCTTTCATATCAAATTGGCGGAGAGATAGGGATTTGAACCCTAGATACGCTATTAACGTATGCCGGTTTTCAAGACCGGTGCTTTCAACCACTCAGCCATCTCTCCGTTGTGGGCGGTATAATAAGGAGCATAGTCCAACTTGTAAAGTGCTGAATTATAATAGAAGTACTGTTTGCTTGTTTTATGATCACTGATGTGATGTTGGACAGTTTGAAAACGGAGTGAAAAAGGGACAAAAAGTACCAATTTGTAGAGTTTTTACTTTATATTGGCGCACGTCAATAAAATGGTGTTTTATTGTTATCTTGCTGATATATAAGACATAACATGCTTTTAGGGTACATGTGTTCGCCCGAAAGTATTTGCAAGACTTTGTGAACTAATTCAAAATTAACTGGTATAGCCAGTTGTGCTTAGAATTCTTAAGGGTGTTTATGAAGGTCACAAATCTATTTAAAGACAAAGTTGATGCGATTTCTGCTCATCAATCCGAGTTTATGAATTGGATGTCTCCAACGTTACGCGATTATTGGAGTGACTTTTTGGGGAAAGCTCAAAATAGCTTTCTTTTCTCAAAAGTTCGTGATCACCAGCAGCCAGCCGTCAACGAAGAAGTTGCACCTCAACCTGCACCGATCGTAATGGCACCTGAGGCTCAAAAGCTTTATGACGAGTTAAGTGAAAAAATTGGCGAAGTTATTCACACTGGTGATTGGGTTCATGTGTCTCAAGAACGTATTAACCAATTTGGTGCGGTAACGGAAGACATGCAATGGATTCATACTGATCCAGAGCGTGCTTCAACTGAATCTCCATTTAAGACAACTATCGCTCATGGCTTTTTAACATTAGCATTGCTGCCTAAACTGACGGATTCAGTCGATCCAGAAAAGCCAATGTTCCCAACAGCTAAAATGGTAGTTAATTTGGGTTTAAACCAAGTTCGTTTCCCTTACCCTGTCAAAGCAGGCAATAATGTTCGTGCAGTCAGCACGTTAACAAAAGTAACGCCAATCAAAAAAGGTTTGGAGATTGAGCGCGAAATTAAAGTGGAAATTGAAGGTATTCGTCGACCTGGTGCGGTTGTGGTCTCTGTAATTCAACTGCATTTCTAATTCCGAAACCGGAGAGAACACTACATAGGAAAAGAGAGCATCAAGGTGCTCTCTTTTTTATTTTTACTGATTAAAGTTTTTTACTGGCGTATAACCGTAATCTGCAATCGCTTTTTGTCCCTGCTCTGAACGAAGGAAAGCGATAAAACCTTTACCTGCATCGCTAATCTTATCTACTTTGTATAGCACTAGGAATGGTCGCGCCAACTTGTACTTATGATTGCTAATGTTTGTCGACGTTGGGTCAATACCATCTAACTGAATCGCCTTGATCGAGCGATCTACTGACCCTACAGAGATAAAACCAATGGCGCGAGTGTTATGGTTCACAATGGTTTTTACCATGCTGTTGCTGTTTACAACCAAGTTGTTTGGGCTGATATCCGAGACAAGGCGATCATTAACGATTTTGGTTAGTCCCAGCAAGCTTTCGAAGCTGTAACGTGAACCTGAAGACGCTTCTCTAGTAACCACCGCGATAGGCTGATCTGTGCCCCCGACCTCTTTCCAATTCTTAATCTTACCTTTGTAAATATCAAACAGCTGTTGCTGAGAAAGGTTTTCTACAGAGTTGGTACGGTTTACAACAACAGCGAGGCCATCATAAGCGATAGGGTATACATTGAGATCTTCACCTTTTTCGCTTTCAGTCAGATAGCGAGAGCTCATGCCTATTTCGGCTACTCCTTTATTGACCATGGTGATACCAGCACTCGAACCAATGCCCTGAACAGCAACGTAATCGTCTGGGTGTGTTTTGTTGTATTCCTCAGCAAGTACATCCATCACACGAGCAACCGAAGTTGAACCCGAGATGTTGATTTCTTTTGCAATGGTAGGGAGGGAGACTGCTATGGCCAATAACGTCGCCACAGTAAAACGTAACATATTAAACTCCATATACGGGATAAAGCAGAGTTTATGATATTGCGTTCAGGTTACACTTTTGTGAACTGTTAGCGCTAAACAGGGGAATTGTTTCTAGTCAAGAGGTGATGGAGCTAGCGTTTCCAAGTGGATTGAGATGATAATCTGGGCAAATGATAATATAGCTATCTTATACTTGAGTTAGGTAGATAACTACCATCGGTGATGATGTAAAGGCTATATACTAGGATCGACAGCTCTAACTATCATCCATCGGGAGAACGTTGATGTCAGTGTCCCAAATGGCGACAAGTCGTTTATACAAATCAGTTCAATCGCTCTGCTCTGCGCGTAATGCTAACTTGCCTGTCGAACAGGGCAAGTGCCTCTATGAGCTAGTAGAAAATGGCGTTGAGCTTCATCGGGCGCATTTTCTCCTCGACTCCCAGCATAGCGAGTATACTTCTCCCGTCGCGAAGATCATGTTTGATGAGGACAACCAACTTTGGTATTTCTATGTTCCCACATATCACAACGAGCTGTTAAGGTGGGTGCCTTATAAGCCACTTCCATTTAGCCGAATGCTTGAGGACTTACTCAACGAGTTGGAGCGCGATCCTCAAGCGTGTTTTTGGGAATAGGGCGAGCCCAACGGATGCGAATGCCGACATGATTTATACTTTAGGCCTAACAACTTGGTTTCTAAAGTCTTTGGGGGTCATGTTGTAAACGGATTTAAATGCTGTACTGAAATGCGCTGCACTTTTAAAACCAGACTCAAACGCTATTTCTGTTATTGATTTTTCTGACTTGCGCAGTTGGGTTGCTGCGAAGTTTATCCGTTTCACCTTTAATATCTGAGAAAACGAAAGATCATCTGCGGCGAGGCGACGTTTTAAGGTTGCGATGGACATGCTCATATGAGCCGCTAAGCCTTCTAGCGTGATGTCTTTTTCAATATTACCCTCAATGTACTTAATGGCTTTTTGAGAGTCGCTCAGGCTACTTGCATCATCTATGATAGATAGGATGTTTGGCTCTACCTCAACCATCAACGACAGCAATGCCATTGCGATATGGCTTTGTGTGTAGTCTGGAGCATTGCGACTCGCTAACTTAACCAACATGTCCTTCAATTGTGCTACTTCGCTACTGGATTGCGTTGAAAAAGGATAGAAGCGCCTTTCTTCCGTTTTGGAACGTAGCATCGGGTGCGCTTTCTTAAAGTCACAGAATATATTTGGATTGAAGACTAAAGCCAGTGCTTTAAAGCCTCCGTCACTAGAGACGGCTTCTGCATTGCTCAGATCTGCGGAGTTATAGAGTGTGAAATCTCCGGCTTTAAGTTCAAATTGCTCACCATTAGGTTGATGAACTAATAGGGCACCTTCTTCAACAATATATAACCCATTATGTGTTGCAGTGTAACGCTCACTTTTGCGCGCAGTGAAGTGATTAAAGCGAATGATCTCAATGTTCGGCATACTCGTTCTTATCGTTTTACATAACAAATAAAAAAGGCGCTCAATAGAGCGCCTTTTAACTTCATTCGGTATTATTCACTTACAGTCTGTTCTGTTTGTGCTGCTGGTTGTTCAGCGAATACCTGGGTTGGCTTTGCAACTAAACTGCGGTTTTCTTGGTTTACGTCCGTAAGGACAATTTCCAATGTATCCCCAAGTTTGTATACGACCTCTTTATCGATAGAGATGGTACCGTTGTCGCCATTGCACTCAATTCTTTCTTTATTATCAAGAATTAGTGCACCAGGAATAAAGGCTGCTGCGCCATTTTCGAGAAGTCGGACACGTGCGCCTGCACGATTAATATCGAAAATCTCACCTGTGAAACAAGTTTTCTTGCTCGGCTCATCAGCAAGCGTGCGTGCATATAGCCAATCTGAGACATTTCGCTCAGCGATTTTATGATGTTTACGATGTAGAGCTAGCTCTTCGCCTACTTGGTCATCTGGTTTTTGTACGGGTTCTTTACCAAGGATGACGGCCTTCAACATACGGTGGTTGATCATATCACCGTATTTACGAATTGGTGATGTCCAAGTTGCATAGATGTCTAAACCCATTGCGTAATGAGGCAGAGGCTGATTACCCACTTCACTGTATGCTTGGAACTTACGAATACGGTTATCTAGATAAGACGTTTCTTGAGCTGCCAACCAGCGGCGCAACGCAGCAAAGCCTTCTAGTGTAGCAATAGACTCCGCTGTGAACTCCAACTGGCCTTCTGGATTGACAAGTTGAACCACTTCTTCAATCTTCTCGTTCTTGATACCTGCATGCGTATTGAAGACACCTGTTTCAAATTTATCGCGTAATGTACGACCTGCACAGATGTTTGCGGTAATCATGGATTCTTCAACAAGACGGTTTGCACTGCGGCGCATGTCTGCGTGGATAGCAATTACATCGTTATCTTCACTGAGCTCAAAACGGTAGTCAGGACGATCAGGGAAGACCACTGCGTTTTTCTCACGCCATTCAGCGCGAGCAAGAGAGAACTCATAAAGATCACGAACGATGGTCGCGATCTCTTCAGATGGCTGCCATGCTTCAGAGCTGCCGTTTTCTAACCAATCAGACACGTGATCGTATGCTAGGCGTGCATGTGATTTGATGTTTGCCGCGAAGAATTTAATATCGTCGCCAATCACACCATCTTTACTTACCATTACGGTACAGCAAATAGCAGGGCGGGTTTCACCTTCAATCAGAGAACATAGGTTGTCCGCTAAATCGCGAGGTAGCATCGGGATGTTGCGGCCTGGAAGATAAATAGTATAGCCACGCTCACGCGCTACTTTATCCATTTCATCTTCAGGTGTGATGTAGGCGGTTGGGTCCGCAATAGCGATGGTTAGTTCGAAATCGCCAGATACGGTTTTCTTCGCGTACAGCGCATCGTCCATATCTTTAGTCGATTCACCGTCGATAGTGACGAATGGAACATGAGTCATGTCTACGCGTTCTAGCTCCGCGTCGTCTTTCAGTTCCCAGTTATCGATGCCTGCTGGCTCAGAGTTTGGTAGATCGTTTTGAGCAAGCGTTACCCACCAAGGCGCAATTTTATCATTCGCGTCAGTGATTTTTTCAGAAATTTCTACGAAGAAAGAGTTATCACCTTTTAGAGGGTGGCGAATAAGATGTGCGACAACCCAATCACCTTCGGCGAACTCGTCAGGTTTTAGACCTTTCTTTAGTTTCGCTTTAAGAGATAGCTTTTTAAGCTGTGGGTGATCAGGTGCTACGTTGAGCTTGCCTTTGAACATTTTTACTCGACCAATAAAGCGAGTCACGGCTTGTTCTAGCAGCTCTTGTGGCTCTGCAACTTCGCGTTCATTTTCGGTGCGGATAATGGCGATGACTTTGTCACCGTGCATGCACTTTTTCATGTACGCAGGCGGGATGAAGAAGCTCGTCTTACTGTCCACTTCCAAAAAGCCAAAGCCTTTATCTGTGGCTTTTATTGAGCCTTCTTTTTTAGGCAGGTTTTCTTGGATTTGCTGCTTAAGCTGAGCGAGTAGTGGGTTATCTTGAAACATCTTTTCTTAAATTACCTATGGAGTTGGGCACACTATAATCATTGCGAGCTATTATTACTACCTGTGGAGCGTAATTTCGCCGTGAATTTTGCCAATTTAACCACGAGAAATTGGCTTAAATATTGATGAAATTCTCATCTGTGAGCTACGCGAATCTACGGGGAATGGTAGGACTGGTGGAAAAATATGCTAAAAATACCATTGTTGAGAATAAATTGTGATGTAATTCAATTTTTTCTGGATTTTTTTATGCTTTTAAGGAATAATCCGCCTCCCTTAGTCGTCCCTAATGGCTTATCGCGGTTGTGTACTGTGCTGTGTTCCCGTCTGAATGGAATCAGTATCTGGATGGATCAGTATCGAATTGGAAGAGCATATGGGACTGTTTTTTTGTTTAATTAAGTAGGATCCCAATGCAAGATTCTGTTATTCAATTCAGTGATTTATCTCTGAATGATTCTATCCTTTCTGCTCTAGACGGAATGGGTTTCGTGTCACCAACTCCAATTCAGGCTGCGGCAATCCCACACCTATTGGAAGGTGCTGACGCGCTGGGTAAAGCTCAAACAGGTACAGGTAAAACAGCAGCGTTCTCTCTGCCTCTTCTCAACAAACTCGATCTAAACCAACGCAAACCGCAAGCGATTGTACTTGCTCCGACTCGTGAGCTGGCAATTCAGGTTGCAGCGGAAATGAAAAACCTTGGTAAAAATATCAAAGGTTTGAAAGTTCTAGAGATTTACGGTGGCGCATCTATTGTCGACCAAATGCGTGCTCTTAAAAGTGGCGCTCATGTAGTTGTCGGTACTCCAGGCCGTGTTCAAGATCTTATCAATCGCGAACGTCTACACCTAGACGAAGTTAGTACTTTCGTTCTTGATGAAGCAGACGAAATGCTAAACATGGGTTTCGTAGATGACGTAACTGCGATCATGGAGCACGCTCCAGAGTCAGCACAACGCGTTCTGTTTTCTGCAACTATGCCTCCAATGCTGAAGAAGATCGTTGAACGTTTCCTTCGTGACCCTGTAACGGTTGACGTAGCTGGTAAAAACCACACTGTAGACAAAGTTCAACAACAGTTCTGGGTAGTGAAAGGTGTAGAGAAAGATGAAGCAATGTCTCGTCTTCTTGAAACTGAAGAAACTGACGCGTCAATCGTATTCGTACGTACTCGTCAAGATACTGAGCGTCTGGCTGACTGGCTATCTGCACGTGGCTTCAAAGCAGCTGCACTGCACGGTGACATTCCTCAGTCTCTACGTGAACGTACTGTTGATCACATCAAACAAGGTGTTATTGACATCCTAGTTGCAACTGATGTTGTAGCTCGTGGTCTTGACGTTCCACGTATTACGCACGTATTTAACTACGACATCCCATTTGATGTTGAGTCATACATCCACCGTATCGGTCGTACTGGCCGTGCTGGACGTAAAGGTAAAGCGATCCTTCTAGTTCGCACTAACCAAATTCGTATGCTTCGCACTATCGAGCGTGTAACTAAGTCATCTATGGAAGAAATCCAACTTCCTCTACGTGACCAAGTTGCTGAAGCTCGTCTAGCTAAGCTAGGCGCTGAGCTTGAAGCAGAGAAAGAGCACAAAGCACTAGACAAATTTGCTGAGCTGGTAGAGAAACTACAAACTTCTCTAGACATCGACCCAGCAACACTTGCTGCTATGCTTCTTAAGCGTCAGCAAGGCAAACGTCCTCTGTTCTACATTGGCGAAGACCCAATGGTTGAAGCAATTGAGCGTGACAAGCAACGTCGTAAAGAGCGCCGTGAAGGTGGTCGCGATGGCGGTCGTAACTTCAACAACCAAGACTGGGATACTTACCAGCTTCAAGTTGGTCGTGAGCAAGGCGTTCAAGTTAAAGACATCGTTGGCGCTCTAGCAAACGAACTAGGTCTAGGTAAAGGTTCTATCGGTGCGATCAAACTAGCTCAAGGGCACACATTCGTACAGCTACCTAAAGCAATGACTTCAGACGCGGCGAACAAGCTAAGCAAACTACGTATCCGTCAACAAGATGTTGGTGCTGTAGTATGTGACTTCGATGATTTCCGCGAGTCTCGTGGTGGTCGCCGTGACGGTGGTCGTCGCGATGGTGGTCGTCGTGATGGCGGTGGTTACCGTGGCAACCGCGAAGGCGGCAATCGTGGTGGTGATCGTCGTGAAGGCGGTCGTCGCGAAGGTGGCTTCCGCGGTAACCGTGACGGCAATCGCGAAGGTGGCGAACGTCGTTTCGATCGCAACCGTGGTGGTGATCACCGTGGTGCACATCGTGGTGAACGTGGTCACGGTCGTGGCCGTCGTACAGACGCATAATCACGAGTGATTAAAGCGACGGTTTAAGTTGCACACAAAGAATTGAAAGCCGAGCAAAGCGCTCGGCTTTTTTATGCGCGTCTAATACGGTTTTGCTTTTCATCGTGTTTGTTTACCCAACTTATTACTTCGTCTAAGGGCAGGGCAGGACAGAACAAGTAACCCTGAATGATGTCACAGCCTCGACTTCTCAAAAAATGCAGTGTGTCCATGTCTTGAACGCCTTCTGCTACGACCGAATACCCTAATCCATGTGCTAGCGCAATCGTGTTCTCAACGATAGAGCGGGAGCCTTCAGTGCGGCTTGCTGTGAAAAGAAATTAACCAGCTTACCTTGAAACGTATTATCAATCTTTCGACGTTTTTGAGGTTATCTCATAATTTGAATCAGTCATTGGCCTTCAGGTTGTGTCATGTCTTCGATAGACTCAAAGTAGTATTTACGATAAGGGAGCCCAGTAAGAGCGTCATGGACGGCATTGCGCTTCTCTCTTTCAGCAACAGTATGAAGCTTTAATATCGAATCGTTGCTCCACTTAATCACCAGCACGACAAAGATACTGCCGCCAAAAAGTATAAGAGAAACCCCCGTTTCTAAGAGAGAAGTAATAGGTTTTTGCATGCATGATAGCGTGCAAAAAAACGGCATAAGCAAAAATGAAACAGCTGATTAACAATAATAGGAAAGTCCACCCGGTTACGTCAGTTTTCGAGCAGATGTTTTTTGTCATCTGCCATCCCCAGCAGAGCAAAATCAAACCTAAGATCACTAATAGAAATGCAATAGTGGGCACATTATTACCCCGATTTATTGATTGGTTTGTTATTTTTGTTCACCCAATAAACAACGTAGCTTATATATCTGACTTTGTACAAATTGACCTATTCATAAATTATGTTTAACAAGTGATATTTTTTAGTCTTCAAATAAAATCAAAACTTGCTACAGATCAACAAAATTTGTTCAATCAAATCGCTTTTACTAAAAGATTGTTGAAAGATTAAAAAATTATTGAATAATAGAGGGGCAAACAAGAAGTACGCAGCGCACAAGCGCTATTACAACCTCTGCTCTACAACAGGATAACTATTTCATGTCTAATTCGTTTGTACTGGTGATCAACTCTGGTAGCTCTTCATTAAAATTTGCTGTTATTGATTCTGAAACCGGTGAAGCTTTGGTATCAGGTATTGGTGAGTGTTTTGGCCTACCTGAAGCTGAAATCAGTTGGAAATATCAGGGAGAAAAAACCGTTGAAGCAATTCCAGCTGGCGGTAACCATCATCAGTACGCTGTTGAGCGAGTGGTAAAACTACTCGAAACTCTAGGTTTGAGCTCAAAATTTGTCGCTGTAGGCCATCGCATTGTCGCAGGCGGTGAAACCTTTAAAGGAACTGTGAAAGTTGATGAAACAGTTATTCAAGAAGTAGAGCGCCTTGCTGAACTTGCACCACTTCATAACAAAGCGAACGCTGAAGGCATGAGAGCGGCAATGGCGGCGTTCCCTTCACTGCCTCAATTTGCTGTATTCGACACTGCTTTCCACCAAACAATGCCAGCCAAAGCCTTTATGTACGCACTTCCTTACGAGCTTTACGAAGAGCATAAAGTGCGTCGTTACGGTGCCCATGGCACAAGCCACTACTACGTAAGCCGTGAAGCAGCGAAAATGCTAGATAAGCCGGTTGAAGAAAGCAGCTTTATCACTGTGCACTTAGGTAACGGTGCATCAGTGAGTGCGGTTAAAAATGGCGAATGTGTTGATACAAGTATGGGTTTGACGCCGTTAGCTGGCCTAATGATGGGCACTCGCTGTGGTGACCTCGACCCAAGTGTTATCGAGTTCCTTTTCCGTAAAGGCTGGGAAAAAGACGAAGTGTTCGAGATGATGAACAAGAAGTCAGGTTTCTTAGGTGTATCTGGTGTGACAAGTGATGCTCGTGGCGTACTAGAAGCAATGGAAGCGGGGAATTCACGTGCGAAGTTGGCATTTGAGATCTTCACTTACCGCGTTGCGAAATACATTACATCCTACCTCGCGGCTCTGGATTCATTAGACGGCATCATCTTCACTGGTGGTATTGGTGAAAACTCACTACCAATTCGTCGTGAAATCTTGAAAAACCTAAAACTGTTAGGTTTTGTTGAAGACCAGAAAGGTAACGAAGATGCAAGATTTGGTAACGCAGGTGTTATTGCAACATCTGAGTTGTTAGGTGCCAAAGCTCTTGTTATTCCTACTAACGAGGAATTTGTGATAGCCAAACAATCGGTTGAGCTATTGTAATATATAACGAAAACAGAAAGTTAAAAGCGAGCCTCGTGCTCGCTTTTTTTACTTAAAGCAATTTGACAATTACTCTTTGGGTTTCAGAGCTTCGCGCTTTTCGATTAAAAAATCCATCAAGACGCGGATTTTTTTCGGCATATGCTCTCGTGAAGGTATATACAAATAAAACCCTGGAAACTCTTTGCACCAAGGTGTCAGAACTCGGGTCAATCTTCCCTCATTTATGTGCTTTTCCACCCATAAATCAATATGCTTCACTAAACCCACACCCTGTATTGCAGCTTGTAACATACTATAGTCATCATTAAAAATAGCATTGCCTTTAGGCTCGAAAACTAGGGTGCGCTTTGCAACATCTGGAGAGGTTAGGGACCAATGATCAATTGTTCCGCTAGAGGTAAAACGATAAGCAAGGCAATTGTGACCTTCTAAATCCTCAGGAGTTTGAGGTAGTCCATTTTGCCTAAAGTATTCAGGAGAGCCCACTATTGCCGTTGTTAACGGCGGAGTAATAGGGACCGCAACCATATGTTCATCTAAGCTTAACCCTAAGCGAATGCCAGCGTCAACGCCTTCTGCGACGATGTTAGAAAACCCATCATCCATGATTAGCTCTAGGCGTATTTTAGGATAACGAGAGAGGAACTCACCTAGATAGGGCTCAATAAGCAGCCGAGCAGCGGTTCTTGATACACTGATACGGATTAATCCCGAAGGCTCAAGATGAGAGTCGTTCAATTCGTTAACGACCTGCTCAATGTTCATCAATGAAGGTTGCAAAATATCAAGCAGACGTTGGCCTTCTTGAGTCAACGACATACTTCTAGTGGTTCTATTGATTAACCGAACTTGTAGCTGTTGCTCTAACGCTTTCAGGTGTTGTGATAAGGCAGCACGGGTTATCCCCATTTCTAAGGCTGCTTTAGTGAAACTGCGATGGCGAGCAATATGTGCAAACCACGTCAGTGATGAAATTAAAGAAGGTTCTATTCTCATTTGTTAAGTATAACTAAACAGTCATGTAGATAAAACGATATTTATCCGAAACAGTGTGTTGACTAATATTACCTCGAAGCTCAGGTCAGCCTGAGATGAACAGTTAACCTCTAATGGAGAATGTCGCTATGTCTAAAGTCACTTTCAAAAATCTCAATGGTCAAGGTATTGAGATTTCAGCGGTTATCAACTTCCCTACAGATTTTGATGCAAGTAAACAATATGCGGTGGTTGTTGTTTCACACCCAGGTGGTGGCGTAAAAGAGCAAACCGCAGGCCTATACGCGAGTAAACTTGCAAAAAGCGGCATAATTGCCATTGCGTTTGACCGTTCGTATCAAGGTGAAAGTACAGGTGAGCCTCGCCAAATGGAAAACCCTTACACGAGTACTGAAGACGTGAGCGCAGTCGTCGACTATCTGACAACGTTAGAGTACGTCGATAACGATAAAATTGGCGCAATGGGGATTTGTGCTGGTGCGGGCTATAGTGCAAATGCAGCGATCAATGATCGTCGAATCAAAGCACTGGGTATGGTTAGTGCCGTAAACATTGGCCAAATGTTCCGTAATGGTTGGGATAATTCGGTTAACGATGCTGACGCTGTTGGTTACTTAGAATTTGGTTCGAATGCTCGCACAACCGACACGAATGGTACAGAATTCGCGACTATTCCTCTAGCTCCGATGCGTGAAGAAGATGCCTCAAATGCAGAACTACGCGAAGCTTGGGAGTATTACCACACACCACGTTGTGAACATCCAAATGCGCCGGGTTTTGCTCTAACTCGTAACTTAAATCAGATCATTACTTACGATGCGTACCACAAAGCGGAAGCATTCCTAACTCAGCCAATTCTTGCTGTCGTTGGTAGTGACGCAGGCAGCAAATGGATGAGTGATGACCTGATAGAACGTGCTGCGAGTTCAGATAAAACCTTGTATGCCATTGATGGTGCAAACCATATGTCGCTTTATGATGTTGCCGAATACGTCGATGACGCAGTATCCCAACTCGCATCTTTCTTCCAACGCACTCTTTAATATTCCCGATGAAAGGCTCAATTGCTTCGAGCCTTTCTGCTCTCAAGGCTTTTTACTCTTAAGGTATTGATTATGAATATGCAAAAAATCACTTTTAGAAATGCTGATATGTCTTGGGATATGTCTGCATTAATTTTATTCCCAGAAGGCTTCAATGAATCGAAACGCTACCCAACAATGATAAGTGTTCATCCTTTTGGTAGTTGTAAAGAACAAACATCCAGCGCTGTCTATGGTAAAGCCCTTGCTGAGTTAGGTTACGTCGTGATCGCATTTGACGCGAGCTTCCAAGGAGAATCGGGAGGATTGCCTCGCTACGTAGAAGACCCAAGTCAACGTGTTGAAGATATCAGTCGCGTTATCGACTATGCAGTAACTTTACCATATGTCGATGAGAATAGAATTGGTGGACTCGGTATCTGCGGCGGTGGTGGTTACATGATCAATTCAGCCCTAACCGAAAAGCGCTTGAAAGCTGTCGTAGGTATTACGCCTGTTAACTTAGGCCGCTTGTTCCGTGAAGGCTTTAGTATGTACGACCCTATCGCCAATCTTGAAGCTATGGCTGCACAGAGAACAGCCGAAGCTCGCGGCTCAGAGCTGAAAATCGATGAACTTCTTCCTCCAAATATTGAATTTGCAAAAGAAAATGGATTAACAGAACGAGACGTGTTCGAAGCTACTGAATACTACAAAACATCACGTGGACAAACCGAAGGTGGTGCAACTCGTATGCTGTTTTCACATGCACAGAAAACACTGAGCTGGGATGCCTTTGCATTTGCCGAAACGTTATTGACTCAGCCTGTTATGGCCGTGGTAGGGCAAAAAGTCGGGGCGTTTGGTGCTTATCGTGATGGGCAGGAAATTTATGGCCGCTCTGTTCAATCAAAAGACCGACAGCTGGTTAATTTGGAAAATTGGTCTCACTATGAACTGTATGACCATCCAGAAGCAGTCGGCATTGCAATGGACAAGGTTTCTGCATTCCTTGAAACACACTTAAAATAATCTAATAAGTTAGAAGCGTTTTGTAGAGTTGCAAAGCGCTTATTTTTAACAGCGTAAGATGTAGTTCGAAGCGAGTAGGTCGGTAAATCTTCGTGCGAATAACCTCATCTACAGGCTATTGACTAAATACCACTGCCAAATACTGTTTAAGACAATGTACACTGAAACCTAATTAAAGGCGTTAGATAGGAATGAAGTTTAATTTATGCGCAAATCAGATAAGAAGGTCGAGAATCTAATTAGAGAAGTGTTGACCGAAGTTTGTGAAGATACGCTAAAAGGCTACGATGGCTTTCTTTGGGTGACTCATACCGTCAAATTCTCTTCTTTTCCACAAAGCTTAGAAATAGTCTGCGTCTTCGAAACGAAGCAAGATCGAGTTAACTTTTTTGAAGGAGAGGGCCGCCAGCATGTTTCCACAACTATTCAAAAGGCATTTAATAAGGCAGGAGTGCAACTAAAGAACGTCAGTAAGCAAATCAGTTACGATACAAAACAAAAGCATTAGCGCAGGCAGCAATGGTCCGTAATAAAATGGTGCTTGGCTACCTTGCTATAAAAATGCAAAGGGCACTGGATGGGCAATGAAGCTTCAGCTCACTTAGATATACATCGGTGTAACTATGAGTTATGGAGTTATGGATTGTGAATACGGTTGGTTTTCTAATGTTGCCTTAAGAGGCCATGATTAGTCGTTTACAATGAGTAAAGTACAAACTTCTGCATGGTGGATATCCGCAGAAAATTATTGAAAAGAAAGGCTCTAGCTGGAGCGGTCTATCATTTTCTTTGGGTTACCTCGACTATGAATAGCTTAATTGCTATGTTTCGCAAAATATATGGAGAATCTCCTGCGCGTTATTTTTCTAGATGCCGTGCAGAATAATGTGTTGACCGGCTGAGGGAAAAATGAAAACCAAAATAATAATGTCGTTTCTACTCGCTACATTGTGTGTCAGTGCCAGCGCCAGTACGAATGAGCCGAAATACCATTCTGCGCTAACAATCAAAACGGGATTCAGTGAAGACAGAGATAAGCCAGTAGAAGTCTATTATTGGTATCCCACAACGAACGAAAAAAACAATTTCACGTTTGGTAGGGGGAACATTTTTAAATCAGTCGAAACGCAGTTAGATGCCCCTTTAGCAAGTGGAAAATTTCCCGTTGTGCTTTTGTCGCAGGGCGGAACACGGTCAGCGTTTTCCCACAGTGGTTGGATAGCCTCGAGCCTGGCGCAACAAGGTTATGTCGTTGTGGTACCAAAGCCTCCTACACCGAACGAAATCAATGCAGAAATGGCTGTTGATGAAATCACATTCAGAACCAGTGATTTGGTGCTTGGGCTGAACGAATTAAGTTCGGTCGGGATACTGTCCGGAGGCGTAGATACTGATGCAGTGCAGGGGGTCGGCTTTTTTCTGGGCGGCACATCTATGCTGATGCTCTCCGGAGCGCAAATAAGCCCGGAGAAATATCGAACATCGTGTCACAACGCCAACAATGTAGACTGTCATTGGTTACGTGAAAATAACGTTGATATTACCAGCATCCCGGATCAAAAATTCCCCCGATTTCAGTCTGAAAACAAACTGAAATCGGTCGTCGTTATCAACCCTGAGCTAACGAAAACTTTTGTCCCTGAAACTCTGGCCTTGATGAACAATGCTATCACCGTGGTGGCGCTCTCTGATCGGCTACATCCCGCACTGACACCAGCCGAATCACTTGTTGCTCTTCCCAATGTGACGTTTCAAGAGATCCCCAGTGCGAGTCAGTTTAGTGCGTTCGCAGAATGTACTGAGCGTGGCATTAAAATTCTCGCATCAGAAGGGGAGGAAGCACTTTGCCAGGAGCGTGACGAGGTTTCCAGAAAGGACAATCACCAGAAAATTTTGGATGTAATTCTGACTAGCCTAACAAAGCCACAAGAATAGCAACAATGTGACACTTTCTTACACATTGTCTGTTCGAGTAAGCAAAGCGAGGAGTAAGTTTTGTGCAGGCTTATCCCTCCACCATACTGCAAGACATACTAGTGACCGTATTATTTGCCTTAATTAAGTACTTGTCCCAGCATTTTAAAGCTTAGAAGAACACACAAAATACCAACGATTTTCTTAAGAACTTTATTTGGGAAATACGCTGCACAACGCACGCCGAGGCTAGTAGTTAAGTAGCTACTAATGGAGAAGCTGATCATTGCAGGAAGGTATATGTATCCTAAGACTAAGTTGTTCCAATCTGTATTTTCCCATCCGTTTAACATGTAACCGAGGCTTCCTGACAGCGCGATAGGGAAACCTATCGCAGCAGAGGTACCAATAGCACGTTTTACCTCAAAATTTTGCTGGACAAGATAGGGGATGATCAACCCCGCACCGCTTATAGAGACAAGTGCTGATACAGAGCCAATCACCGAGCCTACAGTGATATTACCGATAGCCCCATGTGGGTTAGGGTTGTACTCATTTTCAGTGTTGAGGAACATCTTATAAGCAACATACAACATGAATACGCTGAAAAAGCCTGCCAGATAGACGCCTCGTAGATACGATGCTACGAATGTGGCGCAAAATGTTCCGACTAGAACTCCGCTCAACATTTTTACTACCATTGTCGAGTCTACATTCTCTTTTTTGTAGTGAGCGCGCATGCTGCCCAATGTTGTAATAATCATCGAAGCCATTGATGTCCCCAACGCAAGATGCACTACTTCCGTATCAGCTATTCCCTGTAGTGAAAATAGAAACGCAAAAATAGGGACGGCCATTCCACCACCACCCACACCAACGAGTCCTGCGAGAAAGCCAATGCCCAAGCCTGCCGTAATGTAATAGATAATAAAGATAGGTTCGTTCATGATGGTTCTGCCTTCGATAAAATGGTCGTTGCTAAAATGTTACTCGAACGCTAACTTGCTATGGTAACGTTAAGAGGACAGAAAATAATGAATAATGGCCAAAATGGAATTGAGTAAATAAAGTGACAAACTCTGATTACAGCGAATGGAAAAATGGCGCCGCACTGATCGTTAAGGAGTGGCAGCATGAAAGGAGCGACTTCAACCATTTGGATCAACGGCCACATAATTGGCACAGTCATCATCGAGGCCAGTTACTGTGTATAGATGAAGGGCTAATTCAGGTCAAAACCGATGAAGGAACGTGGATACTACCACCTCACCGAGCTGGTTGGATCCCCCCGGGTTCGATGCACAGTGTTTATTTTTGTGGTTCTCTGAAAGGTCGTTCATTACTGTTTACTCCAGAGAGTTGTGAGCGGTTTCCAATGGGACCTTGTGTGATCCAACTGAGCGATGTGTTGAAAGCCCTATCGGTTAGAGCATCGATATGGAGCAAAACAGACGATCTATCCATACAGTCTTTACGTATTCTTGCCGTAATATCCGATGAAATCGTCAATAGCCCTCATGAGTCACTCCACATCCCACTGCCCAGAGATCCGAGACTGCAAAAAGTTACTCAAGCAATTTTAATAGACCCAAACAGCAAACATTCTGTGGAGCATTGGGCCAATATTGGGGCAGTCTCATCTCGGACGTTAAGACGATTGATTCGAAGTGAGTTAAACATGAGTTTTAGTGAATGGCGGCAACAAGTACTGCTAATACATTCATTAGAAATGATAGCTCGAGGGGAATCGGTGGGAGATATTGCACATGCTTTAGGTTATTCGACGCCCAGTAACTTTATTGCGATGTTTCGTCGGGTCTATGGCGATTCACCCACGCGTTACTTTTCTAATCGCGGAATATAATTTCCGTGCTCGCATGCTCATGATGTTCCCCTAATTATCTTTAATCAAAAAAGGTAAATATTGAAAAGATTAATTGTTATGTTATAACATTTTCTTGTTTGGGGCTCTACAATTTGTTGTTTAAAGAATTGATCTCACAACCAGTAGTCTCCTATTGAGAGAGAGTAAACGTTGATTTCTTCACAAGCGCTGTCTGACTTGACTCTACATGGGGTGGGACTGTGTCAATATGTCCGTGAACTAGAGCGAAATCGTAACGATTACTAGGTCTCATAGCCCTAGAAAATCAACGTTATTAAAACCTTTACCTGACCTTTTTAACGCTTGGGAGGAAGATATATGAGCATTGATGTAGTTGAGAACCCGCTTCGTGTCTAAACAACATCATCGTTGGCGATATCGACATCAGCGAACATACTTAGCGACATCTACAAACCAGAGCACAATATTGCCATATGGCAGCGAACGCTCTCGAAAGAGTTGACGAAGGACATTAATCTGATGCTGGCTCAGGAGCCTAGATTGGCACTGGTACAAAGTGTCACGCCAGATGATGCTGCACAATGGGTACGAAGCAAGTTAGAGGGCTATGCGTGTGCTGATGCGCTGAGTGAAGATGTTGCTTTAATCGTCGATATGTTCTGCTGTTTGTTTGAGGTTAAAGAAGCAGGTTTGAGACTAACTCGCCTAGACAGCCCGATGTGCCCGAAATTTCACTTTGATCGTGTGCCTTGCAGACTTGTCATAACTTATACCGGCCGAGCGACCGAATGGTTAACCAACGATACCATTGATCGCACTAAACTCGGTGCCGGTAGTCTTGGTCAACCTGATCACCTATCGGGCTTATACGACTCTGAAAGTGCCATACGACGAATGCAGCCTGGCGATGTTGCCCTGCTCAAAGGAAGTGGTTGCCACTGGACTTATACATCGCTCTCCACATGTTGCAGATAATGAACGTCGCTTACTACTCACATTGGATTTCATCTAGAGATATGAGAAAGCTCAAAACGGTAGATGACGTCATGAAGCAGGTAGAGAAAATCTGCCTGCTGCGAGGTAAACAACTCACTACTAAACGGAAATTGATACTGACTTCGCTGCTATATGCGGAGAAGCCGCTTTCTGCCTACGAACTAGTTGACTACTGCAATCACAACTTTTCTCAAAACATTCAAGCGATGTCGGTTTATCGAATACTCGATTTCCTTGAAGCAGAGCACTTTGTCCATAAGCTCAATACATCTAGTAAATACGTCGTTTGTTCTCAAATCGCGTGCGATCAGGAGCATGGCGTTCCACAGTTTTTGATTTGCTCTCAGTGTGGAAAGGTTAGTGAAATAGCGGTTGAAGCCAATGTTATTTCTAGCGTATGTGCGAAAGCCATACAAGAAGGCTTCACCGTTCTTAGCCCACAATTTGAGATTTCCTGTGTTTGCGATGAATGCGCAAAGCGCCCCCTATGAGGCGGACACACGATCTCCCCTTATAGCTTCACAAGGTGACCGAGTATTGGCCACCTTTTCAAATTATCTAAAAGAATGAATTATATGTCAGCAACATTGATTAAAAACGCTCGGGTGGTCAACGAAAGAGCCATTACCGAAACAGATTTACGTATTGTTGATCAAAGAATTGACAAGATTGCTACTAATATATCCGTACAACACGGAGATATTGTAATTGATGCTAAAGGGGCTTATTTACTGCCAGGCATGATTGACGATCAAGTGCATTTCCGAGAGCCAGGGCTGACACATAAAGGCACAATTGCAAGCGAGTCGCGGGCAGCGGTAGCCGGCGGTATTACAAGCTACATGGAAATGCCCAATGTTAGTCCGGCTACAACGACTATTGACTCGTTAGAGCGCAAGTTCGCTCTCGCTAAAGAAAGCTCGTTTGCGAATTATTCTTTCTACCTCGGTGCAACCGAAGACAATCTTGAACAGATTAAACAACTTAACCCCAAACAACATTGTGGTGTGAAAGTATTTATGGGGGCATCAACAGGAAATTTGTTAGTCGAAGATCCGCAAGCGTTAGAGTCAATTTTTCGTGACTCTCCAGTACTCATTGTTACTCATTGTGAAAGTGGGACTGTTATTAAACAAAACCAGCAAAAGCAAAGGCTTAAGAAGCCAGGTTTCACTATCGAAGACCATCCCATTTTGCGTGACGAAGAGGCCTGTTACGCTTCATCTTCTTATGCGGTAGAACTTGCCAAAAAGTATCACAGCCAACTGCATGTGCTGCACATCACAACGGCGAAGGAGCTAGCACTTTTTGACGAGGGAGACATTCGAGATAAATCAATCACCGCGGAGGCTTGTGTTCACCATCTTTGGTTCAGCAACAAAGATTATGGCGCTCTTGGTAATTTGATCAAATGTAATCCTTCAATCAAGTTTCCTAGTGACCGCGATGCGTTGTTAAAAGCGTTAAATACGGGGCAAATAGATATCATTGCAACAGACCACGCTCCTCACACTTGGCAAGAAAAACAAGTGCCTTACGAGCAGGCTCCAGCCGGACTGCCGTTAGTTCAGCATGCGTTACTTACTCTCTTCGAGCATGTCCGTTTAGGTCATATGAGTTTGACTCAAGTAGTCGAAAAAACTGCGCACAACCCGGCCATTCGCTATGGCATTCAAGGCCGAGGTTTTATTCGTGAAGGTTACTACGCCGATTTGGTGTTGGTTGATGCTCATACCCCAACACGAGTTAGCAACGAAAACAGTTTATATCACTGTGGTTGGTCGCCTTTTGCTGGACATGAATTTTCAGCTCAAATTCAAAAGACTTGGGTCAATGGCGCGCTAGTTTATGCCAATAACAAAGTCATCGATAAACCAGCTGGAGCGATGCGTTTATCCTTCAATCGTTAAGTCGCTGACCGTAAAAAAAGAGCCATAAACAAACTGGAAGCATTATGTTAAGAAGAAACCCAACGGGCCATATGCCACAGGTGTCCTCAACAGCCTTTATCGATCCAACCGCTATTATCTGTGGCAAAGTCATTATTGAGGATAACGTTTTTATTGGACCCTATGCTGTTATTCGAGCTGACGAAGTTAATAACCATGGAGACATGGAAGCTATCGTCATCAAACGTGACACCAATATCCAAGATGGTGTCGTAATTCACTCTAAGGCAGGGGCTGCGGTGACAATTGGTGAGCGCTCATCCATTGCTCATCGTTCGATTATTCATGGTCCTTGCCAGGTTTGTGATGATGTTTTCATTGGCTTCAACTCCGTCGTGTTCAATAGCGTCATCGGTGAGAGGTGTGTTATTCGTCATAACTGTGTCGTCGATGGCCTCGATTTACCCGCTTATTTCCATGTACCACCGATGACCAATATTGGTGTCGGTTTTGATTTAGAGAGTATCTCTAAAGTGCCGCCAGAATATTCAGCTTTTTCCGAATCCGTCGTTTCTGCCAACCATGAACTAGTCCAAGGCTACCGGAGAATTGCCAATGAACTTTAATAAGCCACTGATTTCGCGAGTGCCGACTAACATCATCACTGGCTTTCTCGGGGTGGGGAAAACATCTGCAATAATGCACTTATTGACCCATAAACCGAGTCATGAACGTTGGGCTGTATTGGTCAATGAATTTGGCGAAGTTGGTATTGATGGCAGCTTGTTACAAGGCCAAAAAAAACAACAAGACCAAGTGTTTATTCGAGAGGTCCCCGGGGGATGTATGTGCTGTGCAGCAGGTCTTCCGATGCAAATCGCCTTAAATCAATTATTGTCTAAAGCAAGGCCAGATCGATTGTTGATTGAGCCTACAGGCCTTGGTCATCCTAAAGAAGTACTGCAAGTGCTATCGACCGAGTATTATCGTCAAATTCTCGCTTTGCAAAAAAACATTACTTTAGTCGATGCACGTAAACTATCGGATCCTAAGTACACTGAGCATGAAACGTTTAACCAGCAAATCACTATCGCAGATACAGTGGTAGGTAATAAGCGCGATCTCTATCAAGATGAAGATGAGCAAAAGCTGACGGCTTATATAGCAAAGCTCGGTCTGCGGGAAACAAAAGTGATTTTCGCTGAACATGGCGCTATCCCTTTTCATGAATGTGAGGGAGCGACTCGTATTGACGTGCAAAAAACGCCCTCTGTTCTTTATCGTGAAAGAGAGAAAAAGTCACTTGTTCCTGAGTTGCCTATGCCTGAGAGTGGCATTCTAAAAGCAACCAATCAGGGGGAAGGTTTCTACAGTATCGGTTGGCGTATCTCCGCTGAAAACGTGTTCGATCATCAAAAGCTGAGATTATTGCTGCTCGACCTCAAGGTCGAACGAATGAAAGCGGTTTTTATCACGGGAAGCGGTATTTTTGGTTACAATCTAACATCAGATGGACTCACAGAGTTTGAACTAGACGAGTGTTCAGAAAGCCGCCTAGAACTGATCTCTTCCGGTCTAGATGACCAATTTGAAGATAGATTATTTCGATGTTTGGAGAAGGCATCATGATAGAAAAGAGAAAACTCTCCTTTTAACCATAATGTCTTACCTCCTTAAAATTCTAGTGGGGTTTCTTTTAAAGCTGCGCTTAGGGCACTTATGCTGCCGTATTAGGGTGGGGTTAGTACCCGTGTTTTCTGCCTATGCGGTTCAGGCACAGTTTTATTCATGGGGTGAGGTATCCACGTTACACGTGGCCTAATTACTTGCTTTAAGTTACACGGAAGAAACACGTCTTTTTTTAGCGAGGGCCATTGCTATATTTGCGGTACTGTAGGCGCTCTCATTGATAAAGTGCGGGTAAATTTCCCCTTTGCCATTCCAATGGATATCATAACCAGCGAAAGTCGCTAATAAAGGTGCTCCTGGTTTGACCGCCTCAAAATCTCTGCCACAAATAGTAGGGTGTACTAGTGCTTGCCGCATACCCTCTTGATCAAGTGGAACCCTGATTTCTTCGGTGTAAAAAAACGCCTCATAATCGCTCAGTAAGCCTATTTGGTTGAGGTTGTGCTTTTCAACATAGTCCAATACTGCGGTAAGCATCTGTTTCATCAACTCCAACGTACTGTACTCTAGCGCACCATGTGCTTGCGCCCCGACCTCAATCATTATTCCATATTGCCCAGCAGTACAAAGGTAAGGTTGCTCTTGCCATTCTTTTCGCTCTTCGAAAAGGATATGTGCTGATGGCATTCGTTGTTTGACGTACGCGCCCAGTTTCCGATAAAACACATCGTTAGAAAGCAAAATCAACGTCGCTCCCATATTGCTTGTTGTATTGTGCAGGTCAACAATCAACAGTTTTTCTTGGTTTGCATATTTCTCGATAAATTGATGTACAATCTTGCTTTCATGCAAATCAGGACAATGATTGCTATTCATTGCTGAGAACTCGCGATTTAAGTCTGTATCGATGTATCGGACGTTGTGTTTTACTGCTTCGGAGTTTGCGATGATCGAGCAGGCTGAAAAGGTTGATCTATTGACAGAGTAACGTTTTTCTTTGATTAGTTTATGTAAATAAATACCAGAAAGTTCGTTTCCGTGTGTTCCTGCAACGATCAGTGCTGAATTGAATGTGTTCATTATTGATCCTTCTCAAAGAGAATGGGTTGAATGACTGGTCTTCTCTTAGCCAATCCAGTGAACTGAATAAACGTTTACTAAACTGAGTAAAAACAATCCTAGATATGTTATAACATAACAATCGTTATTATTGTTACTTAGTTTCTCATGAGTCAGTTTAAATTTATTGCTTTAATCGTTGCTGTGTTTTGTTTTTCGGTCGCTTTGCTTCTACCTACAGAGGATGAGCCAAATCAAGATAGTCACAGCGTTCAACTGAATCAAAGCAGTGATTCGTCACCACCTCCATCATCAAAGATAGTGGTTCCCTCAGATGTCAGTTTGACTCCGTTGCCTAAACCTAAACAAATACACTACATAGTTAAAGTGGGAGATACGCTCAGTGGTATCTTCGCTCAATTGGGTCTCCCTTACGGTATTTTGCAGCAAATTCTCTCAGTTGATCTTGATCACCTCCAGCTAGATATGATTAAGCCCGGAGAAGAGCTTGAATTAGTGATGGATGACATGGGGCAATTGAGTCGACTAATTTATCATATGAGCCTTGTAGAGAAGGCTCTCTACACTAGAGAAAACGATGGCTCCTTCTCTTACGAATTTCAGGAAATTTCAGGGGAATGGCGTGAAACCTTATTTTCGGGAGAAATCAAAGGGAGTTTTTCAGTCTCGGCACATCGAGTAGGATTGGCATCAGGCCACGTCGCAAATATTACGCAGGTGATGAAAGATAAGATTGATTTTGCGCGATCTCTTAGAGCCGGTGACCGTTTCGATATATTAGTGAAACAGCAATATTTAGGTGAACACAAAACTGGCAATAGTGAGATTAAGGCTATTTCTTTTAACTTAGCGAAGGGCGAAGTCGCTGCATTTCTAGCCGAGGATGGACGGTTCTATGATAGAGCTGGTAACAGTTTGGAGCGAGCGTTTAACCGTTATCCTGTCGATAGGGCATACCGCCGAATCACCTCTGGGTTTAACCCTAAGCGTAAACACCCAGTGACGGGAAGAGTCACCCCGCATAACGGAACGGATTTCGCGACACCAATCGGTGCGCCAGTTTATTCTACTGGGGATGGAAAAGTAATTGCGGTCCGCAAGCACCCTTATGCCGGTAATTATTTAGTGATTGAACATAACAGTGTGTACAAAACTCGTTACCTACACTTGAATAAAATCTTGGTTAAAAAAGGTCAAGTTATAAAGCGTGGGCAAAAAATAGCCCTCTCTGGGAATACTGGTCGTTCAACCGGACCACATTTACATTTTGAAGTTTTAGTTCGTAATCGTCCGGTTGATGCAATGAAAGCCGACTTACCTATCGCGAAGTCGCTTCCTAACATCCAGAAACCTTCATTTTTGGCGCGAGTATCAGAGTTTGATTATCTAGTAGAAACGAAAAACTGAGTCCCGACAATTTGTTAGGGCTCAGTTATGCTATTTTGTGTTATGAGGTTGGAGCAATAGGTGAGTCTCAATATGTGTTCCTAGAAGAATAATGACTGCGATTTTTTCTTTTACGTGCGTCCACATCCGCAACATCGGACGCTTTGCAACAATCTCCGCCTTTGATCGGCCTACGTGAAAACATCACACCAATTGCGAGCATCGCAATACAACTTAGGAAAATAAGAACGGTAAGAACTAAAGTCATAACACCACCTCCTATAAATCGCTGTATTGTCATCTTTCTCCAATTTTATAAACAAAGCAATGGTCGTTTTGTAACCACTTATTATTTTTATCAATAGTCAGACCTTTGCTGGTGATGAAACGTGCTGAGAAACGAAGGCGAGTTCTGAAAAATCAGTCTCTGTGGTCTTTACCGATTCTTAAGCTATGGGTCTAAGACAGCAATTGGATTCCTTCTATAACTCATCAAATTGTTATGTTATAACATGTGCTTATTCAGAGTTTGTAGGTCAAAGGTATGCCATCAATTCCAGTCACTATTTTGCATGGGTTTCTCGGGTCAGGGAAAACCACTTTTTTACGCAACATTCTTCAACAAGCCGATTCTTCTGGTATTGATCTTTCCGTTATTGTGAATGACATGAGTGAGTTAGACGTTGATGGCGTGCTTATCTTAAATACCGATGCGGTGAGTGAAGAGCAGGGCAACTTTGTCACGATCAGTGGAGACAGCATCAGCAGCCCGAGTGGTGTAAAGCAGCTCGATAAAGCCCTTAAAAAGCTCTGCGCAGAAAAATGGCCAGAATGGATTGTGATTGAAACGTCGGGCAGTAGTCATCCTTTGCCTTTGGTTGAGTATTTTAAAAACAACGCACCATTCGCACTCAAAGACGTGATTACGTTGGTGGATGCGACTTGGTTGCGAGATGACTATCGACAAGGCTCTGCCTTAATTCCGAAGTGGCAAGAGAACGTACAGCAGGGTGTTCGCGGCGTTGAAAACTTGTTGGTAGAGCAAATTATGTTCTCAAACCGTGTCATGCTCACCAAGACGGACAAAGTGGATGACAATACCGTTCGCAACATCGCGCAGGGGATTCATCCGCTTAATGTTTACACCGAGATAATCAAAACGTCATGGGGAAACTTGGATATCCGCATGTTGAAAGGTGAGCAAGACTACAATTTCTTCCTTGTTGAGCAGTTAATCGCAGAACTTCGTGAGACGGTGAATGAGCCGTTGAATCTCTCTGATAAAGACGAACAAAGCCTTGTCGCCAAAGTGATCAAAGATGATCGACCTTTTCATCCTGCGCGTTTGTGGAGTACCTGCCACCAGTATTTAACTAAAGGTGTGTTCCGCAGTAAGGGGTTCTTTTGGTTTCCAACTCGAGACGATGTTTCACTGCTTTGGAGCCAAGCAAGCGGCAATGTGGGGCTTGAAATTACAGGCTTTTGGCGCGCTTCGGTAATCAATGACGAATCGCAAAACTTCACTGAGGAACATCGTCAAATCCTGCAAGATAAGATAGACAGCGTTGAAAGCCGCTTTGGTGATCGTCGTTGTCGCTTAACGGTGATTGGGCAAGAAAACGAAGTCGATGTGTTTATTGATGCGCTGGAAAACTGCTTTTTAACGGATGCGGAACTGGAGCAATGGCAACAAGGGGCAACATTTGAAGATCCTTGGCCAAAGAAAATAGCTAAGTTGAGCCAGAAGAAGACGGTTTGAATGCACTGGTGAGGATTCCCTCGCTACATGTTTGAATCTCGGGTTGTTTCGAGAACGGACTTACTGAATTGGCTCGGTATACCAAAATTGGCTCTGTGTAACGAAAAAGCCTCCCGAATGGTGGGAGGCTTTTTGTATCTCAGTCGTTTACTGTTCCCATTCAGGGAAAGGGTCTTCCAGAGATAACCAATAGTCGAGCCCTTGCTCCATCTCATCTTCTGTTAACAAGCATTCGTTAAGACGAGCAATCAATTTCTCTTGCTCTAATCCCTGACCAATAAACACCAATTCTTGTCGCATATCGCCGTATGGTTCTTGCCAAATGTCGTTTATAGCATCTAGGTAATCTTGAACCGTCGGCCATTCCTCCTTCGGAATCGCTTTCCAAAACATACCTGCAACACCATAACGTGCGATGCCTCCCGCTTGGCTCCATTGACCGACAAACTCTGGTCTGGTTGCTAGCCAAAAGTAACCCTTGGAACGAATCAGTTTGCCGTAATCTTTCGCATTGTGGAGGAAGTCGTAAAACTTCTCTGGATGGAAAGGGCGTCTCGCATGATAGGCAAAGCTGGAAATGCCGTATTCTTCGGTTTCCGGTATGTGCTCGCCTCGCATTTCCTTCAACCAACCTGGGGCTTGTTGTGCCTTTTCAAAACTGAAGCTTTGTGTGTCGAGTACCGCATCAAGTTCTACTTCACCATTCGAGATAGGAAGAATAGTGGCCGATGTATTAAGAGTTTTAAGAATCGCAAGAAGCCTTTCGATTTCTGATTTCTCAGCAAGGTCGGTTTTACTTATCAAGATAACGTCAGCGAACTCTACTTGATCAACGAGTAAGTCAGCAACGCTGCGTTCATCGTCTTCACCTAATGATTCGGCTGTCTCTGTTAAGAACTTAGCTTCATCGTAATCACGCAGAAAGTTAATCGCATCAACCACCGTAACCATGGTGTCTAAACGTGCAACGTCTGAAAGTGATAGCCCGTTTTCATCAGCAAACGTAAAAGTCTCTGCAACGGGAAGTGGCTCGGCGATGCCAGTGGACTCGATAACTAAGTAATCGAATCTGCCTTCTTGCGCGAGTTTAGTGACTTCTTCAAGCAGATCTTCACGCAGGGTACAACAGATGCAACCGTTACTCATTTCAACCAACTTTTCTTCACTGTGGTTGAGAGAAACTTCATTCTGAACGGTCGCTGCATCGATGTTGACTTCGCTCATGTCGTTGACGATGACCGCGACTTTTCTGCCTTGTCTATTGTTAAGAATATGACTTAAAACGGTTGTTTTTCCTGCGCCTAGAAAGCCGGACAAAACCGTAACAGGGAGTTTCTGGGTGTTCATGCTCATGCTCTTTATAGTGTAACGTTATAATATAACAATTAATATGGTCGGTGATCTTAACTCTGGCATCAAGCAGTTTGTGAGTGTGTCGAGCACTGCACCTTATTGGCGGCTTTATTTGTCGTTTAGTTGCACAGGTTCAGATGTCCGGAATTTAGAGATCGAACTCTTATCTCGGTGTGGAGGTTCTATGAACGAAGAGAAAAAGCATGTCATGACAGAAGAAGAAATTCTTGCATCGCCCGAGGCGGATTATATGAATGAAGCTCAGCTCGCGTTTTTTGAAAACCGATTATTTGAGCTTTATGAATTGACGTTAGCGCATATTGAATGCGCGAAAGAAGAGATGATTGCGCCAATGGAATTCAGTGACGAAAGCGATAGGGCGTCCAGTGAGGAGCAATCTGCAATCGCATTAAGAATCATAGATAGAGAGCAAAAGCTGTTACCTAAGATTCAACGATCGTTGGCTCGCTTGCGCGCAGGGGAGTATGGCTATTGTTTAGAGTCCGGAGAACCTATCGGCATTCCAAGGTTATTGGCACGACCTACTGCTGAATATAGTGCAGAAGTAAAAGCTCAAATGGAGTCAAAAGAGCACTGGTATAAACACTAAAGCCTCACTATCTTATGACGTCGATATTCTTCTCGTTCACTTGTTTTTTTTGATGTTCTCTGAGAAGTCTAAAGCGATGGCGACTACCGTTAGGTATGGTAGTCATTACCTTTGAGATATTAATAGTTATCGATAGGATAGAAGTAAGTTCTGTATTGTAAATAACGCACCATTTTTGTTTTTCTGAATGAGCTCTCGCTATGTTAGCGTCAAACATTTTCTCTGCTACTTCAAGCTGATCTTCTATCCTTAAAGCTAAATTGGTACTGGAGAAAGTAGCATGATTGACTTTGTGGCAACTTTTATCTTTTTCTTTGCTGTCATCGATCCCATAGGTACTGTGCCCGTTTTTATCGCAGCCACAAAAAGCTATGAAGAAGTGGCAAAGCGTAAGGTCGCTCTGTTTGCGACTCTATTCTCCGCTGCTATCCTACTGTTTTTTGTTGTTGCTGGTGAAATCATACTTACAGCAATGCGTATTCCCTTGTCTGCGTTTCAAATCTCGGGCGGTATCGTATTGTTCTTGTTTGCTTTGACTATGATATTTGGTGAGAGTAAACCAGCAGAAGAAATCAGAACGCTCAATAGTCATCATGATACAGCAGTTTTTCCTCTAGCCATTCCATCAATTGCTAGCCCTGGCGCAATATTAGCCGCCGTTTTACTCACAGAGAACGTGCGGTTTAATATTTGGGAGCAAGTCCAGACAGTGGCTATGATGCTGCTGGTACTATTGGTTGTTTATATCTTGCTATTAATGGCCAGCGGCATACACAGGATTATTGGGAATACAGGAGCTAGTGCTGTAAGTCGGATCATGGGGTTGATATTAGCCGCTGTGGCCACGACCAACACTCTGAATGGGATTGAAAGTTACTTTGACCTTTAAGGCTTTTTCGCAAACTGAGCTGAAGGTATGCGTTAAGAGCTAATTTTACGGCGAGATGACCGACCACCTGACAATCACTTTTCTGGCGGTTACTTTTAGCCGGATGTAATCCTTCAGGCTATTCGTGACGACCTTGTTTAAGAGGATCACGGAAAAGTTGAAATTAAAATACATAGATGTTGAGGGTATAAATCAGATTGGGAACTGGAGCAACACTTGCCCCATTGAGCTGTGCCAATACTCAAAGATTAGCTGCTAGAAAATAATATCGATAATTTCTCCGCCTAGGCACTACTCTATAATCTTGTAGTCTAGCAGTATATAGAGCCTAGCATGGAGGAATTTATTAGCTTCCAACGTGCCAAGACAAGACTTTTTCATGCCTTGAAAGTATCTGAAAATTCGGGAGGCTGAGAAGTTTATTCAGTATGGCTCTTATTGGGCAGTTTATGGATCAGCCAGTAACCAAGACTCATACTAAGAACTACAGCCGCAATTCCAATCAGGTACATTGGAGACAAGGTTTCAAAGTCTATAATAATGACCTTTCGGGAGATTGCCATCAGCGCGGTGGCCATGACGATTTTTACATGAATAACATTTTCTCTCAGGTAAATAGTTATATTGATGAAAATTTCAATAGCAATTAAAACGGCCATAAAAGCACCAAAAGTGGCTAGCATATCTGAAATCGTCAGAATGAGTTTAGGTGGCGTGATAAGTTTTTGATATATCGTCCATGCAACATCTATCACACCCATGACGATTACAAACAACATAACTATCGACAATACTCTTACAGACCAATGAATCACTATCTGTAATTTTTTTGTTAACTTATCATTTTTATCGACTTCCATGGCCCTGTTTCCTTCGCTTGTTTATGTTCACTTAACCTTCATATGTTGAAGCTAGACAATTGAATACATGTCGTTTAAAGCATAGTTGCTGTGGTGAGAGATAGAAGCGTCCGAGGGAAGGAAGTTATGAAACTTAGGAGTGGGCACAATGTTGGACACATAATGTAATCTCTGGTGTCATGCGTTATTACCTCATTACCTCATTACCTCATTACCTCATTGCCTCATTTCTGATCGTAACGAGTCGACTGGTGAGGTGGTGATTCATCACCTTCACGGCAAACTGAATGAGCGGATACCACAACGTATTGATACTGGGCAAATCGATGCGCTTGTTGCTGGTTCCTCCGTGCGTTGTTAATAGAAATACAAGCGAATAAGGAGTGGGTAATCGCTCAAAAGTCGGGTGGAACAGCGATAAAACGGCAAAAATTATTGGAACTAAGTCAAAGCCCTTTTTTGATGGAAAGGCTTATTGATCTGAACACACCAATTTTCCATATAAGTACATCCACAAATACAAACCTCAAACTGGCGATAAAGAGCTTTAATATTAATAAATATATAAACAGCTTGGGCGCTGAAGAAATTTCAGTATACTGCGCTTAGGTTACACTGTAGAAAAAATCGCCGTATTCCCAGCGGGGTCCTTTGATGAGAAATAGAAATCGCGTTTGAATATGCAACCAAATGATTTTGCCGCTTGCAGTTTATTCGGTATACAAATAATAAACCTTTGACTAGTCCGAAGGTCGGTCAAATGAGAGAAAGTCATGTTTTTTAATAAGTCGCTTCAACAAGAAAATCAACGATTAAAGCAGGAGTTGCAAATCCTGCAGCAAATCCAAACCAGTTTAGATGAAGAGATGATCCGCTTAACATTGGATAGTAAAGGCCTCATTACTTCTGCAAATACCAAACTACAGCAAGAACTTTTCTTACATGATGATGAGATCTTAAAGAAATCAATTACTGAATTGGTACCGTCAAATTCGCGCAATACAGACCACTTTCATCGAATGAAGAAAGCCGTCCAAGATAAAGTGTTCTGGAATGGGGCATTGCAAGTACAGAAAGGTAATGGTGAGGAAGCCTGGTTAAGAACGATTATCCAGCCTGTTTTAAATGAGCGCAGAGAAGTAGAAAGCTTTTTTGTTTTTGCTTCTGAACTTACGCGAACGATCAAATCATCTCGTGAGCAAGAGGACATGCTAAATGCATTAAGTCGTTCTATGGCGGTGATTGAGTTCACATTAGATGGCCATGTTTTAAAAGCCAACGATAATTTCCTAAACACAATGGGTTATACGCTTGATCAGATTCTAGGGAAGCATCATCGCATGTTTTGTGAACAGGAAGAGTCGAGCTCTCAAGCTTACCGTGAGTTTTGGCAACGTTTAGCAAAAGGGCAATTTTCATCAGAGCGATTCAAACGAGTTAACCGTTATGGTGAAGAGGTGTGGCTAGAGGCTTCATATAACCCTATCCATAACGACAGAGGAGAGCTCTACAAGGTCGTTAAGTTCGCGACAGATATTACCCAGCAGGTGATGCAGGAACAGAAAATGGCCCAGGCTGCGCAATTGGCGAACGAAATCTCCCAAGAAACTGGAACACAAACCCTGCAAGGGCAAGAGGTTATAGGCTCAACGTTAGAAAAGATGCAGATACTTTCCGAGCAAATGCAGCAAGCGAACACCGCGATTGACGAGCTTAAAGCGCACTCATCGCGTATTAGCGAGTTGGTAAATAGCATCAGTGGTATCGCTGACCAAACTAACTTATTGGCGTTAAATGCGGCGATAGAAGCGGCTCGTGCGGGTGAGCATGGTAGAGGTTTTGCCGTTGTTGCTGATGAAGTCAGACAGCTTGCTACAAGAACCAATGCAACCACCGATGAAATTGTCACAATGGTCAGTGAAAACCTACTGATCCGCACCAGCAGTTTTGGACACCGAGTTAAGTGAGTACAATCACTAACGAGGTGAAGCATGACAAGCAAG
>NZ_JAWOQN010000448.1:0-727 GCF_033337395.1 Vibrio sp. YT-19(2023) | reverse complement strand
CCAAATGGGTTTGATGTTGGTACGTGATTGGATCGCAGATAAGCTAAGTGGTCACTCAATCCAGAAGTTAGTTCTGCCTGACTACGCTGACAAACTTCGCATCGTATGTTCTAAGAAATCACACTTCACAGTTCAAAAGTCTGCATCTTGGATGGGGCTTGGTGAGAAAGCGGTGCTGACTGTGGATGCAAACGCTGATGGCACCATGGATATCACGAAGCTAGATGAAGTGATTGCGCAAGCGAAAGCTGAAGGGCTAATTCCATTTGCGATTGTTGGTACTGCGGGTACGACGGATCACGGTGCAATTGATGACCTAGACTTCATCGCCGACATGGCAGTCAAGCACGACATGTGGATGCATGTGGATGGTGCTTACGGTGGTGCGCTGATCCTTAGCAGTCATAAGTCTCGCCTGAAAGGCGTTGAGCGCGCTCACTCTATCAGTGTCGATTTCCACAAATTGTTCTACCAAACAATCAGCTGTGGCGCACTTTTGGTGAACGACAAGTCGAACTTTAAGTTCTTGCTTCATCACGCAGATTACTTGAACCGTGAGCACGATGAGCTACCAAACTTGGTCGATAAATCCATCGCGACAACCAAACGTTTCGATGCATTGAAAGTCTTTATGACCATGCAAAACGTGGGTCCGAAGGCACTGGGTGACATGTACGATCATCTACTCGCTCAAACGCTTGAAGTGGCTGACATGATCCGTACAAAC
>NZ_JAWOQN010000447.1:0-728 GCF_033337395.1 Vibrio sp. YT-19(2023) | reverse complement strand
ATTTGGCTTCCGTCCGGCAACGCAAGGTCGAGTTTGTAGGAGTCTCGAGCTTCACGATAGTTTTCTGCGATGATTTGTAGCCCAAGCACTTCGGTGTAAAAACGCTTTGATGTTGGGTAATCACTGCAAATGATAGCGACGTGATGAATCGCATGAAACCTGGTTGGGTTCCTTAGACACGAGATGTTCGTTTACAAAGTCGAGAAATACACGCAGACGCGCAGGCAAGTACGTGGTTTGTGCGTACTGCATGGCGACCGCACCGTGGTAGTTACTTTTGATCATCCAATCGGACAACACTTCGACCACTTCTCCGCGCTCTAATGCCTCTTTCACCACGAAATCGTGGAAGATACCAATCCCTAAACCTGCTTTGACACCATTTAGGCGCATTTGCGAATGGTTGACCGCATACCGACCACTGACCGCAATGGAATGAAACGCCTCTTCTTTAAAAAACGACCAAATGTTGTCTTTGTCGTTTTCTGCTAGGTAAATACAGTCGTGCTGTTCAAGTTGCGTCGGATGTTCTGGCATGCCTCTTTGTGCGAGGTAGTCTGGTGAGGCACACAAAACCAGATTGGTTTTACTTATCTCCTTGAGCACCAAATTCTCATCCGGTTTATCGGTGAGCTTAAAAGCGACATCAATGCCCTGACGAAACAGGTCGATTTCCCCGTCGGCAGCGCGCAGCTTGAGCTGAATTTTTGGATAACGTTGCAAAAAAG
>NZ_JAWOQN010000446.1:0-728 GCF_033337395.1 Vibrio sp. YT-19(2023) | reverse complement strand
CCATACGCGCCGAGCTGTCATCCTCATCGCGCCATTCGTTCAAACGCTGCTCAAGTCCCGCATCGTCAATGTTGGATAAATCGCACTCTTCGCAATGTTGGTGTAATTGTTGATGCAATACATCCAAATGCTGGTGGATACAACGGTGAGCATCCAGAACCAGTTTATGAATGGATTCATCTTCGATGCGAGTACGATGTGCGCCTAAAGCAGAGATGTAGCTGAGCATGGCGTGGTTGAGCGTCAGAAAGCGGAAGCTCTCATCGACGGCTGCGCGATACTTACCTGGTTCAGCAAGCATTGTGCTGATTGCTGACGTCAATGTCGCATCATTATTGTGAGCCTGACGACGAGCAATGCGGTAGCTCAGGTTGTCTTTCTTACCGATACGATATTGGCCGATGATCTGATCCAAATACTGTTTATTCGCTTCTATCGCATCAGACATCACTTTATGCAGTCTTCTCGATTGCCAGTCAGGTAAAATGAACATCACAGCCGCGACGGCTAGCGCGCAACCACTCAGTGTATCGGCAAGCCGAGGAAGCACCACTGCGTAGCCTTCACCTAACTGGTTGAACAGGAACAAGACTAACAAGGTGATAAATCCGGTCGCGTAGCCGTAGTTGTTCATCCTAAATGCAAAGAACATCACGCCCGAAACAACGATAAACACCAACTGACTTTCTTGAGAAGGGAAGAACGTTAGCAGCGGTACGCCAATCAAT
>NZ_JAWOQN010000445.1:0-728 GCF_033337395.1 Vibrio sp. YT-19(2023) | reverse complement strand
CTTTGGTCTCGTGAACGTTATCGGTTGTGGTTACGCTTGGTGGTTTATGGCGAAAAAAAGTCGTCGTTTCTCATCAGGTCTGATCGATGCGGAGAAAAAACAATGGCAAATGGATACGCTATTAAGCGTGGCAGTTACTGTTGGTTTTATCGCTGCATGGCTAGTATCTCTTACCCCATTCGCGCATTACGCAGTCTACGCGGACCCAATGATGATGCTACTTATGGGCTTCTACTTCCTAAAAGTACCATTTGATATGTTGTGTGGCGCATTACGTGAGTTACTAATGATGACACCAAGCAAAGAGCTTTGTCAGGTTGTTGGTAACGACGTTTTAGAAATTGAAAAAGTATCTGACCATCAGCTAAAACTGGCTGGTATAACGAAGGTTGGTCAAGAGCTTCGCGTGAACATTGATCTACACGTTGATGATGACATGATTGAACTCGACACTCTTGAACAAACTCGAAAACAGCTAACCACGCGTCTGTCGAAGCACAGATTCAAACTGCAACTGAACTTAAACGTAGCGAATTGTTAGAACACGAAGCAAAAGTCAGGTATTTCTATCATAAAGCACGTAAATTGAGTGTTCAGTCTTTACGAAAATGAAAAAACCGCCAGTAACGGCGGTTTTTCTTTGTGGTTCAAGCTAGATCTTTGAAGTCTACTCGGCCAATTGAGCGGTTTACGTACTGGAAAATGCTCATTGGAGCAGATGTTTTGTC
>NZ_JAWOQN010000444.1:0-728 GCF_033337395.1 Vibrio sp. YT-19(2023) | reverse complement strand
TTGAATTACCTAAGCGTGCAATCGGGCAGCGTGATGGCAACCACCAGCATCAAGATGCAATGTGGTGATGCGGAAATGTGTGAAGCGGCGGTCGGTAATGGGCCTGTTGATGCGCTATACCAATGTATCTACCGCGTGACAGGTTACGAGATCGTACTAGATAAATTCGATCTAACCGCAAAAGGTGAAGGTGAGGATGGTCTAGGTCAAGCAGACATCATTGCCAACTACAAAGGTAGAAAATACCACGGTACGGGCGTTTCAACCGATATCGTAGAAGCTTCTGGTCAAGCGCTATTGCATGTTATCAACAGCATCCATCGCGCAGACACCATTGCCGAGATGAAGCAGAAAAAGATTGCTACGGTATAGTCATACTGAGCTTTATCGCTCAGGGATAAATAACACGATTTCAAATAATTAAGCTCAAAAATTAGAAGATTAAAGGAATAACATGACAGACAAATCATACAAAATTGCCGTACTTCCTGGTGACGGCATCGGCCCAGAAGTGATGGCTCAAGCGCTTAAAGTTCTGGATGCTATCGAGCAAAAACATGGCATCTCATTTGAGCGCGAAGAACATGATGTTGGTGGTATTGCTATCGATAATCATGGTTGCCCACTTCCAGAAAGTACGGTAACAGCGTGTGAAGAGTCTGACGCGGTTCTATTTGGTTCGGTGGGTGGCCCTAAGTGGGAACATTTGCCACCAAACGACCAGCCAG
>NZ_JAWOQN010000443.1:0-729 GCF_033337395.1 Vibrio sp. YT-19(2023) | reverse complement strand
GTTCAATCCCCTGAATTGTTTAAAACTGCCGAAGAAATCGAGCAAGAGAAAAGCATTGCTCGTTACATCGATAATCCCGAGTGTTTGGTATATGTAGCGAAAGTCGGTGATGAAGTTATCGGTTTTGTCTCTGGTCACTTTTGTGAGTTAACTTCCGTTGTCAGCCAACCTGTGATGATGGGCAGTGTGGATGAGTTGTATGTGATGCCGGAATATCGAAAGCGAGGAACGGCTCAAGCTTTGCTCGATAAGATAGAATCTACCTTTATCGATTACGGCGCAACCCAGATGTTTGTTGAGGTTTGGAGTTTTAACCGCCAAGCACTCGCATTGTATGAAAAACAAGGGTTTGGGCATCATATTCACTGTTTGCGAAAGCCCTTAAATCCATCGTAATTAATACGTCTCGTTGACGGTAATTCAGTGACAGAAACCATGTGGAATTGAAATCATTCAGTTCATCAATAGACTTTTGCGTTTAAGTGGCTCGCAAGCTATGAATTTGCTACTCAACTTACATTGGTAACATTGAATTTGTCTGCTTGTTTTATGAGTAGCACGAGGATCGTGCTTACAAAAACAAGAGGATATTACTTTGAAACTATCAAAATCGTTACTTGCTTTGGCAGTCTTGCCAATGTTTGCAAGTGCTGATGATTTATCACAGACGCAAAACCACATCATTCAACCGAAAATCGTGGGCGGCATTACCGCCGATCCAACTGAATG
>NZ_JAWOQN010000442.1:0-730 GCF_033337395.1 Vibrio sp. YT-19(2023) | reverse complement strand
TGGATGAGCGTCATATCGATGCTTTGCATGGTGTGCCTCACGAGCAACCGATCAAACTGGTCAGAAAAAGCTGCTGCTTGGTGTACAAGTGTGAAGGAAGAAAGCTCTGCGAGGACTGCCCGAGAGCTGCAAAAAACCGTCAGTTAATCATGCAAAAGAGCAAGAGTTAACAACTCGTTAACCTATGTAACAGTGCTCGATTTGTTATTGATAATAAGTATCATTGTCGATTCTTTCGCTACAACAAAAAGATAAATACAATGACAAATAGGAAGTTCTGTTTAAACCTCGTCCTATTAGCGATGAGCAGTGGATATGCAGCGCACGCATTGGCTGCGGAACAAGCTCAGCAACTGGCGTCTCAAAACGCAGCAGATGAACAATTAGTCGTGGTTGGCAGCGTCATGCCAAAATCTATCTCTGATATTCCCGGTACGGTTTGGTTTGTAGGGCAAGAAGAAATTGCTCAACAATACCGAGCAGGTAAAACTCTGGGTGATATTCTTTCTGCCACGATCCCTTCTTTAGATGTTGGCACTGGCGGCCGAACAAACTACGGCCAAAATCTGCGTGGCAGAGCCATGTTGGTCATGATTGATGGCGTTTCTCTGCAATCTTCTCGTCCTATCAGTCGTCAATTGGATGCGATTGACCCGTTCAACATCGAACGAATTGAAGTGCTTTCAGGCGCGACCTCCATTTATGGGGCTGGTGCGACGGGTGGTGTCAT
>NZ_JAWOQN010000441.1:0-732 GCF_033337395.1 Vibrio sp. YT-19(2023) | reverse complement strand
CAATGTCAGGTAACGTACGTGTTCTTGAATGACTAATGACATTTTTATTCATATCATTAAACCAACATGCGGCAAAACCCGCTAACTTTGCACCATGTACATCCGTCGTGAGGTGGTCACCAACATGCAGAATGTTTTCGGCAGGTAAATCGAGGAACTGCTGCGCTTTGACAAACAAATCGGCAGCAGGCTTGGCGAGACCGTCAGGGCCCGCTTTTAATACGCGTTGGAAGTATGGCGTCAAACCGATTTTATCTAAGTCGACATTACCATTGGTGATCGCCACCAGAGGAATGTACTCTCCCAACTCCGCCAATACATCGAGACTTTGCTGCGGCACGTCAAACTGACTGCGCCATTCCAACGCCAGTTGCACGCCCTCTTCCGCTGCAACTTGAGCTTGCGCTTCATCGTAGCCAACCGATAGAAAAGCATGCTTTAACTGCACTAGGCGCCAAAGCGTCACATCGCTTTTGAGATCAGGACTTTGCTGGAGCACATGTTTTTTTACCTGCAACCAATCGGCCTTTTCCATGTGCGCCACTGCAGGATGCGTTTGTTGCAACCAGGTCAGTAACTCGCACTCCATACGGACAATCACTGGATGGTTGTCATACAGCGTGTCATCCAGATCGAATGTCATGGCCTTAATCGGCTCGATACGGCGGTAAAATTTCATGCTTTGGCTCACTCCCCGTTCTTTTTGCGGGCGCGTGGGTGGGCTTGGTCATA
>NZ_JAWOQN010000440.1:0-732 GCF_033337395.1 Vibrio sp. YT-19(2023) | reverse complement strand
ACCTAATTGTCGGCGGACGCTCTGGCCAAGTGAACTTACTCCTGTATTCAGTCTTTCGTATCGGTAATGCCACCAATAATATCGATTGGAAAAGCTATCAAGAATTCAGCCAGCATCGCGCGGTTGATTGGGCAATTCCCATTTCGCTCGGAGACTCTCACAAAGGCTTTCGAGTGATGGGAACCAATCATAGTTACTTTGAGCATTATAAGTACGGAAGTAAGCAACCACTTACTTTCTCGAAAGGGAAAGAGTTCAATGGATTATTTGAAACCGTACTCGGATCGGACGTCGCCAAACAATTGGGTTACCAGATAGGCAGTGAAATCATCATTGCCCATGGTATCAGCGATGTTGGCTTCAGCCGTCACGATAAACTGCCATTCAAAGTTGTTGGTATTTTAGCTCCAACTGGCACACCAGTAGATAAGACTGTTCACGTCTCATTAGAGGCGATCGAAGCCATTCATGTCGGTTGGGAAAGTGGTGCACGCTTGGGCCCAACACCGGATGCCAAGGTATTACAAGAAAGGGATTTTCAACCAAAACAGATCACTGCCATGCTTGTGGGCTTGAAATCGCGCATTCAAACTTTTGCGTTACAAAGGCAGATCAACAACTACCCGAAAGAGCCTCTCAGTGCAATTATGCCCGGTGTCGCGCTACACGAATTATGGGGCATGATGTCTGTCGCAGAACAGGCCTTGATGGCGGTTTCTGGTTTTGTGGTTA
>NZ_JAWOQN010000439.1:0-732 GCF_033337395.1 Vibrio sp. YT-19(2023) | reverse complement strand
AGCCAGAACAGAAAAACCTGCCACCCATGGTCATGGCTTGTGAGTTTGCGCCAGAGCTAGAATTACCAACCGTGCACATTGACAACCTAACGTCTGCTTTTGAAGCGGTCAATTACCTAACTCAACTTGGCCATAAACGCATAGCACAAATTTCAGGGCCAGACACAGCGGTATTGTGTCAGTTCCGCCAGCAAGGTTATCAACAAGCCTTGCGTCGCGCGGGGATCAGTAAAGACCCACAATACAGCGTTATCACTGAGTTTTCTTTTGACGGCGGCGCGAAAGCTGTACGTAAGTTGCTAGAACTTCCAGAGCCACCAACTGCGATTTTCTGCCACTGTGACACCATGGCAATCGGCGCAATCCAAGAAGCGAAACGACTCGGTCTGCGCGTTCCGCAAGATCTGTCAGTGGTTGGTTTCGATGATATCAACTTTGCTCAATACTGCGATCCACCGTTAACGACCATTTCTCAACCTCGTTATGAAATTGGCCGCCAAGCGATGCTTATGATGCTTGAACTCCTTAAAGGCCATGACGTTCATTCAGGTTCACGCTTACTAGAAACTAAGCTTGTTGTCCGTGGTAGCGCAGCGCCACCGCAACGCGCCTAAGCGCTCGGTAGTCCAACGCGACCTATCATGTAAACTAACGATAAGCGGTGCCCATTGGTGCCGCTTTTTGTCTTCTCTATCTGATACGTAGCTATCAAGATTACATCAATAGGGTGTT
>NZ_JAWOQN010000043.1:0-37364 GCF_033337395.1 Vibrio sp. YT-19(2023) | reverse complement strand
CGGGTATCTAAGCCCAGTTAACTTTGAACAACAAAATGTCGCTTAATGGAGTGTCCAGTCTGGCTGGAGCAGATCACGCCCCAAGATAACGCGATATTTTTTAGCGTCAGGAGCTCTTTTTTCGGCTTTAAGTAATCGGGATATAAGTTGACGCGTCGAGTATTTGAAGTAGCCGCAGTGTCAGCCAAAACATGTCCTGATAGCTCATGTTCTGGTGGTAATAACGGTGAAACCTTAGTACTTAAACGGTAGTTCAGAGCCTGAACAAGCTCGCTCTCATCCTCTTCATCACAGCACACTTTCAATTGATGTAATTGCACGTGGCGTAACTGAGATGAAAGATAGTCAATCGAACGTTGCAGTTCTAACGACAGACTGTCCATCTGTAAATCGCTAGACGGCCCCCCCGTTAACGGTGGCGTCACACTGCGAATAGAGCGGTGGAACGCAATAGTATTTTCGACAAAAGCGCTTATACGGAAATGACCACGCACACTGCGTTGTAATAATAGGAAGTTTCCTAGTTCACCCGCAGTCTCTCCCCAAATATCGTCTTCAGGAAGAATGGCTTCTAATGGTAACTGGGATCGACTGGCCAGTAACACAATCTTATCCAATATTTTTCGCGATAAGACGTATGCTTGCACTTTGGTTGAATTCGGTAACTCGACCGCATCGGCAATAATGTCGATGGCGCGCTCAGAGATCAGTTCTTTCAACAAAAACGGTAATGCGGCTGGCCATTCTTGACGCGGCATGACCGGTTTGTCGATTTGGTACATCTGGTAATAGTTATGAGAAAGAACAACCGTTAATGAATCATACGCACTCGCTGCAACGCTCAATGCTTGCTCAACGGCTTTTTCCCAATTGGACTCAGAAATATCAAATTGGTATGGACGACTACTTTTGATTGAAGATGATAAATAAACGGCGTCTGGCTGAATAACCAAAAAGCAGGAGCGACCACCACTAGATGATCGCTTAAGCTTGTCGAATAGTGCTTTGAAATCCATGATTATTATCTTTATTTTTTCCGCCAGCGATTTCGTCTTCCCAATTTAACTTGGGATTCTGATTGAGAATTCGGCAACGCTTGGGGACGAGGAAGAAACTGCTGCTCCGCAGAAAAGTAACGCCCTTGCCCACCATAAACCCCGAGCTCAATTAATGTGTTGAGCTCGTTCTGATTCTCAATTCCCACTGCTATAATTTTAGTTTTACTGTTTGCCGCCGCACCTAGCATACTGCGGACAAATAGCTGGTTTTCATGTCGTTGGTCGATTTTTGCTACTAAACTGCGATGAAGTTTAAGGTAACGAATGTCCACTTCTTTTAAATAGTGAGTGCTGACGATGGTACGCCCAGCCTGCCCAACCATTAAGTGGCACCCTAAACCGGCCAGCATTTTAGCGACTGGTCGCATAAAGTCTAAGTGTCTTACAAATTGTGCTTCAACAAACTCAAAACTGAGACACTTTCTCTGCTCACGTGACAACTGTAAGAGTTCATCACGAAACCATTTAAAGTACTCTCGGTTAGAAAATGGCGTTACATTCAAATTGAGCGCATACGATCTTGAGTTATCAAAATTACCCTTAAACTCTCTTAAGAATTTATTAATAACCGACTTATCCATTTGCGCTTCATAACCAACCTGTCTGATCGCAGAAATGAACCGAGACGCTTTAACAATCCCATTCTCAGGATCGCGAATCCGACATGTTAACTCTTCATATAATGATTTTTTATGCGTCGCGTCACTTATTGGGTGCACAGATTGTGCGTAGAGTATCACACTTTCAGGTGTAAGTGCTGTGTCAAATAACGTTCTCCACCTCACACTTCCGCGAGCTTCTTCATCGTGGTTCCATTTTTTGAAGCGACTCCAATTATTGTTATTTTGTAGTTGCGCACTACGCAAAGCAGTCTCGGCTTCATCAATGATTTGGCTGTGTCGCTCACCTTCTTTATAAGTGGTGATGCCAATATGGCACCAGTTGTCTGGATCAAGTGGCTCTGGCGGCATTAACTTTTCTAACTGGCGAATGCATTGCGAGGCAAGGTTAGCCACATCTTTCGCACTTTGGTGCGGTAGAAAAAGCGCAAAATCAGCATCGTAATAACGGGAAAATACAACATCTGGGTATCGTTGAACTAAATTGGACAATAAACTCCCAACTTCAACAATAAACTCATCCATAATTTGCTTATCTTGCTCTTCTTCAACCAGTTTCCAGTCTTGAATACGCACTAGCAACACGGCGCCGCGAGCCCCACTTTCTAGTAACGCCGATTCCAACTTGCTATCAAATAACACTCGGTTAGCGGTACCGGTTAGCTTATCAAGGAAGGTTTGAGTTCGAATAAAGGTATCAAATCGGCTTCGCTCTTGACGCGCATCTTGTAACTCTTCGATTAATACATCGAGCGCTTCACTGGCGGTGTAAGGCCATTCTTTTTTGTCACCTTTAGCATACTGCTCCACCCTACCAGCTAGGATCATTCTGCCTCGCTCTTCGAGCATTTCGGAGCCTTCTAATTGCTCCTTAAGCCATGCCACGCCGCGCATTAAGCAGAAGATGATCAATACAACGGCAAGCGTGATCGACCAAAGCGCCTGCATTGAGTAGCTGTAACCTAAGTAAGGGGGAATTGCTTTAAAGTGAATCGTGTAATCTTGATTGTGAGTCAACTGGTACTCAGCCTCAAACAAGACTGACGCTTCCATTTGATGAGAAGTATCTTTGAAGCGATAAACAACGGCGTTGTTGGTCGACAACGTCATTTCGACAATATTGGAAGCCTGCAGCATCTTCGGCATCCAGCGCTGCATAGAATAAGCGGCGTCAGGATCTTCCATCTCCTTGTCGACCACCTCTACGATCCCTTCTAAATAATGGGTGAGATATTCCTGCCCAAGACGTTTAAAAGAGAGGGTGCCACCGACAAACAAGATAAACATGGCGCAGATAACGATCATGGTGACAAAGGCCACCAGCCGTGTGCTTAACTTAAGAGTTGGGGTATACCTCATGAATACCAAATTCCTTTTTTATTCATCATATACCTTATTGAAATATTTATACTTGATAAGAGTTCATCAAACAATCGGATTAGTCTGATAGTGAGAGGCTGGAGCATAAAGAAAATCACACTCATTGATAAGTTTTATTGTTACGCCTAACCTTGCCAAGATAAGCCTGTGAGATCATCAGATTGCGACAATAAAAAAGGCCGCGATATTCGCGGCCTTTAGTGTATTTTTCAACATTTTTTATTTTGTCTTTCGTTAAAAGGGTTATGGTTACCTTGAAGAAAAAGCCACCCTTTAAGGTATTGTTAAACAACAAATAAAAACCAAAAACCAAAAAAAACGTAAAGAATTTCGTAAAAAAAGTCACAAAAATCAATGAAACTTTACAAAAACACATTAAGCTTCTTGTATGTAATGGTACATTCTAGCCGTATAGTAGTACACATTTCACTAGCCATTCATTGTCACAGAAAAGTCTTCTGATTACTAAGTATGTACCGCTACTCTAGAAACTCCTCGATTTCATCTTCTCTAAACCATCCAGCATCAATACCTGTTTTTTTTACACCCCGTCAGCACACCTTTGGACAAAAGCAAGCTAGCTCCTTTGCTCTAGATTTTGAGGTTTGGATTAGGAAATATATGGCTAACTCTCTAATGAGCAAGAGCCAGCCAGTATTCCTCTAAATTCACCATTCAAACCGTTCTTCTGATTGCCTTGACTCTAACTCTTCGTCGGCTCTTTCTCGTTCTACTCTTTGTTCTAGCTTGCTAAGTATCATTTTCGTACTTTCTACAACATCAGGGTTTTCATGGGAAAGAAGCTCCTCAAATATTTCAGCTCTTTGTTCAATTACAGATGCACGTGAACCACTCCAAGACATGGGGATTGCTGCCCTTTCGAAAGCTTCAATCACTAACAACGGTTCAGGACTTTCGTTGACTAGCGCTTTTGCCAAGTCGGTTAGTTTAAGGTGTTCACCATTCTTTTCATATGGAGTGATCGATGATGCTAGAGTTTTAAATCTGTATATTGGTGATTCCTTGCACCAAGCTATAGCTTTATCAATAGGGAGCTTGGAGAATGGGCTTGTTTCTCTAGATAAATGACTCGTTGCGATTTGATCAGACACATTGTCATCCTTGAGAAATACATCTAAGGCTTGGGTCGGCTGTAGTTCGATTAAAGTTGATAGAAACTCCCCATAGTCAAAAGCATAAACTTTATAAGTAGCTATACCTTCAAACAATTTTTTGAACAGAGTGTTAGCATCTTCCCCAGCCTCATCTTCCAAAAAACATACTTTAGCTATCTGCGTCAAAGAATAATCTCGGCCACCATAGTCTCGTTGTTCTCGGCTATAATCATGCTTCAGTAAGAACTCCCTGCATTTTTTAATCAAATCCACACTAGGAGCATAAATGGCTTGTCTCTCCAATCCATGAAACCTCATGGTTAGTATTTCAATAACTGCGCTGTGCCCATTTGGTTGCAACCAGAGCAAATCCAAGATAGTAATTAAATCAAAGTCAGATATTGACTCATGCCGTCTACCAGATGCCATATTTCGGTACATCCAGCTCGGAGAAGTATTGTTTTTTAACGATGTTATGAGCCTACCTACAGCAACTTCATCTAGAGGACAATCAAACTGCACCAATGGGTATATCTGACTTAGTCTATCGCTGTTTAATAAGTAATCTAAAATCAATTGTGCTTTATCAGAGTCATTATCGTAAACGTATCTAACAAAACCTCCGACAAAGTTCGAGTTTACTTTTTCGATATCTAGCTTTTCTAGGCAGGTGGCGATATCCTCCCATACCTTTTCAATATCATCTATTCCGCTCGCAACTCCATAACCAAATCTAAATAGGTGGTTGTTAGTACTCATAGTTGTAAGAATCCGAGCTAACTTGTTTATAAGATAGTTATAATGTCCTTGAGCAACATGTGTGCCTAGTTCTTCTGCGAGTTCTTGAGCTTTTTCATAGCCCCATTTTACCGTTTCACCTTCTTCATTTAGCTCATCAAGACCGAAGTAATCATGGTTATCAGCAAATACATATAGCTCCATTTGACCATCTAGATCTTGAGCCGCAATAGTTGCCCTCAACATTTTAAGTCGGTTTTTGTGCTCTTTCGTCATTGATGCTGAATCAAACCGCAATGTTGTCCCTAAAGCCAACCAGCCTCGTGGCCATCCCCCTTTGCTACAGAAGCTTTTGGATATAGATTCGAGATCATCGTGTAGTTCAGCTATTTTCCATAGCCCCCTAATATGACTAGCAAAAACCTCTTTGATACGCTCATCAATAACATTACCTGACGAAGCAAGATTCCGAATAAGCAATAAGTATTCACGATACCAAGAAAGCACATCCTTTCGACTTTGAGGCTCGTAACCAAAGTCTCTTGATTTAGCACCAAAATCAAAACCATAACGTGATGAAAAATGGTAAGTCTTTAGCGAGCTATCGAGTAACTCATATCCCAGTTCTCTTTCGTTTTCATTCGTGCTATCTATGAGTTTACCAATGCAGTTAACTCGACGTTCCACTTTAGCGTGTGTACCTGATAGATAAAGCTGAAACAAACTACAAAGTAAGCTTCTAACTGAGTTGTTATTTTCTCCTTTTTTTTCAGATAATGCGAAACGACAGAGCAGATCAAAACATTGACCGAACAAGTCATCTTCATATGCTAGAGAACGAAGAAGCCTTGTAATTGATATGTAGTGAGGGTTCTCCCTACTTAAGAAATCTGAATCATATTTTGCTCTTTGCTCCAGATAGGTGAGCACTTCATTTGGAATAACTGGGGCAATATTGCCCAACAATGAGATCGATAAGTCGTCATTACCTTTTTTAAAAAGTAGATCTATTACTCCATCAGCCTCTAGCCAAAATGATGCTAGCTTAACAGCTTCTTCGCTATCATTAAGGTACCCAATACGACGTGAAAATGACTTAAGCAGTCTTGGTTGTGTGTTGCTGTTTATGAACTTAACAACATTTGAATGTGGTACGTTCTGCAACGCTAAACGGGCTAGTCTATTCGCAATAGGGTGAGGTAATATCGCCATCCAAATGCTACGTTCTTGCGCTAAGTTTCGTCGTTTCAGCTCTTTAGCAAACTTGTACATTTCATGAGGAGGAAGCATTACTATTCCACCGAGTAACTTTAACTCTTCACTAAAGTCATTTTCAGATTCCAACTGAAATGAATAAGCTAATGATAACCCCTCGGCTGCTTTTTCTAAGCCAATATCTGAATCATGGCGCTGATGAAACAGCCTTTTAAACAACTCTTCATCTTTTAATCTGGATATGTTTTCATCTTTCTCAACAGTACAGGCAAGTGCATTAGCCACTCTTGCATTACCGCCTGAAAAATCAGCGATTTTCTCAGTGGTTTGTTTACTTAAATGAGGGAATCTTGATGAAATCATTGCTTCGATAAGCTCACTAGAACTTGGCTCTAAAGTATAAACTTCAGTTTCCTCTGGCTGATCTTCTCTAACGTCGTATTCAACAGTTAGGATTCTAGCTTTGCTGTTATCTTTACATAAATTGGTAAGTTCACGATGCAAGTCAGGGGCACAGTTATCCACTACAATAACGGACTGAATATTGTCTCTAACAAGCCGTTCGACTAAAACTCGTGGAGTGGGTGAAGGAGATAGACTAATGTCCGAATAGAACACGCTCTCTTTATCAAGAGCATTTTCCCCGATTCTGTCATCAAATAGTGCTTGTACGAAGCGAGTTTTACCTACACCTGACAGCCCGACTAAACGAATAGACGCGCCAGCTTTGAGTAAGCGATTTCGAAGCAAATTCAATGCATCAACTGTAGCTAACCCTTCTGAGTCATTAGAGGAAGAATTGTGAAGGCGCACAGCTTGATCTAATATGTATTCTTCCTCAATGCCCTTTGGGCACTTAGCCCAATTACCATACTCCTCCCAGCCACTGTAATCTCTCCCAAAATTAGCTCGTAACCAACTAGCTTGTTTGGATAGTGTATCTTCAGCCACAAACTTCTTAATATGCTTATATATATCATCTTGTTTTGCAGATGGCTTACTTATATTAATATGATGAGCATCTATTGGAATTGCCCGTTCTTTTAAGCCTGGATCTGAGCTATCAGCCTTAACAATCCTTCCAAATATTAAATATGGCTTGGTTTCAACCAACACTAAATGCCGAATGTCTTTATCGTGACACCATCCTCGATACCAAGTATTCAGATCACGTAGAGTGGCATCGTTGCGCTCTAATGAGGCAGTTGCCGCAGAAGGTTGATGTAAGAATAGCTTGAGAAACAATTGCCCGAAAAGAGAATTACCTGTTTGCGCTAGATCTGCACCAGTATGAGGTGAGCCTAAAAACGCCACACCAGTAATTCTATTTATAAGTTCAATCGCACCCTTACGCCCATTCTGATCGCTTGCCAATCTAAGTAACTGTTTAATAATTAGTCCGCCTAAGCTATGACCTACTAGTATCAGCTCACCCTTACTTAGTTGCTGCTCAGCTAAGAGTGTCTCAAGTACGTTTTGCGCTCTATCAAGGAGACCCATTCCTGAATCTCGCACAGTTAGTTTAGGAGCCTCGTAACCAATCGACCATATACATACATCTTCTATGTCCTCATGTAACCACTTAGGCCAAAAAACTTTTTCTGAATCTCTCGATTGCCATGTAGTTTCAGCATTGCCACCTAATCCATGAATAAACACAACATGTTTTCTGGCTAAAGAATCGCCAGACATCAATCGTAAGTCAGCCATGCAAACCTCTATTGGTATAAATGTTATCGTTCGAATTTTATCCCAAACATTAATCACCTAATAGTTTTATTTCAACATGTTACATATAGACAAACTAAACATTAGTGATTGACACGCACAATCGTAGCCACTCAGCAGCTAAAACATTAGGCCACTCTCTCCAATTGATTGTTAGTAAACAGGTAGCCAAGTTCTTACCTATCACATTAGTTTTTGTATCGTGAAATACTCTGAATTGAATGTGACTGAAATGAATGCTCAACTCATTTCGGGGCAATTCTAAGCTAGCCACATCAGTTCAATCGGTGTTGGATTTGTGCTTAAGAGGCGTTAGCCAAACTGGAAACTTGCGTACTTTATTAATTGCAAGCCTCATCACTGATCACTTTCAAGAAGTACTCCTGCAAACCAAACCTAAACTGACGTGTAGAGTTTGCGGCATTTTTATAAAGTCGACCTTGAGCATCTAGTTCCATCACAGAACAGTTTTTCCAATGCTTAGCATTCTTGCTATAGTCAAGCTTCCCCAGTACTAGCCCTACATTCTCAAGTTCATCGGGTAACATACCATCCGCTACAAGTTGATGAATAACTAGGCCTAATGCTTGCCAAACCTGAGGAGATAGTTGATATCCTGAGCGATTATTGACGAACGATTCTTTCAAAGGCTTCAGCCATCCTCTCATGAATGCTGAGATGTTATTCATATAACCACATGCAAGTACCGATGTTAAACTCTCTCCCGATTCTAATGTTATGTCTTTAGGCATCTTGCTGTACTCTTGAGTGCCAGCTCCGGCTACCGCACCAACGAGCAACTTAAACAGAACATATTGGGTGGTAATAGTACTCTCAGACACCTTTACATGTTTAGCATCAAAGTTGACACCACCATAAGACTCGATATCTGTGTCTTTGATTAACTGAAAAATGAATGGACTTAATGGGAAGTCACTGTCACCAGACAAGCTATTACCTTCACTAACATGAGGCAGATTTAGAGCCGTGTCGAAGAGCGCACTTTTTTTAAATAAGTGAACGACATCTGCGGTATTCAACCCTTTCTCATCATCAAAAATAACTCGAACTTCAACTTCTTCCATTGCTAATCGCTGCCGAGCTAAGCTTTTTTGATTAATTTCTTTCGCACTTAACCTTGAGCTAAACAAGAAAGTCTTAATTCCCAACATCCTGCAAATAGCCACGAATGTCAGCACATTACCAACAATATGGGTACTGCTGGAATTGAAAGCCAAAGATGACAGGCTACGAGAAGTCCCATCCAAGACAGGCTTCCCCTCAATAGCAAACGTGATAGAAAGTGGTGCAAAAACTTCGCCTTTGACCACACGCTCCTCAAGCTCGGCTTGAATAGCTTTTACTTTATCTAAGTTTGTCGCATTGGTTGCTGCATCAATGATCCACTTCAATTCCGATCTAACATTCTCGGTGGAAAAATAGGCATCAATTGCAACCATCGGCATAGTTGTTATGAGGGTTTTACAAGTTTTGCCCTTAGTCGAAAGCAACATGCCAGATATTTTTTGTTCTATGGCTTTCAATTCTTTATGTCCAACATTGTGGTTATCTCAGTTTAATTTACAAATAAAATTTGATCCGACATGCATGTCGGATCAATAATATTCGGTGAGTACTACCTAATTAGTACTCTTGCGCACTATGTTGCCACAGACCGACCAAAGGATAAAAACATGACAGAATTACGTATCGGGGATACCGATGGAGTCTCAAATGCAGATCTAGAGAACTCGATTGTAAACAGCTTAGTGAGTCACTTTGACGAAAGCGAGCGGACAAGCTATCTAGCAAGTTCAACCAGTCTGCTAAAAAACTCGACCGAAACACTTTCCCCCACTCAGTTAGAAGAGATTTTCAAAGAGAACGCTAAGTACTACGCTGGGGTAAAGGCTGTACAAACGACTCTTAAACACATCACCATTTTCATTAGCCCTCAGTTGGCAAGAGATATGTTGAAGTTTTCGAGTCGAGGAACAGTAAACAAAAAAAATAAAAATAGGCGGCTTAGTAAACCCAAAGTAAAAAAGTATTCAGAAGCTATGAGAAGGGGCGAGTGGTGTCTAACTGGTGAGCCAATTATCATTTCTTATGAAGGTGAAATCCTGAACGGCCACCATAGACTAGAGGCAGCCTGTGAGGCTTGTGTGGGGTTTATAGCGCCTATTACTTATGGTGTTACTGACGATCTGAGCTTTGCCCATATCGATGTGGGAAATATACGTTCAAGATCGCAAGTATTGGAGATGGCAGGAGTTCAGGTTAGTGCTCCAGTCCTGTCTCGCGTAGCCATGCTATCCAAAGCGTTTGACATGACTAGAAATCCATTCGCCTTTCGTGGGACGCAAGGGACATCGTTTCAACCCGCAGAAATACTGGCATATGTGGAAGAGCATAATGAACTAGCACTTTCGGTTCATTTCATCTCAGAAGTATTTAAAAAACATAGACTTGAAAGCCAAGCATCTGAAACAATCTATGCGTTCGCACACTACCTAATCAAAAAACAACTATCTGTTTGCGAGTATAAAGAGTTACCTCTTTGTCCCGAAACATATCTAACTCGTGTAATCTCTTCATTAGGACTTAGCTCTGAGGAAGATATCGAATATCAGGTTAGGAATTACCTTCAGTCAATTGTCCACGAATCAACATCTTATTCCCTTCTTTGCAAACTATCTGCGATCTTTAAAGGATGGAACTCGCACCTCGGTCTTACGATTGCGGGCAACAAGATCGCCGTACGTCGAGTTGCTCGCTATAAAAAAGATGAAAGTGGGAACAAAATTCCTCTTACCGCTGCTGGTAATATTAACGAGCCATTTACAGTCCCATGCGTACCCAAAGGCCCTACCCCCAAACGAATTCAGAAACAAAGCAATGTCCAAATAAAACAATAAAGATGGTTAGGCAGGCATAGCGTAAGCCTGCCTTCTTAACCCTAGAGAGTAACGATGACGTTCGATAAGTAAGGGGAGTCTATGAGAGAGCTAGTCCAAGAACTGAGCCTGCTGGATAAAAACGCTTTATATTTGTTTACAGTCGACAATGTAAGTCTACAAAGGGATTTCGCCGAATTTGACCTAACTATCCAAGCTTCATCCCAACAGACTTTGAGCCGATGGAGCATTACATGTAAACGTTGCCTTAAAGCCCATATAGATCGAACAAACCTAGCCAGAGAGGTGACAATCAAATATGACATATTCATCGTTGGCAGTAGCTACTTTGCAGGGTCACACTTTGAGGCCACTAGGTTAACTACATGACTTCGGAAGACATACTGCACATAATACAAGATGAGATGGGTGAAAAGGTAATCGCATCAGTCACGCTAAGTGATGCCGGAAACCTTATAGTCCAGTACGGCGATAAGGTTGTGGTCTATAAAAACGCAACGTCGGCTAGGCCTGCCTCTGAACTGTTAAAAATAGTAGCGGAATTCATTGATTGAATCAGTCCCAATATATAGAAATGCAAATAAACCATAATTTGCTTTGTTTAAACCAGAGCTAACCTTTAACTAGAAAAATGAAAGTTTCGAGTTTGTAACTAATAGTTAGACAAAAGTGAGCTAGACATTACAGACTAGCTCTCCCGCATAAGATTAGTAAATGTATGTAGGAAGTATCAGGGCATAATTAATGGCCTGCCCTCCAGCTCCGCGCTGATTCCGCCTGCCGCCTTATGGCAGATACCAGTCTACGAGTTCCCTCACATTATCTGAGGAGCCAAGAACATCTGGCTTAAACAAGATATTTTCTTCAGAGATAGATTCAACGTACATTGATATTTCTTTAATCTCTTCTGGAGGAAATCCATACCGTAGCAACAATGTATGAACAGTATCGTTAGTGCCGTACTTTAATAGCTCTACCATCTTTAACGCCTTGGCATCTTTAGTATGATTATGATAAATACTAAAAGCTCCGATAAGCACGTCTGATAAAGAAAATGAGATTACCGTATCCAAATAATCGTAGGTATCAAATACGACAGCATCGTAACTCACATCCTTAGATTTTGTATTTTTAAACAGTGGATATTCATTAAATAACCCACTATCTGGTAGTTTATTCGCAGGCTGAGTGAAGTTGGCATCCAAGTTTTGGTTTTTGCCTCTATTTGAAATATAGCTATACCTTATTCCTACAATTTCCTTAAAGCTTCGTCCTTGAATCAAATGAAAGAATATTTCAATTGCAGTATCAAAGACGTTCTTCTCTCCAGAAAGCAAAGGTCTACCTAGCGAGATTTCATAAATAGCCCTTAGACAGTCTTTTGTAACTAGCCTATTTTCTCTATTGTCCTTGCCAAACAGCTTTGCTCCAAATCCATCTTCATACATAAAATATAAAACGGACTCCATTCGCTCTAGGGCTTCTTTTGTTGAGAGCCTATCCACTTTAGTTAAAGGAAGATTCATTTCCTCATCAAATGTACCTTCGATTATTGAAGAAACAAGCTCTCTTTCATCATCCAATCCTTCTATATCTTGTTCGAGAAGTGATTCTTCAGATAAAGTAAATGGTGTATTTAAACGCGATGAAAGTAATACAGGATTCTTTGTATATACATACCCAAAATCAAACACTGCCCCCTTAGAAAGTCGTCCACTACGTCCTATCAAATTTTTGAATGCTAGTGCTTTGTCTTCTTCATCACCACCCTGCATTCTCATATTGTCCAACCAAACAACATCGAATGGCATATTGATACCTTGGGCTAATGTACTAGTAGCAAAGCAAATCTTTGCATGCCCCTGCCTGATAAATTCTTCAATCAGAAACCTAACTTCAAGAGGTACAGAACCATGATGAATGACTACCCCTTTTCTTAGCAAACTAACAAGATTAGAATGATGGTCTTGCTCATTTGCCCCAATCAACAATTCAACCTCTTGAATTATAGATGTTGCAGATTCATCTTCAATTAAACCAAATCGGTCAACATACTTCTGAAAATCATCGATAAAGTCCCCTCGGTATAATGACGCTTTAGACACAAAAACCAGAACTGTATGAATGCCATTGAAAGCAATTTTCTCAAATTTTTCATTCAGTTGGATACTATTTCGTACATGGTGACCTTGCTCTTTATACGGTGAAAAATAGTAGTCTTTCTTGTTACTGTGACCAAATACAAATGCTTTACCAACAGTATTGTGAGGATATGACCGAGAATATGCCTGACTCTCGTCTAACGCGTGCTTCTTCATTTGGGCGTCAGGGTTATCTACAAAAGGATGTGCAAATACTAGTTTTGCTTCTGGGTAGGCAGCCTTAACTCGCCTAACTAAAACATCAAAAATAACCCCTCTTTCAGCTTCTTCTGATACTTGAGCCTCATCAAAAAAGAATAACGAGATATTCAATTTGTCTTTATGTGAAAAAATTTCTCTAGCGCGCTCAGGGGTAAGAACAAAAATTCGTCTCAACTTTCTGCTTGTAAACACACAATCAACAAAGGAAGAGATCATGACCTGCTTATTGTCCTTAAAACGCTCCCTCAAGGTCGCCATATACTCAGCAATAAGTGCTCGAGATGGAACAACTATTACGCTATCTTCCTCTTGCTCAAAAATATAATCCCTTAGAGAAAAAGATTTACCTGCACTGGTTGGTGCTGATATTGAGGTGTATCGATTTTCTTCTACCGCTAATCGCACACTCGCTTGGACTGGGGTAAGCCATTCACCAAATCTTTTTTTGTTTTCTCTTCCAAATCCTGCCAATAAAAAAGAATATAAGTCCGTTGGGTTCTCATCTTTATAAAACAATCCAAGAACTGACAGCACCTTAGATTCAAAACTTTTAAAAACTTCAGAATGAAAAAGTTTGTAATAGGTTAACGCCTGTATGACTTCACGATCCACTGGGCCATCTTTATGTAGTGTTTCTATTAATTCGCCAACACTAACTTGCGGGCGAGCATCTGCCTTAATGCTTCTAATATCTAACATACAACAACCCCAATAACGTAAGCACATTGAACTTTTTCAAACAGTCCAGACTCCTGAATACTTTCTATTGCATTATCCATTATTGAATCGTGATCTTTTGAATTTATAGAAAATGCAGCTATGGCACCAAACTTGTCATCGTCCAAATTCTCTATAGATTTAGGGGACACCAAATTGACTAAATGTGCCCGATCCCTAAAATGCTTTTCTTCATTAATGAAGCCTGCTGCTTGTGGTATTGCTTTACCATGAGGGTTTACACTCCCAGAAAATTTTGCCTCACCAAAGTTTATTAGCTGTTCTGTACACTCGGTGTGGAAATCAAAACCTTCATTTTGTTTGAGCTGAGGTTTCCATATCTCGGCGATAGGTAGTGCTATATGATCAAAGAGAATTGATAATGAACGAGCTGAACTGATAGATACCATAACTTCGCCAAACTCAGCACCTAATTGATGGTCATCAGAAAACTTCTTAAAGATCTCCACTAAAGCATTAGCGGTCTCTCTAGCTGTATACTCATAAGTCCTTCTGGTACCTTTATCTAGATCGAGCATCCACGAAGAATCAAGCACTGCTGAAGTTAGTTTTTCAGAGATCTTGTCTAAATCGGAAACAGCCACAATACATGCTTTGACGTTGCTGCTGTCGTGGTAACGAGAATGGGTACATCCCCATTCTTTATCAATTTTGTCTAAATGCATCACCTAACCAATCTATATGAAAAGTTGCTTCAAAATTGAAACTACAACCGTTCAAGGGTATCTGTTATGTGTATAGTAGCATTAGTTATTTTTTATAAACCCAATATATTAATGATTTAAATCACGATTTATATCATTAAATGCGCTCATCAATATCACACCTAGGAGCCTCAGCCATTGGGAAACATCATAAGCAATTACTAAATAGCTCTGAAAGCAAAAAAATGGCAAGAGTCAGGTTTGGCCTTTTGCCCTCCATTCGCTCTGATACTGATTGCAACTCATTTAGAGGCAGAACCGATTTAGGATAGCCTGTCAGATCTAGTCACATCGAGGTGACGAAGCTGACAAATTTCATTCAGATTAATTCACTACACGCTTAGAACTTCTGTTCTATTTAGTTTTGCACCACGGCTGATTGCTGCCACACCCGTGGCAGCCTGTATTTCTTTTTTAGCTAAACGTTCATCTGCTTGCGAGCCATGAAGTTCCGTAGCTACTTTGCTCATTGAGCACTCATTTTTTTTGTTTAGTTTCCAACGGTTCGTTTAGTTGCTCAATCGTAATTCCATGCTGGGTGGCGTTGTACAACCAAGTATGGAATTGCTCAAGTAGTCGGCTGTTCTCGGCTTCAAGTCGCGCAATGGTTCGCTCCCGCTTTTCTAGTTGATCAGCCGCTGCCTTCAAACTGGATGGCAGGTGTCTATTGCGTGCAGCAACAGCCTTAGGGGAATTACCCGAGACAAGCGCCTTAACCTCAGTAAATGCTCGCTTGATACGTGCCTGCTTTTGCAGTGTTTGCCTCGTAGTAGAAAGCTTGTAATCGTGTGCTACAGCCTCTACCAACCTATCCCATGTGAGCTTAGAGTCTATAGGCCAATCATCCAGAAGCTCACAAACATTGTTAATATCCGTGTCTGTTAAGTGTTTAGCCACAATAATCAATCCTCAAAAAAGTCTATTGCATCCATTTCATCTAAAGCATCAAGTAGTTCGTCTTCAAATGATTCTGGATTGCTCTCAATACCAATCATTTCATCAACCGTGACGGTAACCTTCTGGTTCTCTTTGATGCGCTGAAAGTTTTCAATCTTAGGTAAACGCTTTTTACCATTCGCATCCATCGCACGATCCAACTGGGTTACATCCTCTACGTTAAGCAGCTTGATTAGAGAACCATCCTCGATATTTGGGTCTTCCATCATGGCAAGCAGTTGCTCACAGCGCTCTGTGGTCAGTTTCCTGCGCTCATAGAACTGCCTAGCCCCTTGAACACCATCATCAACCGCTTTTTTGTCCATTTTGAGAAGTCTTTTCTCCTCTTTTAGACGCTTACGAATGCGCTCACATTTGCCGTCATCGCCTTTTTCACAAACTTGCTGGTCGCAGTTAATACAGTCGCGATATTTAGTGCAAACCTCTTCCATGTAGGACGTCACACACATGCCAAATTCGTTTGTATGTGCGGTTAAAGCCGTCTTGGTGTTCAGCTCTTGCACTGTTCTTGGTGTCGCCACCTGCACCTGAATTTGTATAGTTCCCGTTGTTGTATTCTCCACCAAACCCCGTGAGACAAGGTCTGCCTCTCGGTCTTCAATAAAGTCCGCACCATACTCCTCAGGAGTTGTGTGGTCGTAATAACGATTGTGCCTAGGATCGCTTCGCATCGCCCAATTAGCACGTTGCTCTCCATCCATACCATTGACTGCGGCCATGGTGTCTAACATATGACGAATCTGATGCGAAGTTATGATCAAATCACCATGCCCCCAACGCTGAAAAACCGAACGCACACCTGTCGCTAGCTCTCCTGTGGTTCTGTTCTTTTTTTTCGTTGGAGCAAGGTCTTCATTCAACGTATTAATGGTTGGAATGTACAACTCGGTAGAAATGGTTGATTTTGCAGTGTCCAAGCAATTAGCAAATCCAGCATACAAAGCCTCTGACCATTTAACCTTTACATGCCCATTCCCCCGATTAAACGGTATATAAGGAAAGTCCTTTGGAAGACCTTTTCGAAGGATTACATTTAAATCTCGGAGCGTAACTTGGTAATCTTCACGTAAGATCCCCTTACGCTTTAGGAAGCTGTTTCTAGATGTTTGCCATTGTTTGCGATTTTTTGTATCAGAAAGGTCACCATACCCTGACACGTCCAACCCAAGTGCCATTGCAGCTTCATCCATAGTTAGGAGTTGGTCTTCAGGGACGTCAGGACAAAGCTCGTGCCGTGGAAAGCACGAACTTTCTTCTAGCATCTTTGCAAACTTTCGTGCAGGCTCTGATTTTGCTCTCAAACGCTCTACAGCAGCTTCTACAACACCGTACATACACGTAGGAATCCACTTGTGTGCGTGCCCAAAGTCCTTACCCGAATACCATTTTATGCCTTTAATTTGGATGGTTGCGGTAAGGTCTAGCTCTTCATCGTCAGCATCCAGAGAGTCTTCTCTGACATTACCAGAGTCGTCAAATACAACACCTTCAGTATCCTCAAAAACAATTTCGTTCTCTTTTTGGTATTTAAGGATTTCCTTCACATCATCTTTAGTAAAACCATCCATTTTTAGTACTTCCCAAACTTTCAACTCATCGGTATGAATAGGGTCGGAAAGCAAGTACAAAGGCTCTGAACCACGGTTTGGGGCAGCCAGCAACAAGGTCATCGTAGATGTCGTAAAAATATCCCGTGGACTTAAGTCTTCTGTTTTTTGAGCATTGACGGAGGCGAGAGCCATCAACGCATTTTCGTCAGGCATTTTGTCTTGCCTTCTCTTGTCAGCATCATCCCCTGTCGCATTTTCAGCAGGCTTTTTGAGTCCACTCTTCCACTTAAATGGCTTCACTAATTTGTACTCAATCAAGAAGTTGAGAAGTTTATTTAAACCACGCCCAGCCTGATAAGCAGCACCTGCACTTAACGATTCCTTAGCTGAGCGCTGAGCTGCATCAAAGTCCTTCCCCGTAAGCTTGGTGGTTTCAAAATCTTCGCCCTTGTGTAATCGCTGCCAAGCAGCATTGATTGCGCGTAAGGCTTGGAATTTAACGTTGATTCCTGATGTGGTTCCGCCGCCATAGGTAACGTAAGCTTTTGCAAAGGGAATTAAAGATTCATCCAGTAACTCGTCTGGATTTTTTTGTCGGCTATTGGCACCAAAAATAGTGAAGTTACCTACTTTAGCCCAGTAGTTTTCATCGTAGACATACTCATCGTTTAATGGCGCTATCTGACGTCCTAATTCGATGAAATCGGCTTGGTTTTTCGTATGCTCAAGCTCATGCTTAGGCTTAAAAATCAATACATCAGCCATTGTTATACTCCCTACATAGCTGGATTACTTGGCATACCGCTAGAATGGCATTGTCATTGATTGCAACGATTTGCATGTCACCATTGGCATCTACTTTTAATCGATCTCGCTCTTCAACCAACCATTCGAGGATCAGGTGATGTGGAGCATGTGCCCATGGACGGAATTTAGGGCATAAATAGCAAGCGATAGGGGCATAATCTTGGCAAAAACTGCTTGAGCCACAAGAGCCGACCTCACAGTCTTTTTCTCGACAAGGAATGCGTGCCGCTCCTGAATTTTCTGTGTTGGCTTCAGCCTCGTCTTCAACCAGTTTGCCTGCGAAAGCAGAGGCATACCGAGCCAGAGGTTGGTTCATGATTTTTGAAATATGCACTGCATGCTCAGGGGCGTTAGCAACATACACTTTTACATTTTGCGTATCAGACTGGTCAAGCAGGTTGGCAATAGTAAGTATACCAGCCCCCTCCCTAGCCGCTCTGGAACCCAAGGTATAGCGAAAACGATAGCTTGTTGATTTTAAAGGCTCTCCAGTTCGCTCACTGATGACATTCAGCTTTTTGACCGCACTGTTTAGCTTACTCGTTAGGTTGCTTGTTTTAATATGCGGCAATTCGGATTTGAGATAGTCCATTAATGAATCTGGAGGTATTGATTGAATTTCTACAGTGGTGCCAACATCGATAAACAAAGGTAGTTCACCTTTTTCTTCAAGCGTCATTTTCCGCCCTAACGCTGCTTCCACCTTAGCTGTTTGCTCTTTGATATGTAGCTCAACAACCTGTGCAACCGAATTCACTAAAGCATAAGGCTTTAGGATACTACGGAACTTTCCTCCACGTACTTTCGCCCTAGGAATCAGCACCACATACGTTGGAGATCCGGTATAATTGGTCGAATAAGAAAAATCTTTACACTTGATAGATGCAATCTGAACAGGACGACGACCGGACGCCTTAAACATCGAGAGACAAGCATACTCATCTGTTCTAAGTGCTCCTTCAGCATATCGATGAGCAGCATGTAAACCAATTGCTTGAAACTCTAAATCACTGAATGGCCCTGTTTCAGGGTCAAGAGTAAGTACAGCTACCCCTTTATCATTGCCACCTAAACTCCATTGATCAGTCAGCTTAAACACTGCATCATCAATATGTTTATCCAGCCCCAAATAGCGCATTTGTCGCAGCATTCCCCGAACAACCGATACCTTGTACCACTCCTTCTTAGGTAATGCATTTTTAAAGGATGCAACCCCCTGTTCAGTTAAGTCATTTTGACCTGTTATCGTTTGGTAAAGCTTAAGCTGCACGGATATATTTTGGGTGTGTTTAGCAGATGAAGTTTCAGCATAAAACACCAGTACTTCTCGAATATCCTCTTGTAACGGCTGTACAAATGAATCTAAGAAATCCACCAATACCGTGACATCCCGATTTAGAGTCCATCGGTCTGAAAGGTAATTAAACTCAAAGCCATTGTATGACATACATGTTGTGACCTTGCTTTCGTTAGCAAAGTCAAAATTCACATGATGGTGATTCATTTTTTATTATTCCCCTGTCCAAACATCTTCATCACGTTGTTGGACGATTGAATTTATGGTGGTTGACTCTTCTTCTTGAAGGTCTAACGCCATGTCCATTGCACGTTTATCATCATGTCGTTTTGAGTAACGTTTTGCGCTACTGGAATCTTCACTCCAGCCCATCAATTTTCGCCTATCGGCTTCCGACTTGGCTTCCGTTGTTTTTCCTTCGGCAATGCGTTTATCTGCAAACTCACTGAATTCATCGTTCCACGTATGACGTATCCTATGGGGGTGTACCCTAAAGCCAACCACCTCAGAAATCTCACGAAACATTTTATTTACCTGAGCCATTGATAAGGCGGTGTTGGTTTGCACCTTATGGTTATGAGTAACGAACAGGTACTCGATATACTCAGATCCAGCAGCATTAGGACGGTGATGGATAAGGTAGTTTTCATACATATCGGCCAAACGTTTATCCATTGGGACGAATCGCCCCATGGTCTTACCTTCTGGTCTGTGCTTGCGTTTGTCGCTGTAGTCAGTTTGTGAGCGAAGCATAACGAAGTAACGACCGTCTTTGTCACGCTTTCTGATATCAGATTGATTGCTGTCTGTTTTTACTCTGATTTTAAGCAGTTCTCCACGGCGACAGCCAATAGAAAAAAACATGTTTACGATAAGTTGATTGCGATATCGAACAGATTCTGATTTCCAAGGATTCTCTGAGGAGTCAGGGTGAACCACATCAAGGACTCGAATTTTTTCAATTGGCTCTAGAGAGCGCCAGTTTCCCCAATCAAGAGCTTCATCACTGGTGCCAAACTTGTCACCCCTCATTTTCTTGAGTTCGATCTCAGCCGTGGAATCTTTAGAGGGAAACAATTCTTCTTCGAGCCAGCCAATAAATTGCGCAAACACAGTTAGTCGGTTGTATGTTGTGTGGGGGGAAATGTCCCCCTCAGGATTGACGACAAAATTGGCTCTTGCCGTTTCAAGTTTATTTTCCTTGATGCTCACGACATTAGAGGATTTATGTCTCGCAACCATTTCACGGAATGACGCAACTTTAAGCTTTGAGTGTTTCTTAATGTTCTCAAACTCTTTCTTTGTCAGAAAATCACCCGTTTTACATCGTTCAATCAAATCAATATTTTCAAACCGACAGATTTCCTCAAGAAAGCTAAGGTGATCAAAAACACGAGAACAGGTGTTACTTGCTTTTGATTGATTTCGGTAATGCAGGGTGACAAAGAGGTTATGGTAAGGCAATGGCATACCATCCTCACCTAAAAGAATTGAGTAGCTTTCTCCACTCGCCATTTGAAATGCTTTTGTCTTCATTCTGTCCTTAAACTCAATAAAACTTAACAAATTTTCAAGGTAACTCCGAACTATAAAATTAGCATAAAAAAAGTTTACAGAAGTTGCAAGACTCACTGTAAACTTTTTATCTCAAACCCTTGTTATATTTGATTTAAATAATCAAACTTAACAAAACTAGGTCTCAGGTAACCGTCAGAACGGGATATCGTCGTCAAAATCCATTGGTGGCTCATTGTACTGCTGCTGTGGTTGCTGCGGAGCCTGTTGTTGTGGTTGCTGTTGCTGAGGCGCATTGTACTGCTGCTGAGCTGGCTGTTGAGGCTGACCCCATCCACCTTGTTGCTGCTGTTGACCGCCCATAGGTGCGCCGCCACCTTGAGCACGACCGCCAAGCATTTGCATCACACCATTGAAGCCTTGAACAACGACTTCCGTTGAGTAGCGATCTTGGCCACTTTGATCTTGCCATTTGCGAGTTTGCAGTTGCCCTTCAATGTAGACTTGAGAGCCTTTACGCAAGTACTCACCTGCTACTTCCGCAAGTTTGCCGAACAACACAACACGGTGCCATTCCGTTTTTTCGCGCTGTTCGCCAGTCGCTTTATCACGCCATGAATCAGAAGTCGCAATAGTAATGTTTGCTACTGCACCGCCATTCGGCATGTAACGAATTTCAGGGTCGTTACCTAGATTCCCCACCAAAATAACTTTGTTAATTCCACGGCTGGCCATGATGTGCTCCGTTTCACTCTGGATATATAAAATTTTAGCGCATTAGAATAGCACGCTTTAATGTTTTGATTAAAGTCTAATACCATTGTGATCTATTGAGTCATCCTCTAGAACCCAAATCGTATTTCAACTTACGTGTGTAGCATTTTTGATTCGCGTTGCAGACATCGTTTCGTGAAGCTTTGAATTCGAACGCATTTATTCAGTAAAGCGATGGTTATGGCCTCTCTTTAATGCCAGTTTATGGCTTCTATTGAACCCAGGGAGATTGGAACACGTGAGAAAGTCGGCTTACGCAAGAAAGCTATTTCTGATCAGTATGGAAGATAATGCGCAAAAAAAAGTGGCGGCACTCGAAAAGTACGTTGATATGAGCATCCCGGTGATTTCAACCGCAGCACTCATGGAAGCCAAGCCACAACACCGTAATAAAATTCTACTGATCGACTTCAGTGAACATAAATCACTTGTTCAATCGATCAAAAACTTGCCTCTTGTATGGAAAAACTTTGAAACCGTTGTCTTCAACGTGCCTAAAAGACTAACCACGGATGAACTTCTTTCATTTGGTCAATTAAAAGGTGTGTTTTATTCTGAAGATACGCTAGAGCAAATTGGAGAAGGGTTAAAAGGCATTGTTAACGGTCAAAACTGGCTGCCGCGCAATGTAACCAGTCAACTTTTACACTATTACCGCAATGTCATTAATACTCATACTGCACCAGCTACGGTAGACCTAACCATTCGTGAGCTACAAGTACTGCGTTGCCTACAAGCTGGCGCCTCGAACAGTCAGATGGCCGAGGAGTTATTCGTCAGCGAATTCACCATCAAATCGCACTTGTATCAGATATTCAAAAAGCTATCCGTAAAGAACCGAGTACAGGCAATCGCCTGGGCAGACCAAAACTTAATGTCTTGATGCCATGTTAGCGGCTCTGATAACTGAAATGACGAGTCGCTCATCTTTTTTCCGCACCGAGTCTCACATTTTTTCCTACTTTATTCATGATTCATTGATACATCTCGTGTTAAAGTTATGCGCAGATTCTTGATAAAAACGAGATAGGATATTCCCCCAATGATAAAAAAATGTCTGTTCCCTGCTGCAGGCTATGGCACTCGTTTCCTACCGGCAACGAAATCTATGCCAAAAGAGATGATGCCAGTCGTGAACAAACCGCTTATTGAATACGGTGTCGAAGAAGCAATCCAAGCTGGTATGAACGGCATGTGTATTGTGACAGGTCGTGGCAAGCACTCGATCATGGACCACTTTGATAAGAACTACGAACTGGAACATCAGATTAGCGGTACCAACAAAGAAGAGCTGTTGGTAGATATTCGTGAAATCATTGAATCTGCAAACTTCACTTATATACGTCAACGCGAAATGAAAGGCTTGGGCCACGCGATTCTAACTGGACGAGAATTGGTAGGCGATGAGCCATTTGCTGTTGTTCTTGCTGATGACCTTTGTGTGAACGAGCAAGAGGGCGTACTGGCTCAGATGGTGGCACTATTTAAGCAGTTCCGCTGTTCTATCGTTGCAGTGCAAGAAGTACCAGCCGAAGAAACGCACAAATACGGCGTTATCTCTGGTGAAATGATCAAAGACGACATCTACCGCGTAGACGACATGGTAGAAAAACCAGAGAAAGGCACGGCGCCTAGTAACCTTGCTATCATTGGCCGCTACATCCTGACTCCCGATATTTTTGAACTGATTGAAAACACCGAACCTGGTAAAGGTGGTGAAATTCAAATCACTGACGCGCTGCTAAAACAAGCAAAAGCGGGCTGTGTATTGGCTTACAAATTCAAGGGCAAACGCTTTGACTGTGGTAGCGTTGAAGGTTACATCGAAGCAACTAACTATTGTTTTGAAAACCTGTATCTAAAAGATGAAAAAACCTCTGAGCTAGGTAAGCACGCAACACAAAAAGCAGTATAAAGCATCGTCGTAGTACGAAATTACTGTATCGAAAGCCCAGCACAACGCTGGGCTTTTTACTTTACTGTTTTTTTATCCAGTAATTTTCTTTGCACATTTCTCACACTATGTAATACTTGCCCCACTTGGTTATACATAGAGCAAAAACGATGGATAAAATAGAAGTTCGCGGTGCCCGAACCCATAACCTTAAAGACATTAATCTTACAATCCCTCGCGATAAACTGATTGTCATTACTGGACTAAGTGGCTCCGGTAAATCCTCTCTCGCTTTCGATACATTGTATGCAGAAGGCCAACGACGCTACGTAGAGTCTCTCTCTGCCTACGCTCGTCAGTTTTTGTCTCTGATGGAAAAACCCGATGTCGACCACATTGAAGGGTTATCACCTGCGATTTCTATTGAACAGAAATCTACTTCTCATAACCCGCGTTCAACCGTCGGTACAATTACCGAAGTCTACGACTACTTACGTCTATTGTATGCTCGTGTGGGCGAACCCCGCTGTCCAACGCACCATGCCCCTCTTGCTGCGCAAACCATCAGCCAAATGGTGGACAAAGTCCTAGAGATGCCGGAAGGCAGCAAAATGATGCTATTGGCGCCTATTGTCAAAGAACGTAAAGGTGAGCATGTTAAAACGCTTGAGAACTTAGCGGCTCAAGGCTTTATTCGTGCGCGTATTGATGGAGAAACTTGCGATCTTTCCGATCCTCCAACCCTTGAGCTACATAAAAAGCACACCATTGAAGTCGTGGTAGACCGCTTTAAAGTTCGTCCAGACTTACAACAGCGCTTGGCCGAATCTTTCGAGACAACACTCGAATTATCAGGCGGAATTGCGGTTGTCGCGCCAATGGATGGCGACGGTGAAGAGATTATTTTCTCCGCCAACTTCGCTTGTCCACAATGTGGTTACAGCATGCAAGAGTTAGAGCCGCGACTTTTCTCATTCAACAATCCTGCTGGTGCATGTGGCACTTGTGATGGCTTGGGTGTTCAACAATACTTCGATCCAAGCCGAGTCATTCAAGATGATTCATTAAGCTTGGCACAAGGTGCGATTCGCGGTTGGGATCAAAAGAACTACTACTACTTCCAAATGCTCACCTCATTGGCCGATCATTATGGTTTTGACCTCCATGCCCCTTTTAATTCTCTGCCAAAGAAAACGCAAGATGTCATTCTAAAGGGCTCAGGTCGTACTGAGATTGAGTTTAAATACATCAACGATCGTGGCGATATTCGCGTTAAACGCCATCCATTCGAAGGTATTCTGAATACCCTAGAACGTCGCTATCGTGATACAGAATCCAACTCTGTCCGTGAAGAGCTTGCAAAATACATCTCCACTAAATCTTGTTCAAGCTGTCGCGGTACTCGTCTACGCCTCGAAGCACGTAACGTGTTTATTGCTGATACGACACTACCTGAGATTGTTGAACTCAGCATTGCTGATGCATTGGAGTTCTTCCATTCCTTGAAACTGGAAGGTCAACGAGCCCAAATCGCTGAAAAAGTGATGAAGGAAATCAACGACCGCCTGCAATTCTTAGTTAACGTCGGTTTGAACTACCTAAACTTATCACGCAGTGCAGAAACCTTATCAGGCGGTGAAGCTCAACGTATTCGTTTAGCAAGCCAAATTGGTGCAGGTCTTGTTGGTGTCATGTACGTCTTAGATGAACCGTCGATTGGTCTCCACCAGCGTGATAATGAACGCTTATTAAAAACGCTCACTCATTTGCGCGATTTAGGTAATACCGTACTTGTGGTAGAACACGATGAAGATGCGATTCGCTGTGCAGATCATGTCATAGATATTGGTCCTGGTGCTGGCGTACATGGTGGTAATGTTGTTGCGGAAGGCACCATGGAAGAGATAATCGCAAATCCGAATTCTCTGACAGGTCAGTACTTAAGTGGTGTTAAAGAAATCGCAGTACCGAAAGATCGCACGCCGCGAGATCCGAAAAAAACGGTTGAGCTATTAGGCGCAACAGGTAATAACCTTAAAAACGTTAACCTTTCAATTCCTGTTGGGTTATTCAGCTGTATTACAGGAGTATCTGGCTCAGGTAAATCAACGCTGATTAATGATACTTTCTTTAAAATTGCGCATACCCAACTTAACGGAGCGACAACGGCTCAGCCTTCACCTTATAAATCGATTAAAGGTCTAGAGCACTTCGATAAAGTCATCGATATCGATCAAAGCCCAATTGGCCGTACACCTCGCTCTAACCCTGCAACCTATACGGGGATCTTTACACCAATCCGTGAACTGTTTGCAGGCACACAGGAGTCGCGTTCTCGCGGTTACAAGCCGGGCCGTTTTAGTTTTAACGTACGCGGTGGTCGTTGTGAGGCCTGTCAGGGTGACGGTGTTATCAAAGTAGAAATGCATTTCCTACCAGATGTTTATGTGCCATGTGATGTGTGTAAAGGTAAACGCTACAACCGTGAAACGCTCGAAGTACGTTACAAAGGTAAAACTATTGATGAAGTGCTAGAAATGACGGTCGAAGATGCACGCACCTTCTTCGATCCAGTTCCTGCCATCGCTCGCAAACTACAAACACTGATGGATGTGGGTTTGTCGTACATACGATTGGGTCAAGCGGCAACAACACTCTCCGGTGGTGAAGCACAGCGTGTGAAACTGGCGCGAGAGCTATCCAAACGTGATACAGGAAAAACCTTGTACATTTTGGATGAACCAACAACCGGCCTTCACTTCCATGATATCCAGCAGTTGCTCACTGTACTGCACAGACTTCGCGACCACGGAAATACTGTCGTGGTGATCGAGCATAACCTGGACGTCATTAAGACTGCGGACTGGATTATCGATCTTGGTCCTGAAGGGGGTCAGGGTGGCGGCGAGATAATCGCTCAAGGCACTCCGGAAGATGTGTCGCAAATCGAGGGTTCGCACACAGCTCACTTCCTCAAGCCTATGTTGAAGTAGAAAAAACAGGTAAAGTATCGAGACCAGCAAGTGCTGGTCTTTTTTCATTCAAAACAACGCAATAACTATGGCTACTATACATGTAAGTGGAACAAAGCTTTCTCCCGAAAAAGTACAGGTTCCCCTCAATCGCAAGTTTCTCATTGCCTTGGCAACACTATTTGTGTTGGCAATGCACTTTTTCATGCCCAACCCCGGCGGTTCGGGGCTTTCGCTTTCGTTCAATGCGACAACTTGGATTGCTTTTAGCTTTGCATTAGGCATTGGGTGTTACCAACTTGCGAATAATCGAGTACTACGTTACTCAAAACTAACCATCGGCTTGTTCATTAGTGCTCTTATCATGACGGTGCCCATTCTGTACCCAAATGCGAATAGCAGTTTGGCAGCCAATAAGCTCATTGGCCTGTGGTGTGGTGTCCTGTTCTTTATTGTTTTACAACAATTTCATTTCAGTAATAAACATCGCCAACGCCTATTATGGTTCATTGTCCTTGCGGTTGTTATCGAAGCCATTTTTGGTCTGACACAATATCTGTATCTCAAACCAGGCAATCCGTTTGGTTACGACACGGTGGCCAATCGTCCTTATGGTATTTTCCAACAGCCCAATGTAATGGCCAGTTTTCTTGCGACAGGGTTGGTGATTGCCAGCTATTTACTTGCACGTCAGCCCTACAAATACGATCGTAAGTTAAGCGATGTTTACCTTCTCTATGCCGTACCAGTTTTAACTTTACCACTAATTGTGGCGTTGGCTTCACGCACTGGTTGGTTAGCCTCGGTCATCGCCGTGTTGTTGGTCATTCCATACATGTACCGCTTTGCAACCAAAGGGCGCTTTATCCGCTGGGTTGTGTCACTTGTAAGTGGGCTCTTACTCTCAGTCGTTGTCATGCATCTTGCCTTTCCTGATGGAGGTGGGTTAGCCGCAGAAAAAGTAAATATGGAGTCTCCTCGAGCGTATACTTTTCCGCAAACATTAGACATGGTGATTGAAAAGCCTTTTACTGGTTATGGATATGGCAAGTTTGAATCTGAGTACATGCTGTATACGGCTCGTCAACATGCCCTTAATGAGAATTACCCAGCAGGTTTGCCTGCCATGGATCATCCGCATAACGAGCTGCTTTACTGGGGAGTAGAAGGTGGCTTACTGCCAATACTCGGCATCTTCTTAGCGATGGCACTGGTACTGTATCGAATCTATCAAGCCAAACGCGGAACTCGTCTTGCGTTGCTGGGCTTGTTTATACCTATCGTATTGCACTCACAACTGGAATACCCTTTCTACCACTCTCTCGTGCATTGGTTGATCTTCGTTATCCTACTGTACTGGGTCGATCAGCGCGTCTCTCGTTATCGACAAGTTGGCTTTAGTAATGTAACCAAAAGCTTGCTGCGTGTTTTTAGTTTGGTACTTCCCGTTGCGTTTACGTTTTACATGGTAAGCGCATTACATACGAACTATGTATTGACGAAGTTTGAGACCACTAGACCAACTAACCCTGATATTCTGAATCAAGTCAGTAACCCTGTAGTTTGGAAAGACAGATTTGATTGGGATGTCTATAGCACGTTTTTAAACCTTGGGCTGTACCAACAAGACGCAACCTTGATTCAGCCTTATATCGATTGGTCGCTAAAAATCATCAAAGATAAGCCTCGCCCTGCATTTTATAATAATTTGATTTTGGCCTACCAAGGCTTAGATGACTCAAGTAAAGCGGAGCAAATTAGAGCTGAAGCGCAGTTTTTGTTCCCGAAGATTGATTTCAGTGACGTCAATTACCAACCACCTTCTCAAGCAATCTCTGCCTCACCAGCCCCCACTTCAGGTGAATAGTAATAAGTACAAAAAAGCGAAGGGATGACCTTCGCTTTTCTTCATCTCATTGCTGTATGATTTTATTCAGTGAGTGACTCTTCTAACGCTTTTAAGCACAGCGCAACGTTTTCAGATCGAGCGCCGTAACCCATTAAGCCAATACGCCACGCTTTACCAGCTAATGCCCCAAGGCCTGCACCAATTTCTAGGTTATAGGTTTCTAGCAAGTGAGCACTAACTTTTGCTTCATCAATTCCTTCAGGCACGTAAATCGCATTTAATTGTGGCAACCGATGGGCTTCGTCCACAACAAATTTAAAGCCTAACTTTTGTAAGCCATTTTTGAGTTTTTCATGCATCAGTTGGTGACGAGCCCAAGCGTTTTCTAATCCTTCATTTTTCAGTATCAATAAAGCTTCATGAAGCGCATACAAGCTATTAACTGGCGCCGTATGATGGTAACTACGCTTGCCTTCTCCACTCCAATACCCCAAAACTAAACTCTGATCGAGGAACCAACTCTGTACTGGTGTTGTTCTTGCTTGAATCTTTTCAATCGCGGCAGTAGAAAACGTCACTGGTGAGAGCCCTGGTACACATGACAAACATTTTTGACTGCCAGAGTAAACCGCATCCAGTTGCCATTCATCCACTTTTAACGGCACACCACCAAGCGATGTCACCGCATCAACAATAGATAATGCATTATGCTGTTTCGCCAGCTTACCCAATGCTTGAGCATCACTGACTGCACCAGTTGAGGTTTCCGCATGCACAAAAGCAAGAATTTTTGTATCTGGGTGCTGTTCGAGTGCTTGCTCGACTTTATCAATGGAAACAGGCGTCCCCCATTCATCATCGACGATAACAACTTCGCCACCAGCACGGACGACATTTTCGCGCATGCGTTCACCAAATACACCGTTACGGCAGACGATCACTTTGTCGCCTTTCTCGATCAAGTTTACAAAGCAGGTTTCCATCCCTGCGCTACCAGGCGCTGAAACCGCAATAGTGAACTCATTGTCAGTTTGAAAGGCATACTTCAATAGCTGCTTGAGCTCATCCATCATACCGATAAACAGAGGATCAAGGTGACCTACCGTAGGACGGCTTAGTGCTTGTAACACTTGAGGATAAATATCAGAAGGACCAGGTCCCATTAAAATACGGTGAGGCGGAATAAAGCTTTGGATCGACATGTCAGCTCCTTGATTATCTTTTATCCTGAGCATTCTAAAAGTTCTATTCAATAACATGGCTCAGGTGTAGGGTTCTTCACCCTAATAGATTTTTCCTCTATCAGCAATTAGCCGTAAGTATGGAGGTCAAACCAGTGTCACAAAATCGTTAATAAAAAACACCATAAAGGTTGAAATATTGATTGACATTAAGGCCTCAAAACCGTTCAATGTTTGAGCTTTATGTAGAAGAGGAGCGCTACCCAGGTAGATGATTTGTGGAACCGCAATTCCAACACCAATCATTGAGGGGGAGTAGTGCCGAGGTAAGTCAAAGTTGCAGGATTTGACTTGTCGGTTGAATTGGGCTGAATCCCATCAACTGTCATCAGCGCAGTCTGATGAAGGGCTTCTGAGGGTAAATTTTTCAAATAGCATTCTAAATACCTCTCTTTTTGCTCTGTTCCTTTTCTCACTAAACATTGGATGTACAATTTTTTAGGAAGTCGTGGGAGAACGCAGTGAGCGCATTTAACGTAGCTAAATTCGGTGGAACCAGTGTTGCCAACTTTGAGGCAATGAGTCGTTGCGCCACCATTATCGAAAACAATCCAAATACTCGCCTGGTCGTGAGCAGCGCTTGCTCTGGCGTCACCAACCTATTGGTAGAACTCGCCAACGGCGTTCAGGATCAAACGCACCGTACTGAGCTGCTGCAAAATCTGGCCAACATTCATGACGCCATTTTAACTCAGCTCGAAGACAGCACGAAAACTGCTGCCGAGGTGTATGGCATATTAGATACCGTAACCAGCCTGGCCGAGGCTGCATCTATCCAAGCTAGTGCGAAGTTAACCGATCATTTAGTCGCATGTGGTGAACTCATGTCGACGCACATTCTAACTCAGTTAATGTGTGAGCGAGGCATTCAAGCAGTGCGCTTTGATATCCGCGATGTGCTGCGTACTGATGACAACTTTGGTCGCGCGGAGCCAAACATTGAAGCAATTTCGACGCTTGCGCAAGATAAACTCGTACCACTTTGCCAACAATCCGTTGTTGTTACTCAAGGCTTCATAGGATCTGACGAAGCCGGTAATACAACAACATTAGGTCGAGGGGGCAGCGATTACAGCGCCGCCTTAATTGCTGAGAGCGTTAAAGCGGCAGGGCTAGAAATCTGGACTGATGTTCCGGGTATCTACACAACAGACCCGCGAATTGCACCAAAAGCCTCACCAATTCCCGAGATCAGCTTTAGTGAAGCTTCAGAAATGGCTAACTTTGGCGCTAAAATCCTTCACCCTTCTACGCTAGTACCTGCATTGCGCCACGACATTCCGGTATTTGTGGGGTCATCGAAAGAGCCTGAAAAAGGGGGAACTTGGATTCGCCACCAAGTCGAAAGCTCACCGTTATTCCGTGCGCTAGCTTTGCGTTGTAACCAAACCATGGTAACGCTACGCAGCGCCAATATGTTCCACGCATACGGCTTCTTAGCAAAGGTCTTTGAGATCCTTGCAAAGCATAAGATATCTGTCGATTTGATCACAACATCTGAAATCAGTGTATCGTTAACACTTGATCAAACCGATACATCCGGCGGCGCGCCGCAGCTGCCGCAAGCTGTACGAGAAGAGTTAGAAGAGTTATGTAAGGTAGAAGTTGAACGTGACCTATGCCTCGTTGCTCTCATTGGTAACAACATGAGTGAGAGTAAAGGCTACGCGAAACAGGTTTTTGGCACGCTAGAAGATTTTAACCTACGCATGATTTGTTATGGCGCTAGCCCTCACAACTTATGCTTCTTGCTCCATGAATCAGTATCGAAACAAGCCATACAAAAACTCCACACTGAGTTGTTTGAGAAGTAAGTTCAACTCAATAAAACAAAGGGCTGCGTATCTGCAGCCCTTTGTCGTTTCATTAGTTGTTACATTTGGACGAGGTAAACATCAATTTAACCGTTAATGTTTGGCCCTAACCATTTTTCAGCCTCGATCCTATCCCACCCCTTACGATCGGCGTAACTCTCTAGCTGATCTTCTTGGATCTGTGCGATCGCAAAGTAACGTGAGTCAGGATGAGAGAAATACCAACCAGAGACTGACGCGCCCGGATACATTGCATAGCTGGAGGTTAGAGTCATGCCAATATTCTCTTCCACATTAAGTAGCTCCCAAAGCGGTCCTTTTTCAGTATGCTCAGGGCACGCTGGATAACCTGGTGCAGGGCGAATACCTTGGTATTTTTCACGAATGAGATCATCGTTAGATAAATCTTCATCCGCAGCATAACCCCAAATTTCTTTACGGACACGCTCATGCAAATACTCAGCAAACGCTTCGGCTAGGCGATCCGCCACCGCTTGAATCATAATTGCGTTGTAATCATCTCCCTGTGCTTTGTATTCATCAGCAAGCTCTCGTTCACCAATACCACCAGTGACAGCAAATGCCCCTATCCAATCATGTTTACCCGACTCTTTAGGTGCGATGTAGTCGGATAAACAATAGTTGAATCCTTTTGGTTTCTCGGTCTGTTGTCGCAAGTTACGTAATACTTTCACAACGTCGGTACGAGTTTCATCAGCATAAACTTCAATGTCGTCCCCCACGCTCGCAGCAGGGAATAAGCCACACATTCCACGCGCTTTTAACAGGCCTTCTCGCTCAACTCGATCAAGTAACTCGTTGGCATCTTCGAATAAACGTTTTGCTTCTTCACCAACTTCTTCATGTTGGAAAATTGTTGGATACTTACCCACAAGTGACCAAGTCATAAAGAATGGTGTCCAATCGATGTATTGACGTAATATAGCCACATCAAAATCATCGAAGATATGAATGCCAGGCTTAACAGGCACTGGAGGAGTATAAGCTTCCCAATCGATCGCAACTTTATTCGCTCGAGCCGCTTCTAATGTCACTGGTTTGGTTCTCGGTTTCTTTCGATTATGTTGATCACGTACTCGTTCGTAATCAGCTTGAAGTTTTTCAACAAATTCAGGGCGACGTTCATCTGACAGAAGAGAAGTACATACGCCCACTGCACGTGAGGCGTTGTTCACGTAAACCACTGGATGCTTGTAATTTTGCTCAATCTTAACTGCTGTATGGGCTTTTGACGTTGTTGCGCCACCGATGAGAAGAGGTAAGTTAAAGTCGAGACGCTCCATCTCTTTTGCAACATGCACCATTTCGTCTAATGAAGGCGTGATCAACCCTGATAAACCAATAATATCGACGTTTTCTTCTTGCGCTACTTTTAAGATCTTTTCGCAAGGAACCATGACACCAAGATCGATAATTTCGTAGTTATTGCACTGCAATACAACGCCAACGATATTTTTCCCGATATCATGTACATCACCTTTGACCGTCGCTAGCAAAATCTTACCGTTTGTTTGTCCCACCTGCTTTTCTGCATTGATGTAGGGCTCCAGATGCGCGACTGCTTGCTTCATCACTCGTGCAGATTTTACGACCTGAGGAAGGAACATTTTACCTTCACCAAACAAGTCTCCGACGACGTTCATCCCATCCATTAGTGGGCCTTCAATCACCTCTAATGGCTTTGAAGCGTTGACACGAGCCTCTTCGGTATCATCAACGATGAACTCAGTTATTCCTTTCACTAACGCGTGCTCTAAGCGCTTTTCAACAGGCCAAGTTCTCCACTCAAGTGCAGAGGCATCCTCCTCTTTACCTACCCCTTTGCCTGCATATTCCGCCGCGATATCTAACAATCTCTCAGTGGCGTCATCACGACGGTTAAGAACGACATCTTCCACAGCCTCACGCAATTTTTCAGGCACGTTATCGTAGATTTCTAACTGACCCGCATTCACAATCCCCATATCCATACCATTTTTAAAACAGTGGTAGAGGAACACCGCGTGAATCGCTTCACGTACATAGTTATTGCCACGGAAAGAGAATGAGACGTTAGAAACACCACCCGAGATCATCGCATGTGGTAAATCACGTTTGATATCGCCAACGGCTTCAATGAAATCCACCGCATAGTTATTATGCTCCTCGATCCCCGTAGCAATGGCAAAAATGTTTGGGTCAAAAATGATGTCTTCTGGTGGAAAGCCCACTTCATCAACAAGAATTCGGTAAGCGTTGGTACAAATTTCTACTTTGCGCTCACGTGTATCTGCTTGCCCAATCTCATCAAACGCCATCACAATCACAGCCGCACCGTAACGGCGGATCAACTTAGCTTGTTCAACGAATTTCTCTTTGCCTTCTTTGAGAGAGATCGAGTTAACAATGCCTTTGCCTTGGATGCACTTAAGACCGGCTTCAATAACCTCCCACTTGGAAGAGTCAACCATGATTGGTACTTTTGAGATTTCAGGTTCTGACGCACAAAGGTTTAAAAAGCGAACCATACAAGCTTGTGCATCCAACATGCCTTCATCCATGTTGATATCGATAATTTGAGCGCCATTTTCAACTTGTTGACGAGCCACATCGAGCGCTTCATCGTACAGCTCTTCTTTAATCAAGCGCTTAAAACGCGCAGAACCGGTTACATTCGTACGCTCACCGACATTGATAAATAAAGAGTCTTTATCAATCGCGAGTGGCTCTAAGCCAGACAAGCGACAAGCAACGGGAAGTTCAGGTAATTGACGAGGGGCGATATTTTCAACCGCGAGTGCCATTTGGCGAATGTGCTCAGGAGTTGTACCACAACACCCACCAATCAAGTTTAAAAAGCCACTTTGAGCCCACTCTTTAACATGCTTAGCCATATCTTCTGGCGACAAATCGTATTCGCCGAATGCATTCGGAAGCCCAGCATTTGGGTGAGCGGAAACAAAAGATTCTGATATACGAGAGAGCTCTTCAACATAAGGACGCAGCTCATCTGGACCAAGTGCACAGTTCAAACCAAACGAAATCGGTTTAACATGACGTAATGAGTTGTAAAACGCTTCTGTGGTTTGACCGGATAATGTCCGACCGGAAGCATCAGTAATAGTCCCCGAGATCATCACAGGTAACTCAATACCCATCTCTTCAAACACACTTTCAACAGCAAATGAACAAGCCTTAGCGTTAAGCGTATCGAAGATGGTCTCGATAAGAATAAGGTCTGAACCACCTTTAATAAGCGCTCGAGTCGATTCAGAGTAAGCCTCAACTAACTCGTCGAAAGAAACATTTCGATATCCGGGGTCATTTACATCAGGAGAAATAGAACAAGTTCGGTTTGTTGGCCCTAAAACCCCTGCGACATAACGTGGTTTATCGGGTGTTTTTGCGGTCCATTCGTCTGCAACTTCACGTGCAAGCTTGGCAGCTGCAAAGTTAATTTCTTCACTTAGGCTTTCCATCTCGTAGTCAGCCATCGCAATGGTTGTTGCGTTAAAAGTGTTGGTCTCAAGAATATCTGCACCCGCTTCTAAATATGCAGCGTGAATTTCCTTGATAAGTTGAGGCTGACTTAGAACCAACAGGTCGTTGTTACCTTTTAGATCACAATGCCAATCCGCAAAGCGCGTTCCTCGATAGTCTTGCTCTTCAAGTTTGTACCCTTGAATCATGGTTCCCATACCACCATCAATCAAAAGAATACGTTGCTTCAATTGAGCTTCAATCTGTTGTCTTACGTTACTTCCCACAGTACAGCCTCATTCCTTTAGTTATCTTTCCATCCTATCACACAAACTTCAGGAGTCTAGACGTCTAAACGTGGAATTAATGATTATTTTATCTCCTTCTTAACTTACAAAATAATCACGAAAAAATGTTTGCTATTTAAGCAGCATCAGCCGAGAATTCCATTCATAAAATGTTACAAATAGAGAGCTCTATGTCGGTCTATCATACTTTATGTTTTCTATCCGCAGCTGCGATGCTAATTGCTTTTGTAAACAGCAAGATAGGAAAGATGCAAACCACCATTGCGATTACCGCAGGTTCAATGGTGCTTTCACTTCTAATCTTAATTGCGGGTCAAAACAACTGGTTCCATCTCACCGAAATTGCGACGGAGACGGTCACAAGGATTAACTTCGAAGATTTCTTGCTCAAAGGCATTCTTGGCTTCTTACTATTTGCTGGTGGACTAGGCATCAAACTCCCGAACCTTAAAGATCAAAAGTGGGAGATCACTGTTTTAGCCCTTGGAGCCACACTGTTTTCCACGTTCTTTATTGGATTTGCACTGTATGGGTTTTGTCAGTTAATTGGCATCCAATTTGATTTGGTCTACTGCTTACTATTTGGTGCTCTAATATCGCCAACTGACCCAATCGCTGTATTGGCTATTGTGAAAAAACTAGATGCTCCTAAACGTATCTCCACTCAGATTGAAGGAGAATCGCTCTTCAATGATGGCTTCGGTTTGGTTATCTTCGTCACTCTATTTACGATTGCATTTGGCACTGAGGCACCAACTGTAGGTAGTGTCACCTTGCTCTTCATCCAAGAAGCTATCGGTGGTATCACATATGGTTTCGTCCTCGGTTTGCTATTCCACTACTTGATCAGTGCCACCGATGATCACTCAATGGAATTGTTACTTACCATTGGTGTCCCAACAGCAGGTTACGCATTTGCTGAATACATCCATGTATCAGGCCCACTCGCGATGGTTGTATCCGGTATTATGATTGGCAACTGGACACGCTTTATTGGCTTTTCAAAAGAGAGTGAAGATCACCTTGACCATTTTTGGGAGCTTGTTGATGAGTTCTTGAATGGCGTGTTATTCCTACTGATCGGCATGTCGATGCTGCTATTTGAATTCCACAAAGAAGACTGGATTATGATGGCTATTTCAGTCCCTCTTGTACTAGCAGCTCGCTATTTAAGCGTATTTCTCTCGTACATTGGCTTTAAGCGTTACAGAAAATATAACCCGTGGTCAGTACGTATTTTGACGTGGGGCGGCTTACGCGGGGGCCTTGCATTGGCAATGGCACTTTCCATTCCATCTGGTATTTGGGTGATTCAAGATAAGTTAATCGATGTAAAAGAGATTATTCTTGTAATGACCTACTCCGTCGTTGTTTTCTCTATCCTCATTCAAGGCTCAACAATCACCCCAATGATTGAAAAAGCAAAAGCAGAAGAGAAGAAGATGGAAGAGAACAACCAAGCAATAACCACTCCGGAACATACGGAGCCAGTGGACTCTTAAAGACACGTAACTTAATAAATAAAAAGCAGCTACCTAGCTGCTTTTTTCATAACTAATTTTCAGACTCCCCTTCAAGGACGAGTGCTCCTTATTCTTTGATATACCTTCAAATATACTAAGAATCGCTACGCTGCATTTTCATAGATACTAACTATTGCCGATAGATAGTATTCATAGACGAGCCTTTTAATTTACCCATTTATCACTTCTCTTCTCTTCTCTTCTCTTCTCTTCTCTTCTCTTCTCTTCTCTTCTCTTGGCAATATAGGCTCCTCGCAAATATCAAAGCTAAACTTCCACAATACTTAGCAATGAGCGAGTTTGTATTTTTATGAGAAAGATACATTTAGGGTGATTGCGTTCAGAACCCAAACAGGTTAGCAATCTCACCAAGATAAAACTGAGCTAGCATTCAGGTAGATCAAAGCCTTAACAGAAATTTAGTCCCCCTCTCTCTTGATCTCAGTGAGACTAAACTTGTATTCAAAGTCGTCCTGTTTTCAAAATTGGAACAAGTGACACCTCAAACAATTAAACTCTGTCACATACCTAGATTTTCTAATATCGAACAAAAGGAGCTTTGGTGAATGAAGAGGCTCAAAACTAGCGCTCGAGACTGCAGGAACCACACAAAACTGCGTTCCACTTCACTCAAACAGGGCTTAGAAAGCATCGCCAGAGGGAAGCCGGCCTCTCGATGCAAGGTTTCAATATGAAAGTGGTTTTAAGGTAAGTCGGCGAACCGAAACAAAAAAAGCCTCAGTCTTTCGACTGAGGCTTAATATAAGTGGCGGAGTGGACGGGACTCGAACCCGCGACCCCCGGCG
>NZ_JAWOQN010000438.1:0-733 GCF_033337395.1 Vibrio sp. YT-19(2023) | reverse complement strand
CGAGGGCGGATACATCAAAATACAGCCGGACGTTTACAGTCCTGTTTTCCTAGAACGATTGCTTCATGTCTGTTGCAGCATGGACTACATGGAGCAAAAGAGAGCTGATGAGCTGGCATACAAGCTGGCTACTGGTCAAGCAGAGGATAACGACTGGAACCGTCGAATGGCAGAGCCACAATTCCGGATCATATCGGAAGAGGCTTTAGTCCATATCGACTTCATGTGGGCCTTCCATCATTTCAATGATAAGCCTTTCCATGCCCTGGAGATTTACCACAGGGTTTGGTCGATGGGTGATCTGGACTTGCTGGAAGACGAGCCGCAGTGTGAAACCGTTCCTCAGTCACCAATTCCGAAGCCATTGTGGTTGAAGGTTGGTCGCTGGGGCGATGGTTCGCTTTCTGATGGCTTGGCCGATCCGTTAGCGGAAATGGCTTACTTTGACGGCGGGGATGACCCGTTGGCAGCGCAAGTGATCAATACCGCAGACGGAAAGAGAAGGGTGGTTTGCTTCGCAGAAGATGATGAAGTGAAAGTCGATCCCGACTCCGCTGCGTTCATCATCTGGAACGAATACCCGCGACTAAGGGAGTCTGTACTAAAGGGACATTATACGCCCGGTAGTGCAGCGCAGTTCTACCTTCGGTTCGGAGCAATCCAGCTTGCGAAAGGAAAAGGCGCTTTGTATCACCGTATGATGCAAAGAGGTCAAACCTACCACCAGATGGGC
>NZ_JAWOQN010000437.1:0-737 GCF_033337395.1 Vibrio sp. YT-19(2023) | reverse complement strand
AATCGGAGTTCGGTTCGCCTTCGTTTGCGGTGGCAAGGTAACGACCATCTTTAGAAAAACCAACCATATCTGGCAGCGCACCGGTTTTGAAAGTGGTGATTAGAGAAAGATCATCCGAGCGATACAGCGCGATCAAGCCATCTTCCTGCTTATTATTGTTTTCAATCACGACGGCGACTAAACCATTAAATACAGCAACACTGTTGGCCGCGCCGATTTCAATCCCTGCGGAAGTGCCCGCATCGGTTAGGTCAATAAAATCAGTTTGTGAAGGCGCTCTGCTTTCGTTGAGCGACAACACATCCACACGTTTGGCTTGAGCATTGACCACGTAGAGTTTGTCCGTGCACGCATCATAGTTAACGATTTCTGCGGCAGAAGTATCAAACGGCGCATCGACGATAGATGACCCAACAAACGTCAAACCTTGGATTGAGGTTTCCCCAACAGCGGGTGAACTGATCGGCTTACATTGTGCACTGAAAGATGCGATAACATCGTTCTGTTGCGATGAACATGCGATGGCGAGCGTCGATAACGCCATTGCACCTATTGCCTTAAGTGGGGTGGTCATGATATCTCCTTATCAATCCGATATACTGTCGCTCAATGCATGATTTTCAGATATCTATTCATTCACTGCAGTGGACGATAATAGAACATTGATTGACGTGTGATTTGGTAAGGCTCTGAATATATGTATGATTTATGACTCTTATATGGGCTTTTTATGAAAC
>NZ_JAWOQN010000436.1:0-738 GCF_033337395.1 Vibrio sp. YT-19(2023) | reverse complement strand
TGGATCCTCTACGTAGGAATGTCCTTACATAATGAGATACTTTATGTAAAAATCCTTTAATATTACATCATCATGGCAAAAAGGGCTTTTATATCCTGATGAAGATTGTTCAAGTCAAAACATGTTTAAGGCTCTTATGCCTGAAGGTGTTTGTAGGGTGTAAATGGCTTTTACTGTGTACCCTGATGACAGCTGTTTAAGTCGAAATGGAGGGACAACTACGCAGGTTGATTTTAGCGCTGCTCATCGTGGACTATATTGCTGTCATTGTTCATTTTAGTCAAAGCATACAGTTTGAAAACAAGGCGCGGCTCCAACTAGAAAACAATGTTTTGATGCATTGGATGTGCTGAATGTGCATATTAAGGCAGTACAGGAGGAGGTGCACATTAATAATCCTCCAGGACTGTAACATGCTCATGTTTAACCCAAACAATGTGTCATGTGACTGCAGTTGGTTCAGATTAAGGTCTGAACACATTCTCACCACAAACGAACCGCACCAGAGTTCGTTTATAACCAGGCTGAGACCACCTCTTTAAGAAGGTCTCAGTCTGGTTGTTTTGGTGCACACCTGAGTGTGATTGCTGTGTTCACACCTGCCCAAATGATCCGCACTTAGCAGGCCTACGAACTTGAATTTGATTGAACCGAACCAAACAGGGCAGGTGTGAAAGTACTTGCAGAAAATTAACCTTTACCGCCACATGTAGGACCCGTCAAAAATATTCCTGGCAG
>NZ_JAWOQN010000435.1:0-738 GCF_033337395.1 Vibrio sp. YT-19(2023) | reverse complement strand
TTGAGTTGTAGCCGAAATGTCGATAAAACACACAATGTCGCACTCTATCTGTCCGATTCGCTTTGCCCCATCTCCACGCTTTGATATAAAGACCACTAGAAATTTTCTGAGATGTACCGATCAATTCAAATACGCCACTTCAACCGACTCAAGCGCAGCGTCCTACTTTTTGCTTCTGTGCTACTACTTTCTGCCTGCCAAATTGAGTCGCAGCCGAAAAGTGAATTCGAGAAAATCCAAGAGCGCGGAGTGCTACGCGTTGGCACGCTCAACAACCAACTCTCGTACTACATTGGTCCTGATGGCCCTGCGGGTTTGGATTATGAGCTGGCGCGTAAATTTGCAGAAGAGTTGGGCGTAAAGCTAGAAATCAAACCCGCTTTCAGACAAGCCGACCTTTTCCCTGCCTTAAAGAAGGGCGACATCGATATTATTGCTACGGGGCTTAATCAAACCTCACAAGCCGTCAAACGTTTTAGACCTGGCCCTGCTTATTATTATGTTAGCCAGCAAGTGGTCTACAAAAAGGGCCAGCTTCGTCCTCGTGATATTGAGCAGCTTATCGAGTATCAAGCATCCAAAGACAGTCAATCAGAAGAAGACGTGAATGCTGGCGCACAAACATTGAAAATTGTCGAACAGTCACAATATGTTCCGACACTGACGGCATTGAAGAAGCAGTATCCTGAATTGCAGTTTGAAATCGTGGGCGATGCTGACACTCGCGATCTACTGAAA
>NZ_JAWOQN010000434.1:0-740 GCF_033337395.1 Vibrio sp. YT-19(2023) | reverse complement strand
CCGCAAATCAGTGTGGCTGAGCACGACAACATTTATTCAGCGGTGGACATCATGTTAGGCAACGTGCCTGATGGAGTAGAGATCGACCGCGAAATTTTACACAAGAACGTGCTGTTGCCGACGCAATATCCGAACTTGAAGTCAATCTCCGCATTCCCAGAAGATGCTATGTTTAACGCAGAAGCGTGGCAAACGCTGTCTGAAGACCCATCACTTGATATCGTTCGTCTATTGAAAGAACAGCTTATCGACAAGATTGCGAATGACTTCGATATCATCATGATTGATACCGGTCCGCACGTTGACCCTCTGGTTTGGAATGCGATGTACGCGTCCAATGCACTGTTAATTCCTTGTGCGGCAAAACGTCTAGACTGGGCATCTACGGGTAACTACTTCCAGGATTTGCCTACGGTTTATGAGATGTTCCCAGAAGATTGGAATGGCTTAGAGTTTGTTCGTCTAATGCCAACCATGTTCGAAGACGACAACAAGAAGCAAGTCTCGGTATTGACGGAAATGAACTATCTGCTTGGTGACCAAGTGATGATGGCAACCATTCCACGTAGCCGTGCATTTGAAACGTGTGCAGACACCTACAGCACTGTGTTTGATTTAACCGTAAGTGATTTCGAAGGCGGCAAGAAGACACTTGCAACTGCTCAAGATGCGGTTCACAAACGCGAATTGGAATTGGAGCGCGTATTGCACTCTAACTGGCCGTCATTAAATCAGGGGTA
>NZ_JAWOQN010000433.1:0-741 GCF_033337395.1 Vibrio sp. YT-19(2023) | reverse complement strand
TGCAGATTTTTGTGTTTAACACGATAGATGGTGTGCGTGAGCATCCACATTGCAAAGCGAACCACAAAAATCGGGATTTGTAGAAAGATATATGCCGCGACTAAGAAGTTAAGCACTGCAAGAAGCGCAAACAGTTGTGGAATACTCATCTCTACTACGCTTAGGCATATAATGCCAAGGATCGCGCTGCCCACCATAAATAGCGAGTTAAAGATATTCAGACCTGCTATCACTTGCGCTCGTTCAGTCTCCTTCGCTCGATGCTGCATTAAGGCATACAGTGGGACGATAAATAATCCGCCCGATGCTCCTATCATGAGCAGATAGAAAAACAGCGGCCAGAAAGGCTCGAAACGAACAAATTCAATGAAGTTTGCGAACTCAGGTAGCTCAGTTGGTACTGATGTCGCCATTAAGTAACCGAAGATGGTGATGCCTAAGGCACCGATTGGCACGATGCCCACTTCGATTCGATGATTTGAGATCCAGTTGCAAGCCAGTGAGCCTAGAGCAATCCCTACTGAGAAGAGTGCAAGTAAGAAAGATACGGCGCTTTCTGTACCGTTCAGGTAGACCTTGGTGAAGTTTGGGAACTGAGTAAGATATGCAGCACCGAGAAACCAAAACCAACTAATGGCCATGATGCATTGAAATACGATGCGATCGGATTTCGCGATCGCCAGCGTGTGCTTAGTTTGCTGATAAGGTCGCCAACGGAATTTAAGTTCAGGGGCACTTGCC
>NZ_JAWOQN010000432.1:0-741 GCF_033337395.1 Vibrio sp. YT-19(2023) | reverse complement strand
AAAGAGTGGGCGGTGATTGAGCGCAGCAGCGGCGGATATTTTTTTGGTAAGCTGGTGGCGTTTCAAGATGGCGACAAGCTCTATCAAACTGATATCCAAACGGTGTTGAACAAAAAACTTGATGACGCAGAAACGCTGCGCCACGAGATTGATTCTTTGGTCGTCGACCAACTGAAAGACCTGGGTTGGAAGCTTGAGCAATTGCGTTTAGACAAGCGCAAACATGAGCTCAACAACACCGTAACGGACGATTTTTTAGCGCAGAACTTGCAACAAAAAGAGCAAGTGGAACAAGAGCTGGCGAAGTTGGACTTACAACTGGATTGCTTGCGTTTACAGCTTTCTGGCTATGCACTAATTGTTGAGGACATGACGGGTTCTCATGTTTCGATTCCCCTTGAAGACATATTGGACCACTGGTACCCAAACCAAATGTCGTTACCTGACAAAGTGATGCATTGGGGTAAACAGGTCTGGAAATTCTTATCCGAAGATCCAAGAGAATCGAACTCTGAGGGCGGCGTTTTTCCTGCAATATTCGGAACCGTTTTCTTGGTGCTTATCATGTCGATTATCGTGATGCCGCTTGGGGTGGTTGCTGCGATTTACTTGCATGAATACGCGAAGAACAACGCATTTACGCGAATTATTCGAATTGCGGTCATCAACTTGGCGGGGGTTCCTTCGATCGTGTATGGCGTGTTCGGGTTGGGTTTCTTTGTCTATACCATCGGAGCCTCC
>NZ_JAWOQN010000431.1:0-741 GCF_033337395.1 Vibrio sp. YT-19(2023) | reverse complement strand
ATTCGTGACTATGAATTGAAGAACTTGCGTGAGCAGTTTGCTTTGGTTTCGCAAAACGTACATCTTTTCAATGACACCATAGCAAACAACATTGCTTACGCGACGGAAGATAAGTACCAGCGCAGCGATATTGAGCATGCAGCGAAGCTGGCTCACGCAATGGAATTCATCAATAAGATGGAAAATGGTTTAGATACCATGATCGGCGAAAACGGCGCGAGCTTATCTGGTGGTCAGCGCCAACGTGTAGCGATTGCTCGAGCGTTGCTGCGTGATGCACCTGTACTGATTCTTGACGAAGCAACCTCTGCACTGGATACGGAATCTGAGCGTGCCATCCAAGCTGCATTAGATGAGCTGCAGAAAGATAAAACCGTGTTGGTGATTGCTCACCGCTTGTCAACGATCGAAAAAGCCGATGAGATTCTAGTCGTAGACGACGGTGCCATTATTGAACGAGGTAATCACGCAGACTTGATTGCTAAGAATGGCGCTTACGCTCAACTTCATCGCATCCAGTTTGGCGAATAGTTGCTGTGGTTGAAAAAATCTGGTTTGAAAATCATCCATTAAAATATCTGTTGTGGCCATTATTATGGCCACTCAGTGTGTTGTTTGGTGCAATCAGTAGAGCGAAGCGTCAACAGTTCCAAACTGGTCGCAAGCAAGCGTATCAAGCACCCGTGCCCGTAGTAGTGGTCGGTAATATCACCGCTGGTGGCAATGGTAAGACGCCTGTTG
>NZ_JAWOQN010000430.1:0-742 GCF_033337395.1 Vibrio sp. YT-19(2023) | reverse complement strand
ACCTGAGCATGAAGGAGCGGTAATTTGAAGGAATAAAACAGATGCACAACGATACCCTAAGCCGCGTGAACGCAATTCGCGAATGGCTTGCTCAACACAACATTGATGCCCTACTGATCCCTCATGAAGATGAATACCTGGGTGAATATGTCCCTGCGCACAATGAACGCCTCCATTGGCTAACCGGATTCACAGGCTCTGCAGGCGCAGCCGTGATCACACAAGACAAAGCCGCGATTTTTGTTGATGGTCGCTATACAGTGCAAGTGACCAAACAAGTTCCTAGCGATTTGTTTGAATATCGCCACCTAATTGAAGAACCGGCATTGGATTGGATTCAAGACAATCTAACCGCAAATGCGTCCGTGGCTATCGACCCACGCATGCACAGTTCGGCTTGGCTAGATATGGCACAAGCAAAACTGGCCGGAAAACTTGAGCTAAACATTCTCTCCGGCAACCCAATTGATGAATTGTGGCATGACCGCCCTGCACCAGTGGTTTCTGACGTTCGCCTCATGCCAACAGAAGCCGTTGGTCAATCAAGCGAAAGTAAGCGTAAAGAGATCGCTCAACTGGTAGCAAAAGCCGGTGCAGACAGCGCAGTCATCACAGCGCTTGATTCTATTTGTTGGCTATTGAATGTACGTGGCTTGGATGTATCGCGTTTGCCAGTTTTACTCTCGCACGCGATTCTTCATGCCGACTCAAGTGTAGAGTACTTCCTAGATCCCGCTCGCTT
>NZ_JAWOQN010000429.1:0-743 GCF_033337395.1 Vibrio sp. YT-19(2023) | reverse complement strand
TGGCGGAACAGACATTTGTGGCAGCTTTGTTCTCGGTAACCCGATTTCTCCCGTCTACAAAGGGGAATGCCAAGGTGCGGGGCTTGGCAACAAGGTAAAAGTGCTTGATGACGCAGGGAGCGAAGTAGTTTCACAACGCGGAGAACTGACATGTAACAACTCGCTGCCAAACTTTCCTATCGGCTTTTGGCATGACAATGGCGAACGTTATCACGATGCTTACTGGAGCAAATTTGCGGATACTTGGCACCACGGTGATGACGTCATGCAAACCGCAAACGGCGGCTTTATCTTCTACGGCCGAAGTGACGCAACGATCAATCCCGGCGGAGTACGTATTGGCACAGCGGAAATCTATCGACAAGTGAACGCGCTATCGGGTATCGAAGATTCGATTGCCGTCGGTAAGTTGAGCCAGCAATCTGAAGAGATCTGGTTATTCGTCAAATTAAGCCAAACTGTTGAGTTAACGCCACAACTGAGTGACTTGATCCGCCAAACGTTGAAAGCGAACTGCTCACCGCGACATGTCCCGCGCAAGATCTTCGCACTCAGTGATATTCCACGAACGCGTTCCGGTAAAACGGTTGAACTGGCAGTAAAGCAGGTCGTGAATGGTCAGACAGTTAAAAATATCGGCGCAATTGCGAATCCAGAGGTTTTGGAAGAGATAGCGGCGATTGCCGTTGAAACACAGCCCGCACTGACCAATGCGCTATAAAAAAGAGCCGCTATTGCGGCTC
>NZ_JAWOQN010000042.1:0-38333 GCF_033337395.1 Vibrio sp. YT-19(2023) | reverse complement strand
TTTGATACCGAAGTATCGAATTGGATTATCATCAACGAGTGCCCACACAGATTGATAGGTCTATATTGTTAAAGAGCTTGCTTTGCGAGAAGTTTTTCTCTCAAAGCGGAGGTGCATTCTAGCGATTTAATTGACAGTGTCAAACACTTTTTCAATTTTATTTTTCGTAGAAGCTTTCACCTCTCCGACCCTGCTGAAGCCTTATCGCGTCTGCCGTGTCGGTGGATGCGCATTATAGGGAACTCAGATCCGTTCGCAACCCTTTTTTGAAAAAAAATGGAAAAAAATGACTGTTCGATGACTATTTCATCAAAAAAGCAAAAAAGAGGGTAAAAAACCCTCTTTTTCTGCCTTAAAAGCCGTATTTAAATGAATGCGTACGCGTCTGCGAACATACGTTCGCTCTTCGCTTTCTTGTTCTGAGTGAACTGTTCACGTGCTGCGCCAGCCATTTCAAAACGACCTGCAATATAGATATCGTAGTTTTCTAAGCTTTCGAAATCTTCAGCTACAGCTTGTAGCACGTTACCAACTTTACCTTGCCAGTCTGCAGGAGCTTCTTCTACTACTGGCACAAAGTGAACATTGGCAAACTTGTCGGCAATCTCGACCAGTTCGTCTTTAGCATAAAGCTGGCAGTTATCGCGCGCCCCCCAATATAAATAGATAGGATTGGTTTTATTCTGCGCTACGCAGTGATCCAGAATCGAGCGAACGTAACTGAAGCCTGTACCACCAGCAATTAATAATAATGGGCGTTCGCTTTCTTCTTGAACCCAAGCATCGCCATGTGGCGCATCAATTTCAATCTGACCATCAGTTTCAAGCGCCGCTTGCATTGCTTCGACAACTTCTTGTGCATAAGCGTTGTGTTCCGCCGCACCGATGTGCAGTTCAAGTTCACCTTCATGACGACAAGGGCTGCTTGCGATAGAGAAAGGACGTTTGTCTTTTTCACCCATCACCACCATTAGGTACTGACCCGCTTTAAAAGGCACTGGTGATTCTGGATGAAGAAGGATTTGGTAAGTATTACAAGCTAACGGCTGAATAGACTTTACTTTACATTGGATGGTCATGGTGTTCCTCTCGCTTACTCGTCAAAAGTAAGCACTAAATTACTTTCTGTATAGGCTTGGCAAGGGAATATCCAGCCTTGCTGTTGCTCTTTTTCGGTTAGCATCGGTTCGAGGTGATAGCTCACCTCGCCCGTTAGCTTTTTACACATGCACATGGCGCAAGCGCCAACTTGGCAACGGTGCGGGAAGCGAATATTGTTGTTGAGCGCAGCTTCCAACACCGTTTCCCCTTCTTTTACTTGGAACGTAACGTCCATTGGTAGAAGGTGGACTTGATGACTCATAGAATACCTAACTGGTCCCAAATCTCATCGACTTTAGCCACAAGTTTAGGATCTTTTTTGATAGGCGTGCCCCACTCGCGCGTGACTTCAGATTCGAACTTGTTGGTCGCATCGAGCCCAAGTTTAGATGAACTACCCGCCTTACCACGAACTTGAGTGGTATCTCTGTCTGGATCCATTCGAGTTGTCACAGCCCAAATGATGTCATTCCAATCTTGTGCGTTGACGTCATCGTCGCACAAAATAATGAATTTGTTATCCTTGTACTGAGCAAAGAAGTCCCACAAGTATTCCATCAATGCTTGAGATTGACCGGCTTGGTCTTTCTTCATAGTCACGACAGCAAATTGGTTGTTTGCTGTAACTGGAAGATAGACGTCAACAATCTCAGGGCGTTGCTGTTTCAACTCATTCAGTTCTGCTTCGGTAATCGCTTTGCTGTCTCGCTCAGTGACCTCGGTTCGCGTCGCCAGCTCGGCATCCCATTTAATGGTCGCATCTAAGCCCATTTTGGAGCCAAGCCCAACCACAGGTGAAGCAAAGTCGAGCGAGTCGATTGGCGTGTTATCTATCATCAAAGTATCATGTACAGGGTCCATATGCTCTGACATGGCTTTAACGACATCATTCCAATCTCGTGCGTTTACCGATTCATCGCACACAATAACAAACTTGGTATACATGAATTGACGTAAGAAAGACCACACGCCCATCATTACGCGCTTGGCATGTCCTGGGTACTGCTTCTTCATGGTGACGACGGCCATTCGGTACGAACAACCTTCTGGCGGTAGATAGAAGTCTTCAATCTCTGGGAATTGCTTTTGCAGAATAGGCACAAACACTTCGTTTAATGCCACACCCAATACAGCTGGTTCATCTGGCGGACGACCTGTGTAGGTGCTGTGATAAATAGGGTCTTTACGCATAGTAATGTGCGTAATAGTAAATACGTGGTGCTTTTCTTTTTCGTTATAGTAGCCAGTATGGTCACCGTAAGGACCTTCATCAGCAAACTCATTCGGGTCGATATAGCCTTCCATCACGATTTCCGCGCTTGCTGGCACTTCCAAATCATTGCTGACTGACTTCACGACTTCCGTTTTGCTTCCACGTAGCAAACCTGCAAATGCGTATTCCGATAGCGTATCTGGCACTGGTGTTACTGCGCCAAGAATGGTTGCTGGGTCTGCACCAAACGCGACCGAAACTGGGAAAGGTTTACCTGGGTTGGTTTCCATCCAATCGCGCAGATCAAGCGCACCACCACGATGGGCTAACCAACGCATGATGATTTTGTTCTTGGCAATTTTCTGCTGACGGTAAATGCCTAGGTTCTGACGTTTCTTATTTGGACCTTTGGTTACGGTTAAGCCCCAAGTAAGCAGCGGCGCTACATCTTCTGCCCAGCAGCTCATTACCGGAATTTTATCCAAGTCGACTTCATCACCTTGCCAAACAATGTCTTGGCATGGTGCTTTACGTAAACGCTTAGCCGGCATGTTCAATACTTGTTTGAACACAGGCAGTTTTTCTAAAGCGTCTTTGAAGCCTTTTGGTGGCTCAGGTTCTTTTAAATAAGCCAGCAGCTTACCGACTTCTCTTAATTCTTTAACATCTTCACGTCCCATACCGATTGCGACACGCTCTGGTGTACCAAACAGGTTAGTCAAAACAGGTACGTCGTAGCCGATTGGGTTCTCAAACAACAGCGCAGGTCCACCAGCACGCAAGGTGCGGTCGCTGATTTCTGTCATTTCATAAGCGGGATCGACAGGGTGAGTGATGCGTTTAAGTCGACCTTTCTGTTCTAGGTGGTCGATAAATTCGCGTAAATCCTTAAAACTCATAGGCCTTCATGCTGGCTGATTAAACTGTCCGCAGTATAACAAATAGGAGGACGCTAAGATCCTCCTATTTTGTGTGGGTATGTGAGCAAGATTACTTTAATACTTGTTCAATCTGCCGAGTCTTTATCTGATGGTTCGAAGATACTAACTCTTCCAACCAGGTTTGATGCCCTTGTTGAGCAAGCTCTCGAGCAACCATGGTTGCTTCTTCTGATAACGCCATTTTTCTAACTAGAAACTGCTTTACTTGCGGAGATAGAGGGTTAGATTTTGTAAGTAGACTAATAGCTTCTGGCTTGAGTGATGGGTTAACTGTGGCATTCATCAATTGCTGAATGGAAAAAACGTCTCCAACCGCAGCTAAACGCTCAAGTTCGGACTGGCTGTTGTAATCGGCTTTCATCCGCCAGAGTAAGTTGTACACTTCCTCATCCTGACTAACTTGTGCCAACCTGACTATCACGGCCGTCGAGGGTAACCAACTGGTCACATTTGCTTTGGTTAACTGGGCCGCTAATGCAGCAAGCGCGTTGGGTGATAAACTGTCTAACTCTCGAATCAAAAGCGCTTCACGCGCTTGAGCTTGTTGAGATGGCCCTGTAAGCCATTGCTTTAAGTTAAGCTCTCTTCGTTCAGCTTGTAAGACAAAGTCCAAGGTACTTTGGTCTTGTTTCCAACGCTTAATCAAGCGACTCGCAATAACGGGAAAGTTAAAAGCGGGTACACTAAATTCATACCCATCACCTCGCTCTAACACTTGATAAGTCGGGGTCATACGGATCTGGGACTCAACAAACAGAGCCATTCGAGGCGTGAGAATCACATCTTGCTTTTCAAGCTTTTCCAATAATTGAAAGCGCACCACCTCTTGTTGAGGCAAAGCAAGTCGATCAAGGGCAAATTTAAGCGAGTCGACTTCATCTCTGACAGCGTAATCAAGCAGTTCAGAGACTTTAGTCTGTATTTGAGTATCCTGAAGCCACTGTTCTACTACAGACTCATGCATTTCCTTGGCAGATAATGTCGCAGGTAGAGTGATAAGTGACAAGCTCAGGAGTAATGACGACAACATTCCTTGTTGCATGTTAACCTCCCGATAACATTTCCTTCATTCTGATACTTCTATCGGGAGAAAGCAATAAAAAAGCCACCGATATACGGTGGCTTTTCGCAGAATAACTTATCTGAGATTATTGACGACGCATCGCATCGAAGAACTCATCGTTGGTCTTCGTCATCGCTAGCTTATCGATTAGGAACTCCATTGCGTCGATTTCGCCCATTGGGTGAACGATCTTACGCAGAATCCACATCTTCTGTAGTTCGTCAGTCTTCGTCAGTAGCTCTTCACGACGTGTACCTGAGCGGTTAAAGTCAATCGCAGGGAATACACGCTTCTCAGCAATCTTACGGTTCAAGTGCAGTTCCATGTTACCTGTACCCTTGAACTCTTCGTAGATAACTTCATCCATTTTAGAACCAGTATCTACTAGTGCCGTTGCGATGATAGTTAGGCTGCCGCCTTCTTCTACGTTACGTGCAGCACCGAAGAAACGCTTAGGACGATGTAATGCGTTTGCATCCACACCACCTGTTAGTACTTTACCTGATGAAGGCACTACGGTGTTGTAAGCACGAGCTAGGCGAGTGATAGAGTCAAGCAAGATAACTACGTCTTTCTTATGTTCAACAAGACGTTTTGCTTTCTCGATCACCATTTCCGCTACTTGTACGTGACGAGATGCTGGCTCATCGAAAGTCGACGCAACCACTTCACCTTTAACTAGGCGTTGCATCTCGGTTACTTCTTCTGGACGTTCGTCGATAAGAAGAACCATCAACTCACACTCTGGGTGGTTGTACGCGATGCTTTGCGCGATGTTTTGCAGAAGCATTGTTTTACCCGCTTTAGGCGGAGCAACAATCAGACCACGTTGACCTTTACCGATTGGAGATGCCAAGTCTAAAACACGTGCTGTAATGTCTTCTGTTGAACCGTTACCACGCTCCATAACCATGCGCTCATTCGCATGTAGAGGGGTAAGGTTTTCAAATAGGATCTTGTTACGGGCGTTGTCTGGTTTATCGTCGTTAACGGTATTGACTTTTAGAAGGGCAAAGTAACGTTCACCGTCTTTTGGTGGACGAATTTTGCCAGCGATAGAGTCACCAGTACGTAGGTTAAAGCGACGAATCTGACTTGGTGATACGTAGATATCGTCCGGACCCGCAAGGTATGAACTATCTGCACTGCGTAGGAAACCAAAGCCGTCTTGCAGAATTTCCAGAACCCCATCGCCAAAGATGTCTTCGCCGCCTTTCGCGTGCGCTTTTAAAATCGCGAAGATGATGTCTTGTTTTCTTAAGCGAGCTAGGTTCTCTAATCCTAAGCTTTCGCCCAGTTTTACAAGGTCAGACACAGGTCTGTTCTTCAGTTCGGTAAGGTTCATGGTGGTGGATTCTTGTTTAGTCAAAATAAGATCTGTTTTCTAGTTAAGATGGATTTGGTCTCAGGATCGACCAAGAAGAGAAATTTGTTCAATTAACGCGCGATAAGTTAGCACTAATTAGTATTCTAGTCCAGAGTTAGAAAAACAAAACCGTGCATTGTAACTTTGCACGGTTTTATCTGTAATCACTTGGTGATTATAAGTTTGCGTCTAGGAACTCTTTCAGTTGAGTTTTAGACAGAGCACCTACTTTCGTTGCCGCTACGTTACCATCTTTAAATAGTAATAGCGTTGGAATGCCGCGAATACCAAACTTAGGTGGTGTACCTGCGTTATGGTCGATGTTTAGTTTACCGATAGTGAGTTTGCCTTCGTACTCGTCTGCGATTTCGTCCAAAATAGGAGCGATCATTTTACAAGGACCACACCATTCTGCCCAAAAATCCACTAGAACCGGGCCTGCAGCGTTGATTACATCGTTTTCAAAACCGTCATCAGTTAGCTGCAAAATCTTATCACTCATCTTCCACTCCAATGTGTTTTTCGAAACTGGTTGGATGATAACCAGTAATTAGATGCCCTATTGGAATGTATTTACTTTCGTATTGCAAGCTTTAGCTGATATTCTATAGCCATGAAAAAGACGCATATCACAGAGCAAAAGTTCGCCGATTTGGGCTTAAAGCCCCAAGTTATTGAAGGATTGGACAAAAAAGGGTTCGAATTTTGTACCCCTATCCAAGCCTTGGCGTTGCCGGTCCTGCTCACCGGCCAAGACATCGCAGGCCAGGCCCAAACGGGTACTGGTAAAACGCTCGCGTTTCTTACTGCTACGTTCAACCACCTTCTGACGACTCCGGAACATGAAGGTCGTAAGCCTACACAGCCACGCGCAATTATTATGGCGCCTACACGTGAGCTCGCTATTCAGATTTACAATGATGCAGAATCATTAACTGAAAGCACAGGTCTAAAAACCGCTCTAGCTTACGGTGGTGAAAGCTACGACAAGCAACTTGCGAAACTGCAAGACGGCGTAGATATCCTGATCGGAACAACAGGCCGTATCATCGATTTCTACAAACAGCGCGTATTTAACCTCAACAACATTCAAGCTGTTGTTCTGGACGAAGCCGACCGCATGTTCGATCTTGGCTTTATTAAAGACATTCGCTTCTTGTTCCGTCGTATGCCAGAACCAAAAGAGCGTTTGAACATGCTGTTCTCAGCTACGCTTTCTTACCGCGTTCAAGAACTGGCATTCGAACACATGAATACTCCTGAGCATGTCGTTGTCGAACCAGAACAAAAAACTGGCCACCGTATCCAGGAAGAGCTTTTCTATCCTTCGAATGAAGACAAAATGGCGCTGCTTCAAACACTAATTGAAGAAGAGTGGCCAGATCGCGCTATCATTTTTGCCAATACCAAGCATAAGTGTGAATCGGTTTGGGGTCATTTGGCTGCCGATGGACACCGTGTAGGCCTTCTTACTGGTGATGTACCGCAGAAGAAGCGTGAGAAGATTCTTGAGCAATTCACCAAAGGTGATGTCGACATCTTAGTTGCAACTGACGTTGCAGCGCGTGGTTTGCATATTCCTCAGGTAACGCACGTTTTCAACTACGACCTTCCTGACGACTGTGAAGATTATGTTCACCGTATTGGCCGTACTGGTCGCGCTGGTGCGAGCGGTCATTCGATCAGTTTTGCTTGTGAAGAGTACGCGGTTAACCTACCAGCAATCGAAGAATACATTGAGCATACAATCCCAGTTTCAGAGTACGATTCGTCGGCACTGATTCAAGATCTACCAGCTCCGATTCGTATGCGTGCACCACGCAACCAACAGCGCCGCACGAATACTGGCGGTACCCGTTCTGGTTCTGGTAACCGTAAGCCGCAGGGACGTCGTCCACGCCAACCGCGTCAATCGGCACCAAAACAATCGTAATAGGAAACTGAGTTCGTTTTATGAGTCAAGCAGGATCATCACCGCTATATGCCGCCATCGACCTCGGGTCGAACAGTTTTCACATGCTCGTTGTGCGTCACATCGATGGCAGCGTTCAAACAATGGCTAAAATTAAGCGCAAAGTTCGTCTAGCAGCGGGCTTAGATGAACATAATTCTCTTAGTATGGAAGCTATGCAGCGAGGATGGGACTGCTTAAGTCTATTTGCGGAACGCTTGCAGGACATTCCTAAACAAAACATTCGCATCGTCGGTACTGCAACATTACGTACCGCGACCAATGTAGATGTGTTTTTAGAAAAGGCTAACCAAATTCTAGGCCAGCCTATCGAAGTGATTACTGGTGAAGAAGAAGCTGCCACTATCTATAAAGGTGTCGCTCACACCTCTGGCGGTAGTGGTCGTCGCCTTGTAGTCGATATCGGTGGAGCAAGTACCGAACTGATTATCGGTGAAGGTTTCGAAGCCAAAGCACTGACCAGCTTAAAAATGGGCTGCGTGACTTGGCTTGAAAACTTCTTTAAAGATCGTCAATTGAATGCTCGTAACTTTGACGCGGCAATTGAAGGGGCGAAACAGACCATCCAGCCGATTTTAGAACGTTATACAGAAATTGGTTGGGATGTGTGTGTTGGTGCATCAGGCACTGTTCAGGCATTGCAAGAGATAATGCTGGCGCAAGGCATGGACGAAGTAATCACTCACTCCAAACTCAAGCGTCTACAGAAGCAAGCCATGTTGGCCGACCATTTAGAAGAGCTCGATATTGAAGGCTTAACACTTGAGCGTGCATTAGTGTTCCCTAGTGGCCTCTCTATTTTGATTGCCGTTTTTGAATTGCTTGAAATCGATGCTATGACACTGGCTGGCGGCGCACTACGCGAAGGCTTAGTGTATGAGATGGTTGAAGAGCTTCGTCAAGAAGACATTCGTGCCCGCACTATCGCTAGCGTACAAAATCGTTATCAGCTCGATCACCAATACGGCGAACAAGTCGCTACTCTGGCACACACGCTTTTACAGCAAGCTGGGGGCGATGAGTGGATTACAGAGCCTCAGGGCAAGATATTGCTCGAGACCGCCGCAAAACTGCATGAAATTGGTTTAACTATCGATTTCAAAAAAGGCGGAGAGCATAGTGCTTACTTGCTGCAGAATTTGGATCTGCCTGGTTACACGCGCGCGCAGAAGTTCTTTATTGGTGAAGTGGCTCGTCGCTATCGCGAACAGCTCACTTCTTTACCTGAGCAGCATGCATTATCAGGCTCAAGTGCCAAACGAGTATTGAGACTGTTGCGTCTTGCGGTTCTACTCAGCCATCGTCGCAATCCTGATCTAGAGCCAAATGTGACTCTAACGGTTGAAGGCGACAATCTAACGTTACACATTGATGCGCAATGGCTAGAGAAAAACCCACTGACTGCGGCTGAGTTGGAAATTGAATCCAACCGTCAGACAGACATCGGCTGGCCATTAAATATCGTAGCAAAATAAGCGAATATCACTGCCTTACAATACTAAAGCCCAGGCGTTCGCTTGGGCTTTTCTGCTTCTACTTCCCCTACAAAACGTGCTGCCCAGCAAAAATCTCAGCTTCTCCGCTCTACATCGAAAAGCAGCCATGCTTTATTGATAAACACAATTTAGCCAACCAAGATGCACCATCATGAAAACCGTTTTAATGACTGGCTTAACTGGTACCCTCGCCCCAAAAGTCGCTCATCAGTTTCACCTACGCGGCTGGAACATATTGGAGTGGAATCACCACCAAATCTCACCAGATGATCCAGAGCAAAGTGAACAATTTTGGCAGCAACACCACATCAATGCGGTGTGCCATATGGCGATGGGAAGTGAAGAGTGGGCAGCGTGGCTTGGTGAGCAATGCAAACGCCACAATATTCCTTACCTCTTTGTCAGCACAGCAATGGTATTTGATGCCACAAAAAACGGGCCTTATGGCATCTTTGAAGAAAGAAACACCCAAGATGATTACGGCAAATACAAAGTTCGTTGTGAAGATGCAATCTGGCAAGCAAATCCAGATGCGATGGTTGCTCGAATTGGTTGGCAGCTCCATCACCAAGCAGAAGGCAATAACATGTTGGCGCATCTCGACCGCCAATATGAAGAGAACGGCGTTATTACCGCTAGCACGGCTTGGTATCCTGCGACTTCTCATATGGACGATACTGCACTCGCCTTTTTGCAGCTTATTGAGCGGAACGAAGCCGGTTTATATCACCTTGATAGCAACTTAAAAGATAAGTGGAATTTCTACGAACTCGTTTGTGCACTCAAACAGCATTACAACAAACCATGGCAAGTGCTGCCAAGCAATGACTATCACCATGACCAACGTCTAACCGATGAACGAATTGCCTTGCCGCCATTGAGTGAACGTTTCAACAAGCCAGAGCAAATCCAGCAAGCCGGCATCATAGGAATCAACTGGGGACGCACGCACATTCCCCACTATCGAAACAATGGTGTATCGGTCACAACGTTATGCGCCAACCAAATAGAACCGCTTCAGCAAGCGTGCAGTGAAGAAGCAATCCCAAAGGCAGAAACGAACATCAGCGCACTCAAACTACTTGATGTCGTGACCATCGCGACACCTGCGCATACTCATGCAGAGATCATAAAGACGTTAGGTTCAACCAAGCTTATCTGTGAAAAGCCATTGGTGGGATTGAATTCTGACATAACTCACTGGCAGCAACCGAACGCCAACCTATTGGTTAATTACGCCTTTGCTCAGCTTAATACCGCCAAGACGATAGAGAAGTGGCTCACTTCGCAAACCCAACCTTGTGTGGTCAATCTAGTCACCCAAGTTAACCTACCGGGCACCTTCACGCTCAAAGAGTGGTTTCTTGAAACTGCCAGTCACCCTATATCTTGGTTGCTGCACTGCTTTGGAGACTATTATCAATCGACACTGGTTGAGGAAAACGGCCAACTGATCGTTGATCTGCAATGTGGCGACCACCAGCTAAGGTTTGTATTTGAACTAACAGGTGAACCGGGCATCGAGCACAATCTAACGATTCAATCCAACCAGACCTTAACCAGCAAAGGCTACTACCGTGTCGGCGAAAAATGGCGTTTCGAGCCCATTCTCGTTAATGGCAACGCGATAAATGATGGAGAGTACAGCGAATCTGATTGCTGGCAGGACGCCAATCAACGCAGTGTCGGTTTGATGCTGGCGATGTTCAATCAAAGCATCAGTTGGGAGAACGGCCTGCAACTTGGCGCCTTCGATGCGCAAAAAGCCATTTTGATTGAGAAGATGCTCCGTTAGCCATTTCACCAACTAGCTTCCTCTACGTTCCGTAACTTCGATTAAAAGGTCTCACTCGGGACCTTTTTTATTACTCCATTTTTACCTTTGTACAGCTTAGGGAGCTTTTGGACACCCATGATCTAATTACTCCCCATGCTGTACAAAACCCTCTAACCCCAAGTAAACAGGCACAAAAAAGCCGCTTGATTTGAGCAAGCGGCTTTCGGGGTTCCCACTGATATTAAGACTGAACGCTTGTGGTCACCTTAAAGTCAGGGTTCACCGCAGTCAGCTTCTTAATTAGGTAATTCAGTAGTACGCCATACATAGGAACGAACAAACCAAGACTAATAATCAGTTTGAAGCCGTAATCCACCAGCGCGATTTCCGTCCAATGCTCAGCCATAAATGGATCTGGGCTTTGGTAGAACGCAATGGCGAAGAAAGCGATGGTATCAAGTGCATTACCGAAAAGCGTTGAACACGTTGGTGCCACCCACCATTGCTTCATTTGACGTAGGCGGTTGAACACATGCACATCCATGATCTGACCAAGTAGGTACGCCATGAAGCTAGCAATCGCGATACGAGCAACGAATAAGTTAAATTCCCCTAGGTGGCCAAAACCTTGGAATTGACCTTCGAAGAACACCACCGATAAGAAGTAAGACACTGCCAAAGCAGGCAACATCACTAAGAAGATGATCTTACGTGCCAACTGAGCACCGAAAATACGCACAGTTAAGTCAGTCGCTAAGAAGATAAATGGGAAAGTGAATGCACCCCAAGTGGTATGGAAACCGAAGATAGTAAACGGTAGCTGAACTAGGTAATTGCTAGATGCAATAATGACTAGGTGGAATAGAACCAGATAGATAAGGGCGTTGCGCTGCTGCGCAGGGGTAAAGTTACTCATGCGATACCTTTTTAGTTTGGTTTGGGGGTGAGGGAACCCAAATCGAGTCACTGAATAAAGTGGCTCTTACCAACAATGTAAAATGAAAAATAAACTGGCTTGGCTCTTTCTGAGCGAAGCGGTGGGCGATTATACATTAACCACTTTTCGCCGCAAGTCGTCTGTTTGACGCAAACGTTTAAGCATAAAAAAGGGTGTTTCATGTGAAACACCCTCTCTAGAAAAATTCTATTTTTAGAAGCCGCGCTGGAACAACCCTGCAAGATAATCCAACTCTTCCCTGCTCTCTTCAATCGCTAACGCTTCAAACCAAATCGCTTCGCTGTAATGCTCTGCTTTCATAAACAGTCGGCAACCTTCAAAGTCAATCAACCAAGAGTGAATGTCCGCATCCCACTGTTTTTCCACCACAGTAGCAGAAAGCAAGCCGACTAAACGCTCACCTAAAGCAGGAAAGCTATCAAGGTCAAAGCTCGGCGCGGTAATGATTAAGCGCCCTTCTTGTGCCATGTAATCCGCTAAGCCAAATTCCTTTTGCATCTTGGTTCCTTATCCGTGGTGAGTAATGTGTTCTTGAATCAAATCGAGGAATGGATCGGCGTACTTCTCTAGTTTGCGCTGACCAACACCGCTGACTGCAAGCATTTCGCCGTAAGACGTTGGCAGAATTTCCGCCATATCAATCAGAGTAGCGTCACTGAAGACCACGTATGGTGGCAAACCATCTTCATCAGCAATCGACTTACGCAGCTTGCGTAACTTAGCAAACAGCTTCTTGTCGTAGTTCTTGCTGGTCAGTTTGTCCGACTTCGCCGCACGTGCTGCGGTGTCTAAACGTGGAACCGCTAACTCCAGAGTCACATCGCCACGCAACAATGGACGCGCCTCTTCGGTAAGTTGCAGCGTTGAGTTGCGCGTAATATTCTGGAACAGCAGCCCTTTGTGGATTAACTGACGGAAGATACTCACCCAGTAATCGTGGCTATGATCGCGCCCTATCGCGTAGGTAGAAATCTTATCGTGCCCATTTTCACGCACACGAATGTTTTGCATGCCACGTAGCACTTCTACCACGTAGCCCATACCAAAGCTCTGATTCACTCGGTACACACAAGACAACGCCTTACGCGCTTCTTCCGTGGCATCAAAGTGTTTCGGTGGATCTAAGCAAATATCGCAGTTGCCACATGGCTTCTCGCGATACTCACCAAAGTAATTCAATAGCACCTGACGACGACAAGTCTGCGCCTCAGCAAAGGCACTCATCGCATTCAGTTTGTGGGTTTCCACCTGCTTCTGTGGACCGTCGTCTTTCTCATCCAACATACGGCGCAGCCAACTGATGTCCGCTGGGTCATACAACATCATCGCTTCCGCAGGCAAACCATCACGCCCTGCACGACCGGTTTCCTGGTAGTAGGACTCGATATTGCGCGGGATATCAAAGTGAACCACAAAGCGCACGTTTGGTTTGTTGATGCCCATACCGAATGCCACGGTCGCCACTACGATTTGGATGTCATCACGTTGGAAAGCTTCTTGAACGTAAGCGCGCTCATCAGCGTCCATACCTGCGTGATAACCAGCAGCACGAATGTGGTTGTTGCACAGCTTCTCGGTCACCATCTCAACTTTCTTACGGCTACCACAATAGATGATGCCGCAGTTACCCTTTTGGGTTTCCAGATAACGAACGATTTGCGAAACCGGCTTGTGCTTCTCAACTAAGTTGTAGCGAATGTTAGGACGGTCGAAGCTGCCTAGGTAAACCTCTGGATTATTCAGTTGCAGACGCTCAAGAATATCTCGGCGCGTTGCATCATCCGCCGTCGCCGTCAGCGCCATAAATGGCACATGGGAAAACTGCTGCTTAAGTTGACCAAGCGCGGCATATTCTGGACGGAAATCGTGTCCCCACTGGGAAATACAATGCGCTTCATCGACAGCAATCATCGATAGCGGCAAGTTTTCCAAGCGCTCAATGAAATCACGCATCAATACGCGTTCTGGTGAGACGTACACCAACTTAAGATGACCAGTGTGCATGCGGTTATACACGCTGAGCAGTTCTTCACGAGTCATGGTCGAGTTAATGCATTCAGCCGCTACACCGTTGGCTTTAAGCTGGTCCACTTGGTCTTTCATCAGCGAGATAAGCGGAGAAATGACCAAAGTAATGCCAGAGCGAACCAAAGCAGGAATTTGATAACACAGCGACTTACCGCCACCCGTAGGCAGGATAACTAAGCTGTCGCGACCTTCTACCGCAGCATCAATCACCAACTGCTGACCATCACGGAACTCTTGGTAACCAAACACATCCTCCAACACACGTTGAGGCGTTACAGGCGAATCAGATTGTTCGGCTAACAAGGTCGAGGTCATGAAAAGTCTCAGATTGGGTCTTAAAAAAGAGGTGCTTATGCATACCACTGGCACACAAAGTGAGGGCACATTGTAATGGGGTTTCATGGTGAATAAAACCGCAAATTGTTAGGTGTTTCGCATCACGACTCGTATACTGATTTTCTGCTCTATAAAACACACAATTAGGTGACACTTCATGACACCAGAAGACGAACAACAACGCGCGCGGCAAGGCATCTTGCTAGCGATTGGTGCGTATACCATGTGGGGCATTGCGCCGATGTACTTTAAGTCCATCGCACAAGTATCTCCTTTGGAAATTCTAAGCCACCGAGTGATATGGTCTTTCTTTTTGCTTGCTGCACTCCTCCATTTTGGCCGTCACTGGCGCTCGGCTTACCACATCGCGAAAGACAAAACGAAAATCGCTTACCTGATCGCAAGTTCCATGTTAATTGGCGGCAATTGGTTGATTTTCATTTGGGCGGTAAACTCGAATCATATGCTCGACGCCAGCTTAGGTTATTACATTAACCCATTAATCAATGTCTTGCTCGGCATGGTATTTTTGGGAGAGCGACTGCGCAAATTACAGTGGTTCGCGGTTGTATTGGCAGGTTGTGGCGTACTCGTTCAACTGATTGTATTTGGCTCCGTACCTGTTGTTGCGATGGCGTTAGCAATGAGCTTCGGCTTTTATGGCTTATTAAGAAAGAAAGTCAGTGTCGATGCAAAAACTGGCTTGTTTATCGAGACATTACTTCTGCTGCCGGTGGCCGCTGTTTATTTGCTTTTTATTGCCGATACACCAACCTCAAATATGCTTACGAATCCACTTACGTTAAATAGTTTGTTGATCGCTGCTGGGGTTATAACAACCCTGCCACTGCTGTGCTTTACGGGTGCAGCAACAAGACTCAAATTATCGACTTTGGGCTTTTTCCAATATATAGGCCCAAGCTTAATGTTTTTACTTGCAGTATTGATGTATGGCGAACCCTTTACCATGGATAAAGCGATCACTTTCGTCTTTATTTGGGGAGCACTAGTCGTGTTTAGCTTTGATGGATTACGTAATAACCGTCGCTCACGCCGAATCGTTCAGCCACAGTGATCGTTTTTTACAAGACAAGTTAGAAATTGCCAGATAAGCTTGGTCATAATGTGACCAAGCTTTTTTTTGTTTAATGGAACATATTCAGTACTACGCAACCGACCATGACAACTTGAGTCTAATAGAGGCGAAATACCAGAAATTTGCTTTTCAAAGGCATTACCATCTGGATTTTCATCTCGGCCTGATCACGCATGGTGCGCAGAAGTTCCAATATCAAGGTAACAACCACCAAGTTGGTCACGGGCAAATTGTGATTATGCCGCCGGATGAGCTGCACGACGGGCAATCTAAGCTCGAGAGTGGCTACGAAGTAAATGTGTTTGCGATCGAACCTCTCCTATTGAGCGATCTGGCTGATCTTAAGCAAAACGGTCAAATAATACACTTCAACGAGCTGATCATCTCGGATCCACAGATATTTTCACAACTTAGTAACTTACACGGGCTACTTCGTCGTGAAAACCTCAGCCAACTCACCAAAGATTGCCTTCCTTTTGAAGGATTTAACCAGCTTTTTGATCGCTACGGATCGCTTGAGCGACAAAAAGTGGTGCCATTAGGAAATCAATCACTTGGAACGTTAAAAGATTATCTAATGGCGAACCTCGACCAAGCGGTGCGTTTGGATTCGCTATCAGAGCTGTGCCAACTGAGCCCAACGCAGTTCCAGCGCCACTTTAAAGCGCAAACTGGCATGACGCCTTATGCATGGTTCGCACGCCTGCGCCTCGAACAAGGCATGAAGTTACTGCAAGCTGGTCAATGTAGTACCGACGTCGCCCACCAGATCGGTTTCTACGATCAAGCGCATTTCAGCAAAGCGTTTAAACAGACCTACGGCGTTTCCCCTTCTCAAGTGGCTCGTTAATTTCATTTACCGAGAAAGCTGTCAGTTTTTTACAAGCGCCACAGGTGACTTACCACGACAATAGCCGCATTGGTTAAATTTGAGATGTGTTATGAATGAATCCACCATATTGCTGACACTCGCCAGCATTCACTTTATTGCCCTAATGAGTCCAGGTCCGGACTTTGCGCTGGTCGTACAAAACGCGACGCGTCATGGTCGTCAAACTGGCTTGTACATTGCGTTGGGGTTGTCTGTCGGTATTTTGCTGCACTCTTTGTTCAGCCTGACAGGTGTGAGTTTTGTCGTCCACCAGCACCCAGTGCTGTATTCCGTGGTACAACTGCTCGGTGGTAGTTACCTGCTCTACTTGGGAATTGGCGCATTGCGTGCCGTGATCTCGATGATCCAAAACCCACTGACGGATCAACCTAAGAAGCAAAATAACCTAGTGATCAGCAATAAGCGTCAAGCGTTTGCTAAAGGGTTTGCGACCAACATTCTTAACCCAAAAGCCCTAGTGTTCTTTGTCAGTTTGATGTCGAGTTTAGTCCCAGCAGGTATGTCGATTACTGGCAAAGGTATTGCACTGGTCATCCTGTTTGGCTTGTCGCTATTCTGGTTCTCTAGCCTTGCATGGATGCTGTCGACACAGCGCTTACAGCGTAAATTGCAACAAGCGGGTATCTACATCGACGGTCTATGCGGCGTGGTATTTACTCTAGTGGGCGGCAGTATTCTATACCAAACTATCAATACTTTTATCGGATAAAGTACTGATTTAAAAGCGTAGCACAATCGACATTTCTAAGATTGCTGACTCGACGTGACTCTCCATAACTGCCAAGCTCAAAGCACAAAACTGGCAACATGGAGAGTCATCATGCATTGGACGTTCAACCGACTCGTGACCACGGGTCTTTTTCTTACTTCCCCACTAATCTTATCTACCTCAGTCTTTGCTAACCAAGCAGCAGATGCAGTTGCGCCGGAGCACAGCACTGGCTTCGAGCAAAAACAATTGATCAAAGCGAAAGATTATATGGTTACCGCAGCCAACCCACTTGCCACCCAAGCTGGGGCAGACGTTCTTGCACAAGGTGGTAATGCTATTGATGCTATGGTTGCCGTGCAGCTGATGCTGGGCTTAGTAGAACCCCAATCTTCAGGCATTGGTGGTGGCGCCTTCTTAGTGTATTGGGACAGTGAGAAACAAAAACTGACTACGTATGATGGACGCGAAACCGCACCGCTCGCCGCAACGCCGAAACTCTTCCTAGATGACAAAGGACAACCACTGCAATTTTACGATGCGGTTGTCGGTGGGCGTTCCGTTGCCACTCCTGGTACAGTGAAACTGCTGTGGGACACGCACCAGAAATACGGCAAGTTGGAATGGAAGAAGATAATCCAACCCGTGATTACCTTGGCTGAGCAAGGTTTCGAAGTCAGTCCTCGCCTCGCGAGTCTGATTGAAAAAGATGCCAAGCGCCTATCTCGCTTCCCTGCGACTAAGGCTTACTTCTTCAATCCAGATGGCTCACCAAAAGCCGAAGGCACGTTGTTGAAGAACCCTGAATACGCGAAAACTCTGACGGCAATTGCAGAGCAAGGGGCAAAAGCTTTCTATCAAGGCGATATCGCCACAGACATCATCAAGACAGTACAAAATGCGCCGGGCAACCCTGGCGTATTGGCACAACCTGACTTTGATGCGTTCCAAATCAAGCAACGTGAACCGGTTTGTGCGGCTTACCAAAGCTATGACATCTGCGGCATGGGACCACCTAGCTCTGGCGCATTGACGGTTGGACAGATTCTCGCGATCACCGAGCAATACGATCTTAAAGGTTGGGGAGCCGAAAGCGCGAAATCATGGCAAGTGATCGCCGATGCATCGCGCCTTGCGTTCGCGGATCGTGGTAAATACATGGCTGACCAAGATTATGTGCCAATGCCAACCGAAGGCTTGCTTGATAAAGATTATCTCAAACAACGTGCTGAGCTCATTCAAGTCGGTAAAGCCTTGAGTAAGGCTGAAGCCGGTAATCCTCCTTGGTCGCACGCCATGAACTTAAGCATGGACCAATCGATCGAGCTGCCTTCCACCAGCCATTTCAATATCGTCGATAAGCAAGGCAATGTGGTTTCAATGACAACAACCATCGAGAACGCCTTTGGCTCACGCTTGATGGTACGCGGCTTCTTGCTCAATAACGAACTGACCGATTTCTCTTTCCGCACGCATCAAGATGGTGTGCCAATCGCGAACCGCTTAGAACCGGGAAAACGCCCACGTTCATCCATGGCACCAACCATTATGATGAAGGATGACAAACCTTACATGGCAATTGGCTCACCGGGTGGCAGCCGCATTATTGGTTACGTCGCACAAGCCATTATCGCCCACACGCAATGGGATATGGACATCCAAAGCGCGATTAATCAGCCACGATTGCTGAACCGTTTTGGCACCTTAGATATTGAGCAAGGTACCGCCGCAGAGGGCTTAAAGCCTGCTCTGGAGAAGATGGGCTTTAAAACCGATGTTCGGGATTTGAACTCTGGTCTGCATGCGATACGAATAACAAAAGACGGTCTTGAAGGCGCTGCGGATCCAAGACGTGAAGGTGCCGCTATCGGGCAGTAAGAGTCTTTCGCTCGACCCCTTGTGCGAGATCTCTCACAAAGGGTTGAGCAAACCTCTCTTTTTTAATGGTAAAACCGTACAGCAAAGAGCATAAGCCATTGAATTTGATACTCATGTATCTTTTTTGAACGCTAAGAGAGTTAAAAAATGTGAGATTAGCCCGTTGTTGGAAATCGTTAAACACGTAATATTAAACCTGTCGGAAGGATGCTGACACGGAACAGGAAACACCACGGACTTGGTGAACTTCAGGAAGAAGAAACGGTTATTCAGGATGAATAGTCGGGCATGGATTGCAAAATTGGACATTGAACGGAATCAATAGTGACTAGGATGGTTGCTACTAAGGACGGGAAATGGACACCTCTGGACGAGGCAAGGATTTGAACATCAGGATGATGTCAGGGACACCGCTCAGGGAACAAGTGATGAGAGCTAACGAGGATAGTTAGCAGACCAGGATAAGGTCATTAAGGACACCGCTAGGAAGGCGACGTAAGGATTAAGCTGACGGATTCAGCACACTATCATGGATTAGATGCATGGAGCACTCTTAGTAGCCGGATTGCTGCGAGTAAGACTATAACCCCGATGGGCGCAAGCCCTCGGGGTTTTTCTTTGCCTAAAGTTTTTCTTAGCAGCTCTTCTGAAAGCAGACATTCACCCACAACGCCCACCTTTCACTTCAAACGGTATAGTTAAATCGCGCTTTCGAAATCCATTTATCATTCCATTTTTTCCTACGTTAGCGACACCAAAACTGCACAAACAAAAAGAGCCGCCGAAGCAGCTCTTAAGTTGATGATACCAATCACAGTAAATAAGTGATCAGAAATAGCGTAGGGAAAATGCTTGAGAACAAGGCGCAATTTTTCGATAAGTAGTTATTCTACAATCAAAAATTGCAACGCAGTTATCGAGTATTTTAACAAGCTAGAATGACCAGTTATTTACTACGATTGGTATGAGTTTTGGTCAAGCCTTACAGTTTCTCTAGTCGTGCGTAAGCAGTTACCAACCATTTGATGCCTTCACCGTTAAAGGCAATCTGTACACGGCTCTGTGGACCACTGCCTTCGAAGTTGATGATGGTGCCTTCACCAAACTTTGGATGCATCACACGAGAACCTAGCGTAAAGCCGGTTTCATTAAAGCTCTCTTTCACAACAGTTTGGCTAAATCGACCACTGCTTGAAGGACGGCTAACTTGCGCCTTCATTCGTACTTCATCTAAACAAGTTTCTGGCAGTTCACGGATAAAGCGAGACGGTTTATGGTATTTATCCTGACCGTACAAACGACGCATTTCAGCATAAGTGATGTACAGTTTCTGCATCGCACGGGTCATGCCTACGTAACACAGACGGCGTTCTTCTTCTAAGCGCCCTGCTTCTTCTGCCGACATTTGGCTTGGGAACATGCCTTCTTCCACACCGACCATAAACACCAATGGAAACTCTAGACCTTTCGCACTGTGTAATGTCATGAGCTGAACCGCATCTTCAAATTCGTCCGCTTGTCCTTCGCCCGCTTCTAGTGCTGCGTGGGTTAGGAATGCCGTCAGCAGTGACATGTCTTCGGCTTCTTCTGGTTTCTCGAATTGGCGAGTTGCGGTCACCAATTCCTCCAAGTTCTCAATACGTGCCTTAGACTTTTCGCCCTTCTCTTGCTCGTACATCGCGAACAAGCCCGAGTATTTAATCACATGGTCAGTTTGGTGATGCAGCGGCATCTCTAAGGTGTCGTCTTCTAGCGCGGTGACAAGCTCGATAAAACGGCTCAGAGCACCAGCAGCGCGACCAGCAAGCACCTTCTCGTCCAACATTGCCACACTCGCTTCCCACATGGTGCAACCACGATCACGAGCCGCAAAGCGGATGGTTTCAAGCGTCTTATCGCCCAAACCACGCGTTGGCGTATTCACCACACGTTCAAACGCCGCATCATCGTTACGGTTGGCAATCAGACGCATGTAGCTCAAGGCATCTTTGATTTCCTGACGTTCGAAGAATCGCATGCCGCCGTAGATACGGTAAGGCAGACCGGCTTGAATTAACGCTTCTTCCAGAACACGCGACTGGGCGTTGTTACGGTAAAGCATCGCAGCGTCATTCAGAGCACCGCCCTTGTCTTGCCACTCTTTGATTTTGTTCACCGCAAAACGGGCTTCATCTAATTCGTTGTAAGCGCTGTAAACCGAGATAGGCTCACCGACCACGCCATCCGTCCACAACTCTTTACCCATACGCTCGGTGTTATTCGCAATCAGGGTGTTAGATGCTTCCAGAATGGTCTTGGTTGAACGGTAGTTTTGCTCAAGACGAATGGTATTTACGCTTGGGAATTCGAGCGTAAACTTCTCAATATTCTCGACTTTTGCACCACGCCAACCATAAATCGACTGGTCGTCATCACCTACGATCATCACGTGACACTCAGGACCCGCCATCATACGTAGCCAAGCATATTGAATGTTGTTGGTATCTTGGAACTCGTCCACCAAGATATGCTTAAAGCGTGCTTGGTAGTGTTCACGGACGAACTTGTTATCACGCAGTAGCTCATGTGCGCGCAGCAAGATTTCCGCAAAATCGACTAAACCAGCACGGTCACACGCCTCTTGGTAAGCGGTGTACAACTGCAGATATGTCTTGGTCACTGGATCATGGTACGCATCAATGTGCGACGGGCGCAGACCTTCGTCTTTCTTGCCGTTAATCCACCATGCCACTTGGCGTGCTGGCCATTGCTTCTCATCGAGGTTTTGCGCTTTGATCAAACGCTTTAGCAGACGCTGTTGGTCGTCACTGTCGATGATTTGGAAATCTTCCGGTAGCTTGGCATCAAGATAGTGTGCACGCAGAATACGGTGACAAATGCCGTGGAAAGTACCATTCCACATACCGCCTGCACTGCCCATCATTAGCTCTTCGATACGTCCACGCATCTCTGCCGCCGCCTTATTGGTAAAGGTTACCGACATGATTGAAAACGGAGAAGCTTGCTCGACCGACATCAGCCAAGCGATACGGTGAACAAGAACGCGTGTCTTACCACTTCCTGCGCCAGCAAGAACGAGCAAGTTTTCTAGAGGTGCTGCAACGGCTTCACGTTGTTTATCGTTCAAACCGTCGAGTAATAGAGATGGATCCATCATGATGAGAGCTACTGGTTATTTATACATAAAAACCGATTATAACCTAAACAACCGGGTGCTGTTTAGACAAAACTTGATAAAAAAATTGATGTTTTTTTGCCCAACACATCAATTAGTTATACCTATTTGACCCTGCAAACCCATTTACTTCAGAAATTTTTCTGAAAGTTTTTTAGCCAGTTTCCTATCTTTTAAGTTAAGCAAGTTGATAACAAAAACGCCAAAACAGGCGATTCATCTTGCCAACTTAAAGTAAAGGAAATCATTCAGAGGAATTTATTATGAAAAAGTCGAATCTAGCTGTTACTGCTGCTGTTACTGGTCTTCTAGCTCTTGGTGGCACAATGCTAACTGCAGCTCCAGCTGTCGCTGCTGAAAAAGAAAAGTGCTATGGCGTTTCTAAAGCAGGTAAAAACGACTGTGCAACAAAAAGCAGCTCATGCGCTGGTACTTCTAAAGAAGATAACCAAAAAGACGCATTCGTAGTCGTACCAAAAGGTCTTTGTGACAAACTCGCTGGCGGTAGCACTTCTTCTTCATAATCTTTTATCGCTAGCTATTGTGAGGATGCGTTGACGCTCAACCAACGCAAAGCCAAGACGCATCCTTCTCTTCCCGCACGATTTGAAAAGGAGTTTCACGTGAAACACCACACCTTCCACGACCTTGTTGGAGTTGGATTAAGAACCCCACACCTCGATTACTTTAGCCAATCCCAGCCTGAGTTGTCTTGGTTAGAAATCCACAGTGAAAACTATTTCCAACCCAATGCAACAGAGCGCCATCAGCTACAAACGCTTCGCGAGCAATATCAAATTAGCTGCCACGGTATTGGTTTGTCGCTAGGTTCGGTGGAACGTGTTAGTCAAAAGCATCTTGCGCAACTTAAATCACTGATTGACTCAATCGACCCAATCCTTGTTTCTGACCATTTAAGTTGGAGTGAAAACGGCGGTCACTACTTTAATGACCTGCTTCCACTTCCGTATACGGAAGAAGCGCTCAACGTGTTCACTCGTAACGTGAATGAAGTGCAGGAATATTTGCAACGCGAGATCTTGATAGAGAACCCATCTAGTTATGTGAAGTTTCAACATTCGACCATCAGCGAATGGGAGTTTCTTACCGAAGTGCAAAAGCGCACTGACTGTCGTTTATTGCTCGATTTAAACAATGTTTATGTTTCGGCGTTCAACCACGGTTTTGATTGCGACACATACCTAGATGCGATTCCAGCCGACAAAGTGGATGAGATTCACTTGGCAGGTTTTACCATTAAACAACTCGACAAAGGTGAGATATGGATTGATACCCATAGCCGCCCAGTTAGCGATGAAGTTTGGCAGTTGTTTTCACAGTGGACAAAAAAACACGGTCCACGTCATGCGTTGATTGAATGGGACTTGGATATTCCCGCGCCAGAAGTCTTACTGGGAGAAGCACAGAAAGCATCGCAACTGCTGTTGCAAGGCACACTTCCAAGTGAACAAAGCGAACCAAGGAAGGCATCATGAATCTAGCCACCTTACAAAACCAGTTTGCTAAAGCCCTACATTATCAAGCACTCGGTGAAGATTGCGATATTGCCAGTGATAAGTTAACCGCTGATGAACGCATGCAGATTTACCGCAATAACTTTATCGTCAGCTTAAGCGAGGTGTTATCCGCGACCTACCCGATGGTTGAAGCGCTGCTTGGTGAAGAATGCTTTGAACAGATATCTCGCCAGCATGTTCTTTCTTACCCATTAGAAGAAGGAAATGTGGTGCATTATGGCGAAGGCTTTCAAGACACCATCATGCAGTTCAGTCAGGTGATCGCACAAGCACCTTACAGCCCTGAAGTCGCACGCTTCGAGTGGCATATCGACCTAGCTCGTCAAGCACAGTATGAACAATCCAATGCAGCGGAATTAAAACCGCTTGCGTTACTTGGCGAAGTGAGTGAAGAGCAACAACCCGCTTTAGTCTTACACCTTAAAAAGGGCTGCCGCAGCTTTGACTCCAACTACGCAGTATTCGATCTATTTAGTGCGATTCAAACTGGGCAATTCGAACAACTTAATATCAACCAATTACAGCAAGGTGTCATCTCGATTCAAGCCAATGGAGAAGCCTTGTGTCACGCACTCGATGCCGATGTGTTCCAACTGCTGCAATGTTTAGAGCAGAAGCAGAGTTTGAGCGAAATACCTGAAGTTTTACTCGCTCATCTCAATCGCATCATGGCACTCGATATTGTTGACGGCTTTACATTGCAATCAATCTAAGGAGCACTCTATGACGGATACGGTTAAAAACTTAGTGAATCGGTACGACGATTTAATCAGTACCTTACAAGCAGGCTTTGTCCCTTTACTACTTCTCTTTTGTCGCTTTTGGGTTGCTTGGGTGTTCTTCAATTCAGGACTAATCAAAATCTCATCTTGGGATAGCACGCTGTACTTATTTGAGCTGGAATACCAAGTGCCAATCTTGCCATGGGAATTGGCGGCTTATTTAGGTACGGCTGCGGAGTTGGTTCTACCGATGTTCTTGGCACTGGGATTGATTACCCGCCCGATGGCAGCAATGCTGTTTGTTTTCAACATCATCGCAGTGATCTCTTACCCACTGTTGTGGGAGAAAGGTTTTTATGACCACCAACTTTGGGGATTGATGATTCTTATCATAATCGTATGGGGGCCAGGACCGCTGTCTTTGGACCACATCCTGAAAAAGAAAATGACGAGCTAAAAAAATCCCCGCATCATGCGGGGATTTTTTATTATTTATTCAAGTAAGCCAGTAGCTCTTCTGCTGAGATACCTTGCTGAGCGAGGTCTTTTGCCATCTGCTCGACTTGTTCATCTTTGCGTGACTCAATCACTTGCTGAAATTGGTACACGATATCACGCAAAATTGGTAGAGGTACTTGTTTAGCCGCACTACGAATACGCTCGGAGCTTTGATTACCCAGCTCATTAAGCAACTTGCCAAACATCACCTTTTCTGGTGAATCTTCCATTTGCTCTAGAATACGAGCCATTTCATACGTGGTTAACGACATTACTTTTTGAGTTCCGTTATGGTGTCAGGAAAAGTCTGAGTGACAAATATACACGCCTTACTTACATTGGAAAATACTAAATTACACTGATTTACGCTTTCGCAAAGCTCGAGTGCCAGTTCTTCCCTGCTTTTGTAAACAGAACGACCAACGCAGGTAATAGGACCCACATATGAATTGCGATCAAGGTTTGTGGATCCAGAGATAAGCGTTGCAGTGTACCCACCAGCAAACCAGAGCCACTCATTTGGAACAATCCAAGCAGTGCAGCTGCCGTGCCCGCCTTATCACCAAACGGTTCTAACGCTTTCCCTGCCGCTGCACCCAGAATGAATGCAAAACCTACAGAAGACATGAAGATAGGTAGCATGAAAGAAAGCGCGGTATTCTGACCATTCATCACTAGCATGATCACACCTGCGAGGCCCAGAGTTGAGATCCCGGTGACCAAGGTGTTGTGAGTTCCAACGCGCTCCATAAACTTAGGCGCCAGCATACATGCCGCAATGTTTATCACCGCATTTACACCAAACCAGAAAGTGAATTCATTCATAGACAGCCCCATCCCCGTCATCAATACCGACGGTGCTGAGGTAACGTAAGCAAGAATAACCGCCATCGCCATCAAGCATAATGACGCATGGAAAACAAAAGATGGTGTGCTAAGCACTGCCCAATACCGACTAAGCTTAAACACGGCTTGCTTTTCTGTTGACGGGTTAGTCTCTTTCATCATGAAAAACATCAATGATCCAGACACCACAGCAAAACCCGCCATAAAGCTAAAGTTAGCACGCCAGTCAAATTGCTGAGTTAACCAGCTACCTAGAATTGGAGCTAAAGCCGGAATGAAACAAATCGCACCGTTAAGGTAGCTGATCATTTTGCCGCTTTTTTCCGGGCCAAAGATATCGCGAACTGTTGCAAAGGCTGCTACCGATGTCGCACACGCACCTAAGCCTTGTAGCAGTCGGGAAACCAACATCCACTCAATATTTTGAGCACTCCACGCCAATAAAGCGCTCATCGCGTAAATGGTGATACCGCCCAATGCAACAGTTCGACGTCCGAGTTTATCTGCTAAGGGACCTGCGAATAGCTGACCAACACCCATAGCAAATAAGAACCAAGTGATCGTGTCTTGTGCTAGCGCATTATCGACCTGAAAAGTGGAAGCAATAAGAGGTAAAGCAGGTAGATAAATATCAATCGCTAAAGGACTAAAAAGAACCAAAAGGGTCAATAACGCCATCTGTTTTTTACTATTAGAAAACTGGCTAGACACACAACACTCCGAATTGGATAAAGAACTTTGGGTAAAGCTTAATCATCTGATGATATGAATGGAAATGATGTATAATCATGAGCATTATTCCTCAGAGGAAATTCACTGTGAACGTCGAAAAACTGGCTCGTATCGATTTAAATCTATTGGTCTGCTTTAAAGTACTGATTGAAGAGTTAAACGTTACTCGTGCGGCCCACCGATTGTGCTTAAGCCAATCCGCCGTAAGTAAATCACTGGCTAAACTGCGCATTCAATTTGATGACCCGCTTTTCACTCGAAACTCACATGGATTAACACCTACGCCGCGCGCATTGTTTCTTAAACCGAAACTGGATCTGTTGATAAATCAGTTAGAAGTGCTGACTCAACCCGAAGAGTTTTCTCCGCAAAGCAGTGAATACCGTTTTCAAATAGCAGCGGTAGAGAGTGTCTACCCTCTCATTCTACCCCATTTCTTACCGGCGATTTTTCAACAAGCACCTGGCGTGACAATTAGCACACACCCGTGGTCGGATAATACATTTAAAATGCTTCAACGCGGCGAACTGGATTTAGGCTTAACTGGAAAAGATATCGATATAAACGATGCCAAGCTGACTCTTCAACCACCCGATGACATTTGCGAGTTGGAAATTTATCGTGATTACCAAATGTGCATCATTCGCAAAAACCACCCTGCGCTAAAACAACCTTGGAATCTGGAAGCCTATCTCGCCCTACGCCATGTACAAGTACGTTGTGATGGCAACGACCGTTGGTTGCTAGATTATCGCCTTGCAGATATTGGCGCCGACCGCGATATTGCCGTCACCGTGCCCGACTTTAACAGTGCCGCAAGTTTATGTTCATACACCGACTTTATCTTTACTGCGCCAAGTCATTTTGTGCAACTTGCGGCCAAACAGCTTGATTTGGTCGTGCTGCCACTACCGTTAGAATTCCCACCTATGGCTTACACTTTATTCTGGCACCGAGATAGAGAAAACGACCCTGCATTAGGCTGGCTACGTACGATGATCACACAAAAAACCGATCACCTTAGATAAAAACACCGCGCTCAATTTGCGCTTAGCGGCTAAAATGAGTAGCTTAACTGTCGTAGTCCTTTTTGGCTCATCTATGGCCTAGTTGTACTCCGACTCTATTGAAGTGATTGCGAACCTCAATGGAATCGTAAACTGCATGAAGCAGATGGAAACAGCTCCCACACCTGAGCATGAAGGAGCGGTAATTTGAAGGAATAACACAGATGCACAACGATACCCAAAGCCGCGTGAATGCAATTCGCGAATGGCTAGCACAACATAATATTGATGCCCTACTTGTCCCACATGAAGACGAGTACTTGGGCGAATACGTACCAGCGCACAACGAGCGTTTACATTGGCTAACTGGCTTTACTGGTTCTGCTGGTGCTGCGGTAATCACCAAAGACAAAGCCGCTATCTTTGTTGATGGTCGCTACACAGTACAAGTAACAAAGCAGGTTCCTGCTGATCTATTCGAATACCGTCACTTGATTGAAGAGCCTGCACTAGATTGGATTAAAGACCATCTTGCAAATGGCGCGTCTGTGGCAATCGACCCTCGCATGCACAACTCTGCTTGGCTAGACATGGCACAAGCAAAACTTGCAGGTACCCTTGAGCTTAAGATTCTCGATAGCAACCCAATTGATGAACTGTGGCACGACCGCCCTGCTCCTGTGGTTTCTGATGTTCGCCTAATGGCAACAGAAACAGTTGGACAATCAAGTGAAAGCAAACGCCAAGAAATCGCAGAGCTCGTGAAAAAAGCCGGTGCAGACAGCGCAGTGATCACAGCACTTGATTCTATCTGTTGGTTGCTCAACGTTCGTGGTCTAGATGTCTCACGTCTACCAGTTCTGCTTTCTCACGCGATTCTGCACTCAGACTCAAGCGTGGAATACTTCCTAGATCCCGCTCGCCTACCTGCTGAGTTTGACGCTCATGTTGGTGCCGGCGTGACGGTTCATCACCCAGAAGCATTGCAAGCACGACTAGAAAACCTAACTGGCAAGAATGTACTGGTTGACCCTGCAACAAGTAACGCATGGTTTAAATTGGTTCTACAAAATGCTGGCGCATCTGTGGTGAGTAAAGCTGATCCATGCCTAATGCCAAAAGCGGCGAAGAACGCCGTTGAAATCGCAGGTATGAAAGCATGTCATATCCGTGATGGCGTGGCGATGAGCAAGTTTCTATCTTGGTTAGATGCTGAAGTCGTTGCTGGTAACCTGCATGATGAAGCGACGCTGGCAGACAAACTGGAAGCGTTCCGTAGCGAAGACCCGACACTTATGGATCTTAGCTTCGATACCATTTCAGCTGCGGGCGGCAACGCGGCAATGTGTCACTACAACCACGAAAACCAACCTGAACCTGGCAAGCTAGAACTGAACACACTTTACCTAGTGGATTCAGGCGGTCAGTACCTAGATGGCACGACAGACATTACGCGTACCATCGCGATCGGTCAGCCTTCACAAGAGATGATTAAACAATTCACTCTCGCGCTAAAAGGCCACATCGGTGTTGCACGTGCACGTTTCCCGAAAGGCACACGTGGTTACCAAATCGATACGCTAGCTCGTCAGCACCTGTGGGCGGAGGGCTACGATTACGATCACGGTACTGGTCACGGTGTCGGTCACTTCCTAAGTGTTCATGAAGGTCCGGCGAGCATTTCGAAGAAGCAAATCGACGTGCCTCTAACAGAAGGTATGGTGCTATCCAACGAGCCAGGTTACTACCGTGCGGATGCGTTTGGTATCCGTATCGAGAACCTAGAGCTTGTTGTTGAAACCCCAACTAACGGTGACTTCCCTGTTCTATCATTTGAGTCGCTAACACGCTGTCCAATCGACAAGCGCAATATCAACGTTGATATGCTAACTCGTCCAGAGCTTGCTTGGTTGAATGATTACCATCAGAAGGTATGGGATGAGATCAGCCCACTTGTTGAGGGTGATGTGAAAGAGTGGCTTCGTCAAGCAACGCTACCAGTAGCACACAGCTAGAAGCTAGAAGCTAGAAGCTAGAAAAAAGTAGAGGGTTGATGTTTTGCATCAACCCTCTTTTTTTGCCTATGTTTCACGTGAAACATAACGATGACTAGTGGCTTTCTTTGCTACTTAACCAGAATACGCCGAGTGCCAATCTCGCCATACAGGGTCAAACCCTTTGGCTCGAATCATATCTTCCACAGAACCTGCGCTTCGCTCATCACTGATCTCAAACTGCTCGAGTTCAACATCATCCATCGCATAACCACCCGGCTGAGTTTTCGATGCAGCAGACATACTGGTAATGCCTAAAGGCAATGCGTTATCTCTAAACTTCGGTGACTCACGAGTCGATAATGACAACTCCACTTCTGGATTCAACAAACGATAAGCGCAAATCAGCTGAACAAGTTGCTTATCCGTCATGACTGATTTGGGTTGGAGCGCACCCTCACAAGGACGCAAACGCGGGAAAGAAATCGAGTAACGAGTCTGCCAATACGTGCGCTCAAGATAGTCCAAGTGCGCTGCCACATAAAAACAGTCGGTACGCCACTCTTCCAACCCTATTAAAGCACCAATACCGATCTTATCGATGCCCGCCTTTGCAAGACGATCGGGTGTATCCAATCGGTATTCGAAATCCATCTTGTTGCCACGCAAATGGTGCTCGGCGTAAGTCGAAGGATGATACGTTTCTTGATAGACCATCACCGCATCCAAACCCAATGTCTTGAGCTCAGCGTATTCGTCTTGATCAAGTGGCTGTACTTCCATCGCCAAATAGTTAAAGCGCTTCTTAATCATAGGCACCATTTCGCGGAAGTATTTCATACCCACTTTAGTTTCGTGCTCGCCAGTCACCAGCAATACGCTATCAAACTTCATGCGTTTAATGGCTTCAACTTCTGCAGCCACTTCGTCCCTATTCAAAGTACGACGCTTGATTCTGTTCTCCATAGAGAAGCCACAATAAGTACAAGCATTGGCGCACAAGTTAGAAAGGTACAGTGGAATGTAAAGCGACATGGTATTACCAAAACGCTTGCGAGTTGCCGAGTATGACAGCTGCGCCATTTGCTCTAAGTACGCTTCAGCCGCTGGTGAAATTAGCGCTTTAAAGTCTTCCAAATCACGCTTGGGTTTATTCAATGCTCGCTCGACATCTTGTGCCGTTTTCGCGTAGATCGACATCGAGATGTCATCCCAATTAAGCTGCTTAAATTGTTCAACGAAGCTCATGTTTTCCTCGCTTAATAGCTAAACCAATCTAGTACTAAAGCTCATCTAAGAATGACGTCAGTGGACTCGACGCAACCGCATGAGAAACCTTACCAGCAAGTCCGGCTTCATAAGCCATACGCCCCGACTCTACCGCCAACTTAAATGCCTTCGCCATCGCAACGGGATCGCTCGAAGCTGCAATCGCAGTATTAACGAGCACGGCATCCGCGCCCATTTCCATCGCACGCGCGGCATGTGAAGGAGCACCAATACCCGCATCAACAACGACAGGAACATTAGATTGGTCGATGATGATCTCTAGGAAATCGTGAGAAACTATCCCTTTGTTAGAACCGATCGGCGCACCTAATGGCATGACCGCTGCACAGCCTACTTCTTCCAATCGTTTACACAGAACCGGGTCAGCATGACAATAAGGAAGGACAATGAAACCCTCACGAACCAGTTGCTCAGCGGCTGCTAGTGTCTCAATTGGATCGGGCATCAAGTACTTCGGGTCTGGATGAATTTCTAGTTTTAACCAGTTAGTACCCAACGCTTCTCTCGCCAATTGTGCTGCAAACACAGCATCTTTAGCATTCTTTGCACCTGAGGTGTTCGGCAATAAGTTCACACCCGCTTGTACTAACGGCAGCAAAATATCGTCTTGTTGGTCGTTCACATCCACACGCTTCAACGCCATGGTCGCAAGTTGAGAACCCGATACTTGAATCGCTTCTGCCATTAATCGGCTGTTGGCAAACTTCCCTGTTCCCGTGAACAGTCTTGATTCGAATTGTTTATCACCAATTTTAAGCATCGACTTTAACCCCCTGCGATCGCTTGAAACAAAGAGATGCTATCTCCCTGTGAAAGAACTGTGCTAGCCCACTCACTGCACGGCACAACATTGTTATTAATTGCAAAAACACAGCCCATTTCAGGCAGCGCAAATTGACTAATGATTTGCTGTAGATTTGACTCACTGGCAACTTGATGTGACTGGCCATTGATGACAATAGTGATCACATCTAAGTCAGCAGCTGTCATTTGTGTTGTTTGTTGTTCTGATAACGTCATTGCTTCCAACTCTCTTAATTCTGCCCATTACCCGTAAGCTAAATCTGAGCACACACTTGGCACTGTTTGTCTTTGCTTATCGCCATGGTTTGCCATTGCAGCTTCAATCCATCGAACAGGTGTAACTTGGCAGTCTCGACATGAAACTTTCCCGTCGCCAGTTTTTGAATTGCCGCTATCGCTTGGTAGTTGCCAAGTGTGCCCACCACCGGACCGACGACACCACTCTCACTGCACTTTTGCGTTTGTGGTAATTCGTCGAACGGATACAAACAGCGGTAACACGCTTTACTCTGCGCTTCTTGTTCACTTGGTGTTTGGTAATCAAAGACAGCAAATTGCCCTTGCCAACCAATTGCCGCCGCCGAGATGAGCGGCGTATTTTGCTCGAAACAAACTTGGTTAATTAGCTGACGCGTTGGCATGTTGTCGGTGCAATCCAAAACCACATCCGCCAACATCACCTCAAGCTGCAGCTGTGCTTTGTCTAATCGCTTATTGATAGCACGAACTTGAACCATAGAATTAAGTTCAGTCAATTGCTTTACAGTCGCTTTTGTTTTCGCAACTTGGAGGTCTTGTTCACGATAAATGATCTGACGTTGTAGGTTACTGCTATCAACTTTATCGTCATCAACCACAACCAATTTACCAACCCCCGCTGATGCCAAGTACAAACTCGCTGCGCTCCCTAACCCACCACAACCGATGATCAGCACATGCGATTTACTCAAACGTTCTTGCCCAATTTCGGCAATTTCAGGCAGAGCTACTTGGCGCTGATAGCGAAGAAACTGCTTATCCGTGAGCATGCTCGCCTCTCTTGTTATGCGCCAATTCACTATTCTGATCAGTAAACGTTAGCTGTCTTTCCTTCATCAGTTGTGCGAAGAACTCGATGACGGACTGAGGTGATTCTGCCAACGTAATAGCACGCACAACTGCCAAACTAGAAACACCTGTTTGCCAAACTTGGTCTGCATTAGATTGGTCAATACCACCAATCGCGACCGTCGGAAAGCCAAGCACATGGTCACTAACTGCTTTGTCTTTTGAAGGACGGAAAGTAGCCTCTGTATTTGTATAAGGAATGCTATCAATCAGCTTTTGATACAGAGCCAAGCGCACCAAGCCTTGTGGTTTCGATGGCATCAGTTTTGTGGTGGTTGGAAAAATATGCCCTAGCGCGATGTAACTAGGATGAATTTGTACGATGCGTAGTAGCTCATAATAACCATGGGTAGAAAGACCAAGACGAAGGCCGGCTTTAGTTAGCTGAGCCAAATTCGATTCTTCTATGTCTTCTTGTCCTAGGTGGACGCCATAAGCGCCATGCTTGATTGCCAACTGCCAATAGTCATTGATGAACACTTGTGCTTGATACTGACGACCTAGCTCAATTGCTCGAATGATCTGTTGTTCTAAATCGGCTTGTTGTGGGTTCTTGATTCGCAGTTGAATAGTGTTGATGCCTAGTGGCAGTAGACGCTCAATCCAAGCAACATCATCAACGACTGGATAGAGCCCTAGACTTTGCTTAGTTAGAGTTGGAAAGCTAACGCTCTCACCCTGTGCAGACCAACCAACTTGAATACCTAGTCGGTTATCCTCCAGTACAGGTGTGGGGAAATCATCAAATTGGTCAGCCCATTGAGTAGATCGTCCCTCATCAAGGTTGTCATTCAACAGTGTTTCACGTGAAACATTCGCTTGTTGAGTTAGCATTCCTCGAGCAAGTGTTAACGCATCTTCGATAGGGAAATCGAGTACTGTCAGCGTTACTATCCAAGCAAGGTGATGTTCAGGATCGAACATTGCGTTGAATTTGGACTTAACGGAAAGCGCTCTCACTTCGTTGTTAATTGGGTGACGCCAGATATCAAGCTGAAGCACTTTCTCCTTTTCATCGGATACCTGCGTATCAGCAATACAAATATAAATCGCTTTCGACGGTTGCTTAGCACATGCTTCTACCGACAAAGCAGAACGGTAATAGAGCACAAATGAACTCTCATGCTCAGAGTCATAATCATCAATGAGATCAGTCGTTATGTGTGTGATCTGTTGGCCGCGAACAAGCTGAATAGATTGAGTTGGGCTCACACCCAACTCAATGTCTTCGATGCTAAAACCCTGTTCTTTCGCCAACAACAAACATTGTTGAACTAAACCAGTCAGTTCAATCAACGATGACGGAATAAGGATTTTGCTCATTAGTCACTTACCTCGGCATGTGCTGCTGGGTGGTATAGCTCAGAACCTGACTCTCTAAATTCTTGCGATTTCTGACGCATCCCCTCAAGAGGGTCATCCAGCATTTTGATTGAGATAGCTTGGTCCGCAGCAACTTGCTCAGTGTCTTTCGCATATTCTCGAACCTCTTGCGAGATCTTCATCGAGCAGAACTTTGGCCCGCACATCGAACAGAAGTGAGCAACTTTTCCAGACTCTTGAGGCAAGGTTTCGTCATGGAAAGCGCGCGCGGTATCTGGATCGAGTGACAAGTTGAATTGGTCTTCCCAGCGGAACTCGAAGCGAGCTTTAGAAAGCGCGTTATCACGAACTTGTGCACCAGGATGTCCCTTCGCCAAATCCGCGGCGTGCGCAGCAAGCTTGTAAGTTATCATGCCTACTTTCACGTCTTCTTTGTTTGGTAAACCAAGATGCTCTTTAGGAGTTACGTAGCAAAGCATCGCACAGCCATACCAACCAATCATCGCAGCGCCAATGCCTGAAGTAATATGGTCGTAGCCAGGAGCGACGTCTGTCGTCAATGGACCAAGGGTATAGAAAGGAGCCTCATGACAGTGCTCTAACTGCTCTTCCATGTTCTCTTTGATCATATGCATTGGAACATGACCAGGACCTTCGATAATCACCTGTACGTCATATTCCCATGCAATCTTGGTTAACTCACCAAGAGTACGAAGCTCTGCAAATTGCGCTTCGTCGTTAGCATCGGCAACCGAACCAGGACGCAGACCATCACCGAGAGATAGTGCGACATCATACTTAGCACAGATTTCACAGATCTCTCGGAAGTGGGTATATAAGAAGCTTTCTTGGTGATGCGCTAAACACCATTTCGCGATGATAGAGCCACCACGAGAAACGATGCCAGTAACGCGTTTTGCAGTCATTGGCACATAACGAAGTAGTAAACCGGCATGGATAGTGAAGTAGTCAACGCCCTGCTCTGCTTGCTCAATCAGGGTATCGCGCATCACTTCCCAGTTAAGGTTTTCCGCAACACCGTTCACTTTCTCAAGCGCTTGGTACATTGGAACGGTACCGATCGGAACCGGACTGTTACGTAGAATCCACTCGCGAGTTTCGTGGATGTTACGTCCAGTAGAGAGATCCATAACGGTATCTCCACCCCAACGTGTCGCCCAAACGAGCTTCTCTACTTCTTCCTCAATCGAAGAAGTGACCGATGAGTTACCGATGTTGGCGTTCACTTTGACCAAAAAGTTACGTCCAATGATCATTGGTTCGGATTCTGGGTGGTTAATATTGGAAGGGATAATAGCGCGACCTTCGGCGACTTCTTTGCGCACGAATTCGGCGGTAATATCTTTTGGTAGGTTCGCTCCGAAGCTTTGACCCGGATGCTGTTGATTCAGCACTTCATCGCGATACTTGGCACGCCCCATGTTTTCACGCAGCGCGATATATTCCATTTCTGGGGTAATAATACCTTTGCGAGCATAGTGCAATTGAGTCACACAATGGCCATCTTTGGCACGTCGAATACGTGGTAGATTACCGTAACGAAGATCGTCTAGTGTTTCGTCTTCTAAGCGTTCTTTGGTGTACACCGAGCTTACTTCATCAAGTAGCTCAGTATCGGCGCGCTCTTCAATCCACCCTTCTCTCAGCTTAGGTAAGCCGTTATAGAGGTCTATGGTGTGCTCTGGATCTGTGTATACACCCGACGTATCGTAAACGCGTACTGGCTCATTAGGTTCGAATATAGGCGCTTCTTTTGTGCCCCCAATAAGGCTATCAGCGAGTGATATTTCACGCATTGGCACACGAATATCTGGACGTGAGCCTTCTACGTAGACTTTGCTTGAATTGGGGTACGGTTGTACCGAGAGTGTATCAATGAACTGTTTTGCTTCCAGTCTCGCTTGTTTGCGACTCGACATAGCATTTTTCCTTGCTTTGTTATACTAGATAAAAAGTAATTGGATAAAAATGCTTGGCGGATAGATGCGACAAGAGGAGTCAAATTAAGGCTAGTTAAAGCTTACGATATTTGCCTGTAACAACATTCGACTTTTGATAGATCAACCAGAAAGAACTCCGGTGTGAATATCTTCTCTTGTTCCCTTCGCAGATTCTAATCTGATCAGGTTCAACGGATCCCGAATTAACGGTCTCAGCCTTATGGCACTCCGACAAGTGATGTCAGTATATAAAAACGGCTTGGTGAAACCAAGCCGACCTGTTCAATTTTTAACTACTTTGCTAGCTGCGCATCAATAATTGAAAGCCTATCCACGCAGCTGAAATACTTAACACGACATTCAACAATACGTTCAACCCCATCTTAAAGAAAGCGCCCTGCTGCATAAGCAACACATTATCCATCGAGAAGGTGGAAAACGTCGTTAGTGCCCCTAAAAAACCCAAGCCAATCACTTGTCGCCAAGGTTCCGTTGCCAAAAGTTCACTATCGAAAGCTGCTATCAATAAGCCCATCATAAATGAGCCAACAACGTTAACGGTTAACGTACCATATGGAAAACCACGCCCCAATAAAATGACACAAAGTTCAGAAATTAAGTAACGAGAACATGCACCAAATGCACCACCCAATGCAATAAAACCCAAAACGGATAGTTGTCCCATAATTCCCCCAGAAAAGTTAATGGCGACATTGTAATCAAATTTACGGCAATAGTGATTATACAATCTTAGAATTCAGCAAAGTATAGCGCTTAAAACTTATCAAGATTTTAAAAGTTACAGGAGTCACTTTACTTCGATGTAGCCCATCAAACCCGTCTTCATGTGTTCGATCACATGACAATGGTACATCCAACGTCCAGGGTTATCTGCAACAAATGCCGCTTTCGCACTGCCGTTATTTCCAAGCAAGACCGTATCGGTATGAAACGGTTCGTCGAGTTTTTTGCCATCTAACTCAAGAACCGTAAATGTGTGTCCATGAAGATGAATAGGATGATGATATTGGGTGACGTTCTTTAGGTTGAAGATATAGGTTTTTCCCATCTCCAATGTTGAAAGCGGCGCTGGAATATTATCTTTGCTCATTCCCTCCCAAGCCCGTTTGTTCATCAGCCAGAACTTAGGTATCGCTTTGCCCGATTTATCAGCAGGAGTGATCGCCCCCTCCCACTCAAACACATAATCGATTTGCTCTGCATTTTTCAAATCGAGAGCTGGCACAGGGTTGAGAGGTAATAAAGGCAGTTTCTGGTTGCTCGGCAAGTCAGACTCAACAACGTCAAACTCGCACAAAGGGAATGGGAAGCGTCCTTTCATTTGACGCACATAAACACGTGTTCCAGCCTTCGGAGCAATCAATCCGATATCTAACCTCATTCCTGGACCAATTTTGTGCTGAGTGAGCTTATAAGGCGTTTTAACAGGATTACCATCTATAGCAATAACCCAAGCCTCTGCCCCTTCTATAGCGATCGGGTAAGTAATGGTATTATCGACATTAGCAATTCTTAATCGCGTAGTGGCATTCTGCTTCAGCGCATAAACAGGCTCATGGACACCATTGACGCTACTCCACTCTCCGGGAGTCCCCATACGTGCACTCAAGCGCGGCACCATAAGGTTCTTCCATTGTCCTTGCTTGTCTAAATGCCAATGCTTTAGAACTATTTCCTGTTCTTCATCAAATAGAACAGGCTCAGCCTCTTCAACGATAATTAGCCCAACTAAGCCCTTACCAAGCTGCTTCACACTATTCATATGTGGGTGATACCAAAATGTGCCCGCATCTGGTGGTGTAAATTCATAAACGAATGTTTCACCCGGCATGATAGGCAACTGGCTTAAGAAAGGTACACCATCCATTTCAATAGGGATTCGCAAGCCATGCCAGTGGATTGTAGTCGGCTCTGAAAGCTTGTTAGTAAACCGAATTATAACTCTCTCGCCTTGGCGACAACGAATCGTAGGCGCTGGAATCGAACCATTAAATGCGAGTACGTCTGTGTTAAACCCAGGGACCAATTCTGCAGTAGAAGGCTCTGCAGTAATATCGTATATATATTGCCCCTGCTTATTAGTGCTCCTAGATAGAGAACATGCAGGTAGAACGGTAAGCGCGGAGATTGCTAAGGATGATTGAAGAAAGCGTCGACGAGATATATCCATACATAGTTACTCATTAATCCAGATCGGTTGAGTGTAACTAAATATAAATAGTGATTCCCCTTTATTATTAAAATTTCGGGCCACTGATCATTACAGCTAACTGTAGTTTCGTTCGTTCAGTAGATTAAATGCTGCCAAAGTACAGCAGAAAGCCATACTTACGGGATAAGAGTAGAAATAAGCTGTAATAATGAGAAGAAACCAGATACAAAAAAGGCTCTGACCTAAGTCAGAGCCTGATATATGGCAGGGGTGGAGAGATTCGAACTCCCAACACGCGGATTTGGAATCCGCTGCTCTGCCAATTGGAGCTACACCC
>NZ_JAWOQN010000428.1:0-743 GCF_033337395.1 Vibrio sp. YT-19(2023) | reverse complement strand
CGGTGCAGCGGGTAAAGCGTTTAACGATGGCTTCGCGGTATTGGCCGTGTTTGTTGGCAACATGGTGGCGTACGTTTTCGCTTACTTCTACTTTGCTCGCCGCTTCCGCCAAATGCGAGTCGATACACCAACTGAAGGGGTAAAACGCCGCTTTGGTAACACTAACGAGCAGTTTTTCACTTGGGTAATCATTCCGTTAAGTGTGATTAACGCGGGTGTTTGGCTAAACGGTTTGGGTGTGTTTGCTTCTGCGGTATTTAATGCCGACATCGTGACTACCATTTGGGTGACTGGCCTTGCGGTATTGGCTATCTCATTGCTGAGTGGTGCGTGGGGCGTAGTGGCGTCGGACTTTATTCAAACGCTGGTTGTTGCGGTTATCTCCATTGCTTGTGCGGCAGTTGCATTGTACGTCGTTGGTGGCCCTGGCGAGATCGTTGAGAACTTCCCTGGTGGCTTCATCATGGGCCCGGATATGAACTACCCACTACTGTTAGTTTGTACGTTCATCTTCTTCGTAGTGAAACAGCTGCAAAGTATCAACAACATGCAGGAGTCTTACCGTTTCCTTAACGCGAAAGATTCGAAAAACGCAAGCAAAGCTGCGCTGATGGCGCTTGTGATGATGCTATTTGGCGCGGTAATTTGGTTCATCCCACCTTGGGCTTCAGCAATCTTGTACCCAGATGCAGCAACGCAATACTCATCATTGGGTGCGAAAGCAAGCGATGCGGTTTACCTTG
>NZ_JAWOQN010000427.1:0-743 GCF_033337395.1 Vibrio sp. YT-19(2023) | reverse complement strand
CTTCCGTTTTAACCCGCAAAGCGATGTCTCTTTCCATAACAAAACCATGTCGGATGGCTCAAGCCAGTTACGCATTACAATCAATGGCTTGTGGAAGGAAACCATTCTGTACGAAACCATCATCATGAGCATTGTGTCGGAAGTTCGCAGCCGTCAACGTTGGTCAGATATCCCGTTCGAGCAGTTCCAAACCGTATTGGAAGACAAAGTTCGCTATTTGAAAGCCGAACTAGAACGTCGCAACATTACTAACTTCAAATTCGCAGATATGTCGACGCGTCGCCGTTTCTCTTTTCAAGCGCAGCGCACCATGCTGGAGTACTTAAGCAAGGAATTGCCACAATGCTTGACGGGAACCAGTAACTACCATTTGGCGAGAGAGTTAGATCTTACCCCAATTGGCACGGTTGCTCACGAGTGGTTTATGGGTCATCAAGCGTTAGTAAACGTACGTGATTCGCAGAAAATTGCCCTGCAACGTTGGCAAAAAATGTTTAATGGCGCACTGGGTATCGCACTGACGGATACCATCGGAATCGATGCATTTCTCAAAGACTTCGATGAAGAGTTGAGTCATGCGTACGTTGGCGTTCGTCACGACAGCGGTTGCCCATTCACTTGGGGCGAAAAGATGATTGCGCACTATGAGTCGCTTGGCATCGACCCGATGACGAAGACCCTAGTCTTTACGGATGGTTTGAACTTCGAGCAAGCGCTAGACATTTGTGAGCATTTCCAAGGCC
>NZ_JAWOQN010000426.1:0-744 GCF_033337395.1 Vibrio sp. YT-19(2023) | reverse complement strand
GCCAGATCATCGTACGCAGTTTATTACGGGCTTGCCGCTAGACCATGTGTTCTACCGCGGATTAACGCTGAAAAATGCGAAAGCGCCGCAGAGCGACGCTTCCGATCATAATCCATTACTGGTGTCGTTTACGCTTAACGATTAGCGTTAGTCAGCTTAAGCGATAACGATGTACAACGCCCAAATCACGTAAAACGCAATCCAAGGCAGGCTCGAAATCACCAGAGCCTGTCCGCGTTCAAATTCAGTCCACGTTAATACCACGCCGTAACCTAGAACAATGTACCAAGGCAACAGAAGTGGCAGTGAGCTAGCAAAGTGAGACCATTCGTTGGTGAGTGGCAACTTCAGTAAGCCATTGAGACTGTTGAGATCCGCCGCATAGGTCATTACCTGACCATGTTTCAATAGTAAGCTTGCGTAGCTTGCAATGTCGCCCAATACCGCAGGAAACAAAATTGCGCACGAGGCCGCAAACCATTTCCAATAACCGTATTGTTGTTTACTTGCTTTAGTCGCAAGGAAGAACCAAAACGCAAGCAACAAAAGCGTCGCAAAGCGATTGAACACGTCATTAATGATCGCACTTGCCATCAACGTGTTTGGTTCCAATAGCTCAATCTGCTGTGGGTCGATTTGTTTGAACTGTACAGTGAGTTGGTCACTTAACCACGTAAAATCAATGTTCGAAAAGTACGCGCCCCAAAATAGGAATGGGCTTAGCATCAAAAAGATGAAAGGTTG
>NZ_JAWOQN010000425.1:0-744 GCF_033337395.1 Vibrio sp. YT-19(2023) | reverse complement strand
AGACTGTGTGGGAACATCAAACCGTCACGGCGCAGCAAGCATAACTCAAGTTGAAATCATGCCGATTCCACCAGAGAAGCGCCCAGCCAATATGCCTTGGCCTCAATACCCAATGATCCTACGCACTTCGACTTCTCATGAAGAAGGTGTCGATCGTCACTGGAACATCTTGACCAAAGAGTTCATCGGTAACGACAAAGGTGAAGTTACAGGTCTTCGTCTTGCAGATATCGTTTGGGAAGATGCGAAACCAGGCGAGCGCCCAAACTTTAAAGAAGTAGAAGGCAGCGAGCGCGTGATCCCATGTGACATGGCTTTCCTAGCGATGGGCTTCCTGCACCCAGAACCAACTGGCGTGCTTGCTCAACTGGATATCGCACTCGATGATCGCGGCAACGTTGCAACGCAAGGTTTCGCGACGAATCAAGAAGGCGTATTCGCCGCAGGTGATATGCGTACAGGCCAATCTTTGGTGGTTCGTTGTATCAACGAAGGTCGCGAATGTGCTCGTGCTATTGATGAATACCTGATGGGTGGCACTAACCTTGAAGCAAAAGCAAATTCGCTAATGCTTTCAGCATAAAGGGGGCATTCACGCTTCCTTCTTTCAAAGTCATCACTTAGCCATCAGCGATATCGATGGCTAAAGACCAAGAAAGAAAACAATTCCTTCCAATCTTTCTATTTTGACCAGCATTTTATGCTGGTCTTTTTTATTCCTCCCAGCATCAAATGTTACTTTTT
>NZ_JAWOQN010000424.1:0-747 GCF_033337395.1 Vibrio sp. YT-19(2023) | reverse complement strand
AGTTTTGTAGCGCGATGATATTACTGCTCAGACTATTGCCTAACAGCATGCCTGACAATGGGATCATATATTGTGCATTGTAAAGCGGAGTAGGACGCACCAAGCCAGCGGTGATCGCAATTAGTAGTGGAAACAAGCCACATACAAGCCCAGTTAGAAGTGGCAGCATGAGCGGCTTTTTCGGTAAACGTGCTTTCCCTGCAATGGAGCTTGCTCCTACGACGAGCATAATCGCAAGCCAAAGTAAGTTGATGATTACGCTGTTTAATTGAAAGAGATCTTCAAGATAAACCCCGATCAGAACGAGCTGTAAAGTCATACGCACAACGCTGACTGATGCATCTTCCGCGATGCCTAATCTATAGCGTGCATTGATCGCAAATGGCACTAACAGAATCAAACTGAAAGCCGCTAATTTTGCCCAACTAATGTCCACCACACTGTTCATAATCACTCCTTGAAATTGCCGTTTAGAATTGTAACCAACCCCATTCTCTATATGAATCTCAATGGGTAACTTTTGCTTTTTTCATGGTGGAAATTGCGAGAGGTTTTATAAAATATTTTTTATCATTTTGTTTACAACTCATTATCTTTCTCAGGAATTTGAGTAATTTTTCGGCACGAATTTTACCGCTCAAATGTAATTTATGTTTTGTAAATGTTGTAAGTTTAACAAGGTTTTAAAAGACTTATTTTTTCATATCTGTTCATGTTTTTTAATAAATAATATCAATCCCACACAAC
>NZ_JAWOQN010000423.1:0-747 GCF_033337395.1 Vibrio sp. YT-19(2023) | reverse complement strand
CTGCCTCTCGTTTAGGTGGCATTTATCAAGAAGATGATTACACCGGCATCACAAGAAACGACGAACGATACACCCTTTCCGCTGGCGTTGATTATCAAATTAGACGCTGGATTCAATTGAAAGCGGATTGGCAATATCAAGACAAAACATCCAATCGTTCAGGTTATAGCTACGACCAAAATGTCTGGACGTTAAGCGCGCAATTTTCGTTGTAACAAGGAATGTTAATGAATCCATTATTCAAGTTAATTGGCCTAGCTCTGCTACTTTTCAGTACTTTTGTTAGCGCGAATTCAAACGAACAAGATTACCTACTCGATACTGGTGACACTATTTCAGTGCAAGTTTACGGGGAGGAAGATCTTTCTATTAAAAACATCCTCATCACGTCAGATGGTTACTTTGATTACCCTTACCTTGGACGAATCAAAGCGATCAATAAAACGCCAAAACAGCTCAAATACGAAATCGAAACGGGCTTAAAAGGTGATTATCTGATCAACCCGAAAGTCATGGTGACAATCAATTACTTCCGTTTGTTTTACGTCAATGGCGAAGTTCGTAAACCCGGAGGATTTGAGTATCGACCAGGACTGACGATAGAAAAAGCCATCGCACTAGCTGGCGGGCTCACCGATAGAGCTTCACGTAAAAGCATTAACTTAACCAAACACAAAACTGGCAAAACCGTAGAAGGCGTAAGTATGCAGCGCACGGTTGAACCAGGTGACATTGTCTTTATTGATA
>NZ_JAWOQN010000422.1:0-747 GCF_033337395.1 Vibrio sp. YT-19(2023) | reverse complement strand
GTTTACATTACGCAACGAAGAGTGCAACGCCACCGGTGTGACACCACTGTTCATGAGAGAAAGGACGCCCTTCGCTAACGTTTTGTTAGTGTCGATGTGTGAACCGATGGCTGAAATTAGCGCAACCATTCGCCCTTTAATGGAGGCATTCGGGTAACGTTTTTCGGCCTTGTATAACACTTTGTTTAAGCTGTCCGAGCTACCGCCAAGGTAATACGTAATCGAGTTAGCGTTCATCTCTTTACCGATCAAGCTGACGCGTGCATCAGAGATGATTTCCATCAATTCGTAACTCACGTTGTCAACCTTGCCGACCATCGCTTGATCGAACAAGTGCAGTGCGAAGACCTTTTCTTTACCTGCGATGATTTCCACTTTGTCTTCTTCTGGGCGATACCCTGAAGATATCAACGTACCTTCATGTTCTGGCTCAAACGTGTTTTTGATTTGCAGCTCAATCCCACTTTCGCGCAAACCAGCGGCAGCATTGGGATGAATCGCCTCCATGCCCAAGTTAGCAAGTTGATCCGCTACATCGTAGTTCGTGCTTCCAATTGGCAACACTTTCTCTGGGCCGACCACGCGCGGGTCCGCTGAGCTCAAATGGTATTCTTTATGGATGATGGCTAGGTCTGCTTTGGTGATAGCGGCAATACGACTGAACGTCATTTCACTGTAGCCTCGGTCATAAGTGTGCATCAAACCTTCTTTGCAGTATGCATAACCCGTGACGATAGGCAGTTCTTT
>NZ_JAWOQN010000421.1:0-748 GCF_033337395.1 Vibrio sp. YT-19(2023) | reverse complement strand
GCACCGCCAAACTGCTCACTCGCACTTTTCCGCGTTTGGTTTCAACTTATCATGCCGGTGAGTCGTCATCGGGCAAACTGTGGCTTTACGACGGGTTGGACAGATGCTCAGGCTACCTCTCGGATCACTGCTTTGCAGTAAGCAAAAGTATTCAAGATAAAGTGCTCTGCCCCTCGCAACTGCTCAATAACTTTGTCGCGCTACCAAGCATGAACAACCATTATCAAGAGATCTCGTTTGTTGGTCGCTTAAGCCTTGAAAAAGGCGCAGATCAATTTATCGAGTTAGCGAAAGCCTGCCCTGATTATCGCTTCTCTATCTATGGCGATGGGCCTGAGCGACAAAACTTAGAGACAACCGCACCAGCGAATGTCATTTTTCATGGTCATCAAACAGACATGAACGCGGTATGGGAAAATATCAGCGTATTGATCATCTCTTCTCGCTTCGAAGGACTACCCATGGCGGCACTTGAGGCAATGGCACGCGGCATTGTGGTGATCAGTCTAAAGGTCGGACGTTTACCCGACATCATTCAATCAGGCAACAATGGCTTTACTGCCGATGATGTCCCCGCTCTCGCGCTCAATCTACAGTACTGGATGGCGATGGAGAAAAGCCAACAAGAACGAATCCGTAAAAACGCACGCCAAACGATCGTAGAACAGTTCTCAACAGAGAGCGTTATTCCCGTATTGCTAACGCAATATCAAATTGAGATGGATAACTAACCCATATTGGTTCTCAA
>NZ_JAWOQN010000420.1:0-748 GCF_033337395.1 Vibrio sp. YT-19(2023) | reverse complement strand
AGCAAGAGGTGGCGGTACTCAATCATGGCTCGGTTTAATTGCTGCGGCGAAAGAAGCGGATAAAGTTAAAAAGGAAGATCGAAACCCAGAGCAAGTGTTTATTATTCTTTCTGAGGGTGCAGCTACATATGTGCAATTCCCGATGGGACTGAATAGAAAAAGATCTTATAGAGATAAGTATGACGTCGTGACTAAATATTACGTAGACCAGTATGATGGGCGAACTTATTATTATCAGGTTTATGACAAATTCTTAAAGTCATTAGTGGGTGAGCATGGTTTGTGTGAAAGCCTTAAGAAAAGAATATCTAGTAAAGAAAATAAGTTTCAAAGTGAACATGCGAAGCTAGAGGGTGAAAAAACCAAGGTCACCATGGGCGTAATAGGTGTTAACTACAACGTACAAAAAGATGATGGTTTCGGTGAGTGCGTTGGTGAGAAAAACATTTATCATGCGAAAAATGGTAAAGACGTTTACAAATATATATTAAATCTGATTAACGAAGAAACAGGACGATTAAAAGATTAAAATGAAAAAGTTAATACCATTTGCGATTATTTTTACTTCAAATGTCGCGCTCGCTAATTGTATCAACCAAAGTGAAAACTATGTTACTTCAAAAGTTTTGAAAAGCTCTGATACAAGAATTACTCAGGTGGATGGAAAACTCGCATCAGTAATTAATGAGGATCTTTCCATTGTGCAAGATGAAAAAATTGAAAAGGTTGAAGCTACAAACGCCACGGA
>NZ_JAWOQN010000419.1:0-749 GCF_033337395.1 Vibrio sp. YT-19(2023) | reverse complement strand
CTACTTCAGATTAATCAATTTCACGGAAGCGAGCCGTAAAGTGACGTAAAACCGGAGGCTCATATTCGAACGTCAAACCTTTCAATTCATGAGCTCGGTTCTTCAACTCGATCAACGCATCCGCGATATAGTCCATGTGGTCATTAGTATAGACTCGACGTGGAATCGTTAAGCGCATTAATTCAAGCTCAGAGGCTTTCTGTTCACCCGTTTCAGGGTCACGTCCGAGCAACAATGAGCCAATCTCAACAGCTCGAATCCCAGCCTCCAGATACAACGCATTACACAAGGCTTGTGCTGGGAACTGATCGGCTGGAATGTGCGGCAATATTTTCGCCGCATCAACAAACACCGCATGGCCACCAGTTGGATATTGGATTGGAATTCCCCCCTCCCGTAGACGCTCGCCCAAGTATTGCACCTGACTGATTCGATAATGCAGGAAGTCTTCATCCGCGCCCTCATACAAGCCACGGGCTAAAGCCTCCATATCGCGCCCAGCCATGCCACCATAAGTGACAAAACCTTCCATAGGAACGCAGCGCGTTTGCACCGCTTGGAACAACTCTTGATGATCACGAATACAGCACATGCCACCAATGTTCACCATTGGATCTTTCTTGGCAGACATCGTGAGCATATCGCCGTATTGATACATTTCACGAATGATTTCCAAAATCGACTTGTCAGCGTAGCCTTCTTCACGCTGTTTGATGAAATAAGCATTCTCACAATAGCGAGCCGAGTCA
>NZ_JAWOQN010000041.1:0-38653 GCF_033337395.1 Vibrio sp. YT-19(2023) | reverse complement strand
GGCGCTGGACTAAACAAAGGCCCCCTTTTAGGGGGCTCACACAAAGCCACCTTCTTTAGAAGGTGGTAATTTACTTGGTTCTTCTACTGAGCTTAATGGTTAACGCTTAAGAGCGTGTCCACTCTTTTCAGCTTGGAACAGAGCGAGGTAATGGGCAAAAAAGCGCTGCATTTGTTGTTGGTTGTTTTGTTCTCCAAGTTGCCCGAGCAAATGTGCAGCGACTTCAAACGTACACAAATTACCTTGTTGTTGGTTGCGTCGCAGCTGATATTGGGAGTCCGCCGACGCAGACAATCCCATAGTAGGGATACCTTCTAACCAACGGCTCTTATTGATCATCTTGCGCGCCTCTTGCCAGGTGGCATCTAAAATAATAAACAGCGGAGTTTTGGTTTGTTGCTGGCTTTGGAGTACCACATGTTCGAGTGTGATACTTTCTTCACAGGGGAAGAGCAACACCGGATACCGCGACGGATCAGCTAATAGAGTGAGCAATTCTGCTGGTGGCTGTTTGCGATCCCAGATTACTCGCTCAATGTTGAGTTGGCACTGCTCTAGTAGCTGGCCGGTATTAGTATCACGCTTCAGTTCATTCGGATGCATTAACAGCAGGATGTTGTGCTCACTGGTAAGTTTCGGCATTAGCGAGCACATACAATTGAATTGAAAACCGCAGGTTGGACACGGTTGTGACATTACAGACGAACTCCTTCGCGCACCGGGCTTATCCCATCAGAGAACAGACGCACACCACTGACTTGGTTCGGCGTTGCCGTTGGTGCCATGCTTGGGTTGAGTGGGTAGCTAACCCCAGTGTATTGCATCACGTGTTGAGCCGCTTTAGCTCCGCCACCGCTGACATTAAAAATCAGATCTCGCCAACCATGAGAGGTTTGTTGGCCGAGCATAATCGGGCTTTGCACTAGTGTAATGCGGCTATTAAATCGCCATTCCTTTTCGTGATGTTCAAATATCAGCAATGTACAGCCTCCGGAACCACACCAATCCAACTGTACCAATAGCTCTTCGTTACCATCGCTGTTGAGGTCGTAAGTTAGCCAACGGTATTGGTTATTGTTGGGGGTGGTTTGATGGATAAAGAAGTAGTTGCGCACCGCGGCATCTACTTTTGAATCAAACTCTGCACTAGAAGGGACGTCAGCACTACCGATGGGGTTGTTGGTGCGTTTTTCGGCTGGTTGCATGATGCCTTCATCACGAACGGTGGCAGGATAAAGGACTAAACCACCATCGGCGATTGGGTATACTAAGTTACCGACTTTTTCTTTGGTCGCTTTGAGCTGATTGCCTTCTCGAGTAAACAGTCGCTCTGACATTAGCCTTTGCTGTTGATGATGCGTCATGACAACTTGAACCTGAGACGGACTTAACTGTTGCCAGTAACCACGCTCGATTAATGGTGCTTGTCCATTGGCGTAACGGTATTTTGTTGTGGCGCTGTGGTCTGGGTTTAAGGTCATTTGTACTTCAAAGCCTTGTGATTGGGTTGAGGTCGCGACATAGGTATTAGCCCAGCCAAGCGTTGCATCGACGTTTGCAGCCATACCACAACCTTGATACGTCTCGCCATCATGTTTTAGTGTTGCTTTCCAGCCATACAAAGAATCGCTCATTGTGTCTGAGCAGAGGTTTTCTGTTAAGCGAAGCTCACCACCTTGCAGTTGATAAGTGCGCTGGCGAGGTTGAAGCTGACTGCTGTTAATCGCTAATTTTGTGGTTTGTTTGCCGATTTGCTGGAATGTTAGTCCATTAGCCTCAAAGCTTGCCGACCAAGAAGGCTCATTACCAAACACGCGAGTTGGTTTGTTTGGTTGCTGACAACGGTTTGGGTTTTCCGTTGTGAGGAAGTTCACTTGTTCCACGACAAAGTTAGCATCGAAATCAGCAGAAAACCCATCGATGCCCGGTGGGTTGAGGTGGCCGATAACCTCGCCATACATAGTCTGGTAAGGCTCGTTATTTAACTGAATTGCTCGTTGCATTTGCTGTGGTGATAGTTGCAACCAATATTGCTTGTCGCTGCCACAAGGCATGATGTATTGGCTCTCGTGACCGACGATCACTTTTCCGCGCAGCATAAAAGTTTGAGGTTGAATGGTTTCAGGCTTATCTAAGGTTGCTGGTGGAGAGGTTAGGTCAGCGGCACCAGATTGTGGCGACTGTGAACTACATGCTTGCAGAACCAGCAGGGTGGCAAGCGCCACTGGGTTTTTCAAAGCCTTCATGTTATATCTTCCTCATTATTGTTACTCAATCGGCATCGGATGGCATTATGGCATATTGGTTATTTAAAACTGAACCAGATACCTTTTCTATTGACACGCTTCGAACCCAAAAGGTTTCATGTTGGGAGGGAGTTCGTAATTATCAGGCGCGCAATATGATGCGTGACCAAGTGAAGGTGGGCGATTTAGTCCTGATTTACCACTCTTCTTGTAAACATGTTGGCGTGGCAGGTATTGCTAAAGTTGTGGGAGAAGCCTATCCCGATCATTTCCAATTCGATCCCGAAAGCGATTATTACGATCCAAAGTCAGACCCAGACAACCCGCGTTGGATTATGGTGGATGTCGAGTTTGTACGTAAAACGGCGCGAGTGATTCCGTTGTCGGTGATGAAAGCGATGCCAGAACTTGAGAACATGCCGTTGGTGAAACGTGGAAATCGCTTGTCGATTATGCCCGTGACAGAAGAAGAATGGGACGCGATTCTTGGCAAAGAGAAGCTGCCAAGTCAGCGATAAAAGAGAAGGACTGCGAATGTGCAGCCCTTCATAATTTGGAGTATTGAAGCTTACAGCAAGTGTTCTTGTAGGTAGTGTGCAACCGCATCTTCTGCATTGCTGCCAATTACTTCATTATTTGGTAGAGCTTTCATCACTTTTTCGTGTGATGTACCCATAACTAGCCCTTTACCTGCCATCGACAGCATTTCTACGTCATTCATGCCATCACCAAATGCTACGCAGTTTTCTAACGTGAGGTCGAGTTTTTTCGCTACCGCTTCAAGAGCATGACCTTTAGACACGCCAGCGCTCATTACTTCCAAACACCAAGGCGTTGAAAATGCGATGTTCAGCTTATCACCAAACTGCTCACGTAGTTTGTTTTCAAATACGACCAAACGTTCGTGGTCTTCTCCTGGATGCGTGAAGAAAACTTTCGCAATACCGTCAGTTGGGGCGTGGTCTTCATCAAATAAGACGTAAGTGAATTCATCGTGGAAGTCACGTAACGTTTCATCATCCTTGTTCATCAACCAGCTATCATTTTGATACATGTGAATAAGTATTTCTTGATCATGTTTGATCGTGTCGATCACGCCTTGTACCAGTTCCGCAGGGACATTCTCGCTGTACATTAGCTGATCTTCCTGGTCGTGCACTCGGGCACCATTCGACGTGATCATATAAGCTGGAATGCCAACTTGGCGACGGATGCTCGCAACGTCTACGTGGTGACGGCCGGTTGCAAAGACAAAGGTATAACCCTTTTCATGCAGCGCTTTTAGCGTCTCTTTTGAGTAAGCACTGAGCTGATGGTTTGGTGCGAGTAACGTGCCATCCAGATCAGAGGCAACGATTTTGGTGATCTCTTTGCAAGGTAGCGATGTGCTCATGAAGTCCTCGTAAACGGTTTGGATAGTGTGGAACAGGTGAATTGCAAACGGAGTACAGCAGACTGACTAGATCGTACTGCTCCGAATGCGGGGGAACTTGGGCCCGTAGCACTATGCGGTTAAACACTGTGTCAAAGTAGCCAAGTTCAAGCAGTGTACGCCAAAATGAGGATGAAAAAGAGGGTAAATCGATGTGTAGACATTTCCTCTTTAATCTTAGTCGTGAAATGGTCGCCTAGAGTTCTTATTGTGCTTGTTCGTTTGATGGCGATTTAGGGTCATTCATAAAGCGGAAAATCGCATCGAGCGCTTGATTACGATACTTGTCGGTCTCGAATAAGATTTCATGCTGTGCGCCTTCGATGGAAAGCAGCTCCGCGTGCGGGTTGGTTTTCCGCAATTTATCAATAAAACGCTTTTGCGCGAGGTTGCTAACAATCCGATCGTTTCCGGCTTGGATTAGGATTACTGGTATTTTGACTTGGCGAGTTAATAAAAAGCACTGCTTAGCGGCCATGAGCCCTTGCCAAACCCAGCGAGTGCTTGGCCCACCGACTTGCAGTTCCGGTTTTTCCGTATATAGGTTTCGGAACCATTGGTAGCGGCCGTAACTTTGGCTAAGTGGGTTATCTTCAAAGGGCTTAGGGAAGTAGGCCTGATGTCCTGGTGCATAGCGTGGCAAAGTCGATACCGCTGACATAATTTGTGTGACCGGAATCGCTATTGGTGATAGGTACCATGGCAGGTTAATGCCAAACATGGGCGCACTTAGAATCAAACCAGTAAAAGGGTGTTCTGGGTGAGTTTGCAGGTAACGTGTGGCGATCGCGCCGCCCATAGAGTGCGCGATGATGAAGCATTGTTGATATTCGCTAAGGTCGTGTTTTTTTACGACGATGTCCATATCATCAATATAATCAGTAAAGTCATAGACGTGACCCATATCTGAGTCAGATAATAAACGATCTGATAAACCTTGTCCGCGGTGGTCAAAGGAATAGACATCGAAACCTTGGCGGTAGAGATCGTAAAACAGCTCTTGGTATTTCCAGGAAGACTCAATGCGTCCATTTACGATGAGCACGGCTTTTTTATGCTCTGGGTTGGTTAGCTTGCACCAGTAAATGTTCTTTTTCTCAGTCCCTTTAACAAAGCCCTCTTGGCGAGTTTGCCAAAGTGCTGCGATCGGACCACCAATTGCTTGCTCAAATAATGTCTCTTGAGTATAAGTCAAAGGTGAATGGTTAGTCGCCATTAGTTGATTACCTGAAGATACGTTGTTTACGCGATGTATCATCGAAGAATTAGTGAGGAAATGCAATGGATACCCATGTCTGGTTAGCTTATGTAGTAACAGCAATCGTTTTTAGTTTGGCTCCGGGCTCTGGCACGGTGAACTCAATCAGTAATGGTTTGAGTTACGGTACCCGTAAATCACTGGGTGCCATTATTGGCTTACAAATTGGTTTAGTTATCCACATCGCGCTGGTGGGGGCGGGTATTGGTGCGCTTGTCGCGCAGTCAGCAACCGCATTTTCTGTCATTAAATGGGTTGGTGCCGCTTATCTGGTTTGGCTGGGGGTTCAGAAATGGCGCGACACATCAAGCTTAGTCGCAGCTGAAAACCACAACGAGATGTCAGGCACGGCGCTGTTGTACAAGGCAGTGTTAATTAACCTCACCAACCCTAAATCGATTGTTTTTCTGGTGGCGTTGTTCCCGCAGTTTATTGACCCGGCAAAAGACCAAATCACGCAACTGTTGGTGCTTGGCGTCACTACGGTCGTGATTGATGCGTGTGTAATGTTGGGTTACACGAGCTTGGCAGCACAAATGGGACGCTTTATTCGCTCCGATAAAATCATGGGAAAAATAAACAAAGTATTCGGTTCAATGTTCATGGGTTGTGGTGCATTATTAGCAGCTGCAAAGTCATAAGCCATTTATAGGTCCTTCTTTAGCATGAATACAACGTATGTCGCTCGCCAGCCGATCTTTAACCGAAAAAGACAGACGCTGGGTTATGAATTGTTGTTTCGAGACGGGGAGAGTAACGCATACCCTTCACATATTGATTCAAATCGAGCGACATACCGACTGATCGTCGAAAACTTCCTATCGCTGGGTACTAACCCAGTGATTGCCTCTTCTAGATGCTTTATTAACTTTCCTCATCAAAGCTTGGTGCGACGTTTGCCGCGCAGTTTGCCGAAAAACAAAATTGTCATCGAAGTGTTGGAAACGTGCCAACCTACGGATGAGCTTCTTGATGCGATTCGTGAGTTTTATCGAGAAGGTTACTTGATCGCTTTGGATGACTTCACCCTAACACCAGAATGGCGCCGTTTTTTGCCATATGTGCATATTGTGAAGCTCGACATTATGGCGATGGGGCTTGAAAAGGCCTGTGAACTGGTCAAAACACACCTTGCCAAACGCGTCAAATACCACTTTTTAGCAGAACGTGTTGAAACCGCAGAAGAGTTTGAGCAAGCGAAAGCGGCTGGCTTTAAATTTTTCCAAGGTTATTTTTTTAGCAAGCCACTCGTCTCGCAGACTAAATACGTCAGTCCTGAGCAAGTGTTGGCATTGCAACTGTTTCGTGAAGTTTGTGCTCCTGAGCCTGACTTTACTCGTATCGAGTCCATCATTACGCAAGATGTCGCGTTGTCGTATAAATTATTGCGTTTTGTAAATACGCAAGCGCCGAATTTGGCTGTCGAAATCAGCTCTTTTCGTCAGGCATTGATTTATCTTGGCCAGGATAACCTTAAGCAGTTTGTCTCTTTGGTTGTGGCATCGTATATCTCCAGTAACAAGCCTCGAGAGCTGTATCACCTTTCATTGCAACGAGCTCAATTTTGCCAATTGATGTCGCGCTATCAGCCATTCTCTCATCTCAACGAACAAGGTTTCATGGTTGGTTTGCTGTCGATTCTAGATGCGTTGCTGGATCTTTCGGTGGAATCTTTAGTTAGGCAGTTACCGCTTAGTCATTCAGTACAACAAGCGCTATTACATCGCAAAGGGGTTTATGGTGCACTTATTTCCCTTGAAGAGTGCTACGAGCGTGCCGATTGGTCAGGGGTTGAAAAAATCACGATGCAATTGGGGTTGCCTTTAGAGGAAGTGAAGCTCTCCTTAGGTGAAGCGGTTCGCTGGAGTCAAAGCGTCGCGACTGCATAATTTCTGGTCTTATCTTTTATCTCTTTGAATCTCTCTCTTTACAATCAAGCTGTTCGTTAGATGTGAAACTTTTATGACGATGGACGGTTTCCTCTTGACGATATACCTTAATTAAATAAACATATACGCATATCCATATATAGGTATGTTCATTATGCTTCCACATCAGTTTTTTAAGCTGTTATCCGATGAAACACGCGTACGTTGTTTAATGCTCGTGGCCCGTGAAGGTGAAACTTGCGTTGGTGATTTGGCGTTTGCTCTGCAAGAGAGCCAGCCGAAAGTTTCTCGTCATCTTGCTCAGTTACGATCCAGTGGCATCTTGGTGGATAAACGCCAAGGACAATGGGTGTATTACGAGTTATCACAGCAATTACCAGGTTGGATGCGAAAGTTAATTGAAGACTTAGTGGCATCAAACTGTTTGAAGCAGGAATACCAAGACGACATCACACGCTTACATGATAAAAGTCGTGAGGCTTGCTGTTAACAGCGAATAGAGATTCAAGGTAGAAGATTAGAGGGTAAAACTATGACAATTAAAGTAGGAATTAATGGCTTTGGCCGAATTGGTCGCTTAGCGCTGCGAGCGGCATTTGATTGGCCAGAATTGGAGTTTGTGTTAATCAACGATGTCGCAGGTGACGCCGCTACGCTTGGTCACTTATTAGAATTCGATTCAGTGCAAGGTCGTTGGCATCATGGAGTTCAGGTCGAAGGCAGTGAGCTCGTCATCAACGGCAAGCGTGTCGCCACGACTCAACAACGCGATATCGATGCGGTGAACTGGTCTGATTGTGATGTTGTGATTGAAGCGACAGGCGTACATCGCAAAACATCATTCCTAAATAAATACCTAGAGCAAGGCGTAAAACGTGTCGTGGTAAGCGCACCTGTGAAAGAAGAAGGTATCGCGAACATTGTGGTGGGCGTGAACGACCATATTTTCGACCCTGAAAAACATCGTATCGTGACAGCAGCTTCGTGTACGACTAACTGTATCGCACCTGTGGTTAAAGTCATTCATGAGAAATTGGGTATCGAACAATCTTCTTTTACGACCATTCACGACCTGACGAATACGCAAACTATTTTAGATGCGCCACACAAAGATCTACGCCGTGCAAGAGCATGCGGCATGAGCCTTATCCCGACCACGACGGGTAGCGCGAAGGCGATTGTCGAAATTTTCCCAGAATTAAAAGACAAAATTAATGGTCATGCGGTTCGCGTACCTCTAGCAAACGCATCGTTAACAGACATCATTTTTGATGTGAAGCGTGATACCACAGCAGAAGAAGTGAATGCACTGTTAAAAGAAGCATCTGAAGGTGATTTGAAAGGCATCCTTGGCTTCGAAGAGCGTCCTTTAGTTTCTATCGATTATAAAGGCGACCAACGTTCAACCATCGTTGATGCGCAATCAACCATGGTTGTGGGTTCTCGTATGGTTAAGATTTACGCTTGGTACGATAACGAAATGGGTTATGCAACGCGCACAGCAGAGCTGGTTCGTAACGTTGGTTTGGCTTAAAAAGGGGGTCACAATGTCTCATCCTACATGGCAATTAGATTTGGACTCCGGTGCTTTAATCTTAACACCGTGCCCAGGAACGAAAGGTGTCGATTTGCATGCGTCGTTAGAACAGTTGAAAGAGCAGGGTGTTCAAGCGGTCGTTACTGCATTAGATGATAGTGAATTAGCTGCGAAGAATGTCTCTGCATTGGGTGAAGCCACTCAGCAACTGGGTATGAAATGGTTCCAGATCGAGATTGAAGACGACTGCGCACCAGATGAAGAATTTGCGACGAAGTGGCAACAAGCCAGTCCGGAACTGCACGCGATTCTTGCTCAAGGTGGCAAAGTTGCGATGCATTGCATGGGTGGTTCGGGGCGCACAGGTTTGTTCGCTGCTCACCTACTCCTAGAAAAGGAATGGCAGTTAGAAGATATCGTGCGAGAAGTGCAGGCATTGCGCCCTGGTGCATTTACAAAACCTGTGCAAGTTGAGTACATCGAACGCGTGGCTCAAGACACTTGATCAGCTTAAATAGCTTTTGGTTCATTATGATCCAAAAGCTAAATTCGAGCTTCTTCAGGATACGACTGTTTACAAAAAATGCCATTAACATTAACTAATCAATTGTTTTTAAAATGTATTTTGCTTTTTATTGATGTTGGGGCATTTTTTGAAAATCACAGTAACATTGTATTGGTCAATGTTGCTGTACAGGTTAGGAAGCATTTAGAACATGATGATCTAAATGCTTCTATCGCTGTACATATGAGGTCAATATGATTTCTCAATTAAGCAAAAGTATTCGTCAGTACATGTTAGTGACGTTTAACTATTGGAACTTTACGGTGACCGATGGCGCACTGCGTATGCTAGTGGTGCTCTATTTTCATGACTTAGGTTATTCCACGTTAGCTATTGCCTCACTGTTCCTTTTCTATGAATTTTTTGGTGTGGTGACAAACCTGGTTGGTGGTTGGCTGGGCGCAAGGTTAGGCCTTAATAAAACCATGAACATTGGTTTAGCGATGCAAGTGTTTGCGTTGTTGATGCTCGCAGTACCAAATGCATGGCTGACCATTCCTTGGGTGATGGCAGCGCAAGCTCTGTCGGGGATTGCCAAAGATCTGAACAAAATGAGTGCTAAGAGCGCGATTAAAACGCTAGTACCAGACGAGCAGCAAGGGGCGCTCTACAAATGGGTAGCGATTTTAACTGGCTCGAAGAATGCACTCAAAGGAGCGGGCTTTTTTGTTGGTGGCTTGCTGCTATCTTGGGTGGGTTTTCAAAACTCGATGTTTATTATGGCGGGTGTACTTACATTAGTGTTTGTTTGCAGCATGATCTGGCTAGAAGCGGACATGGGTAAAGCTAAGAGTCAACCTAAGTTTCGCCAAATATTCTCCAAGTCTGAATCGATAAACATTTTATCCGCAGCACGCATGTTCTTGTTTGGTGCTCGTGATGTGTGGTTTGTCGTTGCTCTGCCTATTTATCTTGGTAGCGTGTTTGGCTGGGATCACTTGTGGGTTGGTAGCTTTCTCGCTACGTGGGTCATTGCTTATGGGTTTGTGCAAGGCTTTGCGCCGCGTATTACTGGCAAAGCGCAAGGTCGTGTGCCTGATGGTAGTGCAGCATTGGTGTGGGCAGGAGTCCTAGCGTTAATTACGGCTGGTATTGCTTATGGTGTGCAAATCGGTTGGCAGCCTGAATTGGTGATTGTGGTAGGTTTGATGATTTTTGGCGCTGTGTTTGCCATTAACTCTTCGCTGCACTCGTACTTGATAGTGAGCTACGCTAAAGGCGATGGCGTCTCGTTGGATGTTGGTTTTTACTACATGGCCAATGCGATGGGACGCTTGATTGGCACGGTATTATCGGGTTGGATCTACCAAGAGGCTGGTCTTGCAGCGTGCTTATGGGTTTCTTTTGCTTTCTTGGCACTGACGACGCTGATTTCAATTAAGTTGCCAAAAGCTGATGTTGCTACTGCGTAACTATCCCCAGTATCGCTATCTGTCGATGGTATAAATGGCTCCAAATCGGAGCCATTTTTGTTTCTTATGCGCCGTTTGCTGTAATCAGATTGTGTCGGTTTGGCATCGAGAGTGAATACTGATGCTTGGTTTTTGGTTCTCGTTAAGTGATTAGAGTGGTGATGAAATCCCCGTTGTAGGTCATTGTTGAGTTAAAAATAAGCAAAAACAGATTGTTAACCATTTCACTGGTTGAGATTTACCCTATGCTATAAACGATAAGCGACTCAAAGTAGGGAAAGGTATGAGAGAAAGGGTTCTGTTTTTTGATTTATTGCGCGGCTTCGCAGCGGTAGCAGTGATCGCCATTCACGTCTTGGCACCGTATCGAAATGAGTTAGGAGTGATTCCATTTGACCAATGGCTGACAGCGGTAGGCGTGAATAGCGTAACCCGCTGGGCAGTGCCAGTTTTTATTTTGATCACCGGAGCGCTAATGCTCAGTGACACTCGACCATTTGACGGTAAGTATTATATCAAAAGGCGTTTGGGCAAAGTTTTAGTTCCATTTCTTATTTGGTCGATGTTTTATGCATACCTTTCAGGTTGGACTTCTCAAGGCTTTGATTTTGAAACCGTAAAAGAGGTATTAAGCAATAGCCCATTCCACGCAACGTATTACCATCTCGGCTTTTTCTATTACTTTATACCACTGTATTTTGTGATTCCGCTGTTTCAATGGATGGTACGCAACGTGGATGACAACGTCTTGTATACCTATCTCGCATTTTGGCTTTTCACCAGCACACTGTTCTTGTTCAAGATTGATGGCCCTTGGAGTAATCAGATGTGGCTTTATATGGGTTACCTTCCACTGGGGTATGTTTTATTTCAAAAGGTACCTTCGAATCGCTCTATGGTGACCTTATTTGTTGGGCTAGGACTCGTGGCGTTGGCAGTGACCTTTACGATGGTTGTGACAAATAGCTTAGAGGCGGAGAAGTATACGGTTGGGCGCTGGCTCTCTTATAAAACACTGAATGTGATTCTAGCGGCTTCGATGATTTTTATGATCGGGCGTTACTTCGGTGAAGGCTTATCACCAAAAGTACAAAAAGTGGTTAGTGTGATCAGTCAGCACAGCTTAGGGATTTACTTACTTCACCCTATTTTCTTATGGCCGATGAAAGAGTTCGGTTGGTACACAGGACATCCTGCGTGGGTGATTCCAGTCTGGATCGTTCTAAGTGGAGCTGGAGCCTTGGCGATGAGCTATCTCTTTTCTCGTTCTGCCAAGACTCGTTGGTTACTGCCTTAACGTTTGATAGCGAAGTGAAGGAACTTGCTGCCGCGATAGGTCAGTGTTCCCTTATCTCCAGGGTTGAGTGCATGGTAGTAATGCACTCCAATTTGGAATTCACGCTTTGGACCGATAGAACCACGTTGAACGTAAATCCAATACTCTTGATCGTCTTGACCTGGTGGTGCGTTTGGTATGTCTATCGCTTGTTTATCTAAAACCGTTACCTGCGCGCTTTGCTCTGGAGCGTCTTCGCCCACATAGTGCTTACTATAAAAACGGAAAAACACCCACGCGCCCAAGGCAATAAGGGCGAATAGGGCGACAATAAGTGAGATTGGCATATTAACCTCCAATGTTTTATCGGGTCCCATTCTACAGAACTCGCTGACGAAACGATGAGTTGAGGTAACTTATTCATAATCTAATGAAAGGGACATGAAATTTATTCGGCGCACTTCACGGTTTATCTCAATGGGGACGCGATGAAATCGTCGCTTCATCTGCAAGCGAAGTCACTAAAGCTGAACGAAGCGGCTTTCACTTGTGAGGCTATATGAGCTCAAGGGCACAAATTGAAAGTAAAATTGCACTTAACGGCTCGAAAAAGCTCTAAATTTATAGAAGAATAAAAATAATGAACATAGGAAGGGTCTGGTAAGGAGGGTTACGATGTCAGATATTGAAAAAGTAGTCATGCGTACCCGAACGATCGAAAAACTTTTGCGTACTCAGTACCATGCAGAAGGGAAAGGGTTGCACCAACTTATTAATAGTTGTGAAGAACGTTTACCGCATGACGTGATAGCAAAGCTTCGATTCATCGCAACCGTGCGTAACAAAGTGGTGCACGAAGACGATTACAAGCTGGATGATCGTAAAGGCTTTATGGCGGCATGTGATGCTTGTGAAAAAGAGCTGACACCAAGAAGCTCTCGCTTTATTTGGCGTACAGCAATTTTGCTAATGACGTTGATTACGCTGGCCGCTCTTGGTTTCTACTATATGCACTGGGATATTTTGTCTAAGCACATTCAGTAGAGCTATACAGATAAATAAAAAAGGACGCATTTGCGTCCTTTTTTATTTTAAATCATTGGGTTAGTACATCATTGGCAGTGTCATTAAACCCACAACCACTGCAATCATAACCAGCCCTTGTTTTTGAGAAGATGAAATCATAACACTACCCCTTAATCTTTGATGAACTCGATGAATTTAATATAGCACTGTTTTTGGGGTTTGATCAACATATGCTCGTTAATCTTTTCAAAAACCACACTTAACTTGTCTGGTTTTACGTGATTCTGACTAATGAAACTATGTTTTTTGTCCTGTATTTAAAGTGTTCACATTGTTTTGTTTTTATCCTTTATTGTTTTAACTATTTGATTTTATAATGTTAAATGGTTTGTGGTGTTGGCTTTGTAATTGTTTTTTGTTTCGAATGGTATGTTGGGTCTTTATTTTGTCTGTATTTCTCAAAAATTGAGAAAATTAAAAAATGTGCTATGAGGTTACATCGTCAAATCGAAAGCATGGAGTGAGATTTTCTTACCTTATGAGAAAATATGGGCTTCAAAAGTGTTTAGTGATTTTATGGTTTATGAAGTCCGCACTTTTATCTGTTATTGAAATTATGATTTTATTTATCATTGACTTACTTTTCTTGTCTGATATTTTTTTTACTGAATTAAGGTCAGTTTTCTTAGTTTTTACCCCTAATCATCAGTAGTTCCTCCTCTCTTAGAGCGCTACTAAGACTATTTTCTATTTTGTGTCTGTTATTTATTCTTGTTGCCTGCATTGCATACATCCTGGTGGTTTAATCGTCAGTTTGTGAAATGGCGGCTTACCTGGAGCACTTATCTGTTTTTCAGTTAAATAGTTTTAGAAAGCGCTGGTTATTGTGTCGTGTGATTTGATGGGTTCGGCTGATGAGCAAAGCTTGGCCCCAATGTTTAGTGGCATCATTCAGGCTCATCGGCTTTATTATTACGTAGGCTGAGGGTTACAAAATGTTTCGAATCGCTAGCGAGATCCAACTTTCGTAGATTGTGTCTTTACATCAAAACTGGTCTACCTAGACTAGCGGCGAGTTTAAGTAAAAGGTGTATACTGCATGTGGAGTTGGCTGGCGATAGGGCTATCAGGTGTGTATTCCGTGTTGGGAGCAAAGCAAGCTAACCCGACACAATCCCTCGTGTTTAAAATCTTTACTCTGCTACTTCTTCTTGTGTTGGTGTTAACTCAAGGTGCATCCGCAACATATACCTACTGGATTGCGGGTGGGCTTATTGTGTCTATGGTGGCAGATACGCTGCACTCGTTTAAAACTCGTAAGCTAATCTATTTTACGGCTTATCTGGTTGCCCAGGTATGCTACAGCAAGTCATTTTGGGTGCAGCTTAATGGTGAGATTGTCTGGTGGCTGTTGGCCCTGCTGCTTGCAGCGAGTATCGTGGCGTTCTTTTTGTTGCTACCTCAACTCGACTCTCTGGTATTCCCCGTTGTGATCATGGGGATGATGCTGGTTCAACTTGCTTGGGCAGCCGGTGAAGTTTGGTTACAAGTGCCGAGTTACGCCAATGCTATCGGCTTTAGCGGAACCTTAGTTCTCATCTATTCGGCGCTGGCATACGCGATACACGGTTATCGAAAACCGATGAAACACGCCTATTTGTGGGTGAGTGGTAGTTACTTTTTTGCTCATGCCCTCATTGTTGCCTCAATCATTTACTAATTTAAGTCAAAGCAGCTCTTGAGGATTTCAGTAAACTGAACGCATTGTTCTTAATAACTGGAGTCAATAATGAGTGAAATCCATGCTCACGAGCTGCTAAACCTACTTACAGAAACGCCAATGGATCGCGAAGCCCTCACACAGCACTTTGGCGCTAGCGTTCGCTTTCACACCTGTAAACTGAATGATCTAGACTTAGATGCATTACTAGCATTTTTGCTCAAGCGCGACAAAATTCGTGAGCTTGAAGGTAAGTTTGTGGTCAATATGGCGCGAGTTTGTAATCACTAAAACGGCGGCTAAGATCGAGGGTGAATATGGTGTTTTCGCCCTCAGTCATATACTCATGTTGTCAGTTTGCTATACACTGGCCGCCATTTTTTAGGTGAGGCCAGAATATGGACATTCTTTCTGCAGCGACCATGCTGTTTCTAATCATGGACCCTCTCGGTAACTTGCCGATTGTGTTGTCTATTCTCAAACATATCGATCCCAAGCGTCGTCGTAAGGTATTGATTCGTGAACTACTGTTTGCCTTACTGATCTTGATGCTATTTCTCTTTGCAGGACAAAGCATCTTAAGTTTTTTGCATGTCCAGCCAGAAACGCTCAGCATTTCAGGTGGCATTATTCTCTTCATTATTGCGATTAAGATGATTTCCCGAGTGCTGGCAGCATTACTGGACTGGCAGCAGGCGAGGAGCCCTTTATGTTCCGATGGCCATTCCTATGATCGCGGGCCCTTCAGTGATTGCAGCCTTGCTTTTACTGTCTTCGCAACATCCAGAGAAAATGTTGGAAATGTCAGCATCAGTCGTAATTGCGTGGGGCGCAACATTTTTTATACTGATGTTTTATGGCTTCTTTAATCGCTTGTTGGGTGAACGTGGCTTGAAGGCGGTAGAACGCTTAATGGGCTTGTTACTGGTGATGATCTCCACTCAAATGTTCTTGGATGGTGTAAAAAGTTACATTGGGTGACGAACGAAACGCAGAAAAAAAGCCGCTCACAAGAGCGGCTTTTTCGTATCTGAGCGATTACATCATGTGTTTACGACGAATATCGAGTAGGGCAAAAATACCAAAAATCAGGATTGAATATTTTTCCCAACTGCTCATTTTTATTTTGTCGCCAAATGCACCAATGAAGATGGCCATTTGTAAACCGTGCATGATGAACAAAAAAGCGGTCATGATGTATAGCGCAATCGCGGCATTGCCGGGAAAGGGCATAAAAATATTTAGGATTAATACTAACCAAACAAAGGCGATAGCCGCTTTGGCCAGCATAATTAGTGCTTTCATTTAAGTATCCTTTTAAATCGAGGCGTTATGCGGAGGTACGTTCGTACAGACGATAGCTCACTTGGCCTGCTGTTTTTTCTCGATGTAATTGCCAGTTTTCTGGTAAGTCGGCAATATTGAGTTCTTTTTCTGTTTCAATATAAATCATCGCATCTTCCGCGAGCCAGCCATTTTGTTCTAGCAGAGCCACGGTCTCATCCAATAGACCTTTGCGAAACGGTGGGTCAATAAACACCACATGGTGAGCAGAACCCGGTTGCTTCAAAAAACTCAGTGCGTCGGTATTTACCACTTGGATGTTGTTCGCGTTAAGAGAGGCAACATTCTTTTGTAACTGTTGGAAAGCTTGTGGGTTTAGCTCAACCATGGTCACTTGCTCTGCTTGGCGCGAAGCTGACTCAAATCCCAAGCCGCCAGAGCCAGCAAACAAGTCGAGACATTTTGCCTGTGGTACATCTTGAGCTAACCAGTTAAACAGCGTTTCTTTGACGCGATCTGTCGTGGGGCGTAAGCCTTCAGCATCGTGTACAGGAAGTTTTCTGCCTCTCCATAAGCCACTAATAATGCGAACAAAGCCCGTTGTTGGCTTTTTTTGTGATGAGTTTTGCTGGCGACGTCTTACCATAGATTTTTTGACCGCTAATAAAGTGATACTATATCTAATCGCCCAAGCAATGAGCTTGGAGCTTGGATACAGCCCAGAATATTCAAGATGACAGAGTGTAACACTAATAAGATTAGAATTACCTAATCGGAAAGTTTTCAGAACTTTGTCATTAGCCTTTTTTAGACAGATAATAATCTTGTCAAAAAAGAGTCATTAATAGATAAAAGAACAATCTAGGATAGCCCCAGATGACGGAAAAAAAGAAGCGCGGATTACTTTCGTGGCTAGGTTTTGGTGACGAAGAACAAAGCCCAAAACCAAAAACTGAAGAAACAGTAAAAGAAGAAGCAGTGGAAGCGCCTTCTGAAGAGCAGCAAACCGAAGCGGTTGCTGAGCAAGCGGAAGCAACACCAGAGCTTGAAGAAGAAGAGAAACAATCAGAGGCTGCCCCAGCAGAAGCAGAAGCAGAAGCAGAAGCAGAAGCAGAAGAGCCAGAAGTCGTATCGGCCGCGCCTCGTGTTCAAGAACAAGAAAAGCCAACAGAAAGCTTTTTTGCTCGTCTTAAACGCAGCCTAAGCCGAACAAAAGCAAATATTGGTGCTGGCTTCTTCGGTCTGTTCAGCGGTAAGAAAATCGATGAAGACTTATTTGAAGAGCTAGAAGAGCAACTGCTTATTGCTGATGTGGGCATGAATACCACAACAAAAATCATCAACAACCTGACAGAAAAAGCCACACGTGGCGATCTGAAAGACGGCGAAGCCCTTTATGGTTTGTTGAAAGAAGAAATGGCTGAGATTCTTTCTAAAGTCGAACAGCCACTAGAAATCGATAGCAACAAAACGCCTTACGTCATCTTGATGGTGGGTGTAAATGGCGTGGGTAAAACCACGACCATCGGTAAGCTAGCGAAGCAGTTCCAAACTCAAGGCAAAAAAGTGATGCTTGCAGCGGGCGATACTTTCCGTGCCGCAGCGGTTGAGCAGCTACAAGTGTGGGGTGAGCGTAATAATGTTCCTGTGATTGCTCAACATACTGGCGCAGACAGTGCCTCTGTTATCTATGATGCGATTGAAGCGGCAAAAGCACGTGGTGTGGATGTCGTGATTGCTGATACAGCAGGTCGTCTACAGAACAAAGCGAACCTAATGGAAGAGCTGCGTAAGATTGTACGTGTGATGAAGAAAATTGATGACTCTGCACCACATGAGATCATGCTAACGCTTGACGCAGGTACAGGACAAAATGCCATTAGCCAAGCGAAACTTTTCAGTGATGTTGCCCCTCTAACCGGGATTACTTTGACTAAGCTGGATGGTACAGCCAAGGGCGGCGTAATTTTCGCTATTGCTGATCAGTTCGGTATTCCAATTCGTTACATTGGTGTGGGTGAAGGTATCGAAGACTTGCGTCCATTTGAAACTCAAGAGTTTATTGACGCACTGTTTAGTCGTGAAGAATAAAAAGAGTTAGAGGAAATCAACGGTGATCAAATTTCAGCAAGTAAGCAAAGCTTACCGAGGTGGTCGACAAGCACTGCAAAAAGTCGATTTTCACCTGAGGCGCGGTGAAATGGCGTTTTTAGGCGGACATTCCGGGGCTGGTAAAAGTACCTTGCTGAAATTGATCTGCGCGATAGAGCGACCAACCGATGGCAAAATCCATTTTAATGGCCACGACATCACGCGTATTCCAGGCAAAGACATCCCTTTTTTGCGCCGCAATATTGGGATTGTTTTTCAAGATCATCGCCTATTGATGGATCGCAGTGTGTACGACAATGTCGCTCTACCAATGCGTATCGAATCGATTTCTGAAAACGAAATCAAACGCCGTGTTTCTGCGGCGTTAGATAAAACGGGCTTACTCGATAAAGCTCGTTGTCTACCTAGTCAACTTTCTGGTGGTGAACAACAGCGCGTCGGTATTGCCCGTGCTGTGGTTAATCGACCAACGTTGCTGGTGGCTGATGAGCCTACGGGTAACCTTGACCCAGAATTATCCAACCGTGTGTTGCGTCTATTCGAAGAATTTAACCGTGCGGGCGTGACTATACTACTTGCCACGCACGATGTGGGGTTAGTAAACACTCGCCCACAGTATCGTCATTTTGAATTGAACCAAGGCTTCCTAAGTGAGGTAGAAGACTATGGCAGGTAACAAGCACTCCCAAAAGAAGGGGAAAGGCCGCAGTGCCAAGCGTGCGAATACCGATGGTTTTTTCTCTGTCCACGCAAAACAAGCTAAATCCTCTTTTAGCGCCTTATGGCAACGACCACTAGGCAACATTCTGACCCTAGCGGTCATCTCCATGGCACTTGCCATGCCAGCTTGTTTGTATCTATTGGGGAAAAACGTTGCGGGGGCAGCGGAAGATGTCGCTTCTCCTTCACAAGTTAGTGCTTACTTAGTTGAAGGCATGCCGGATGCGCGAGTGATGGTTCTCAAAGATCAAATTGAAACTTGGCCTTTGGTAAAAGAGGTAGAATATATTTCACCGCAACAAGGTCTATCTGATTTAAGCCAATATGCAGGGTTCGACCAAGCTATCAGTCTTTTAAGTGGCTATGCGCTACCTGGTGTGTTGGTGATTACGCCAGATTCGGAGCTAAAAAGTGATATTCAGTCATTAGCCAAAGACGTTCGAGAGCAACAAGATGTGACCGACGTGAGACTTGACGAAGACTGGCTGGCGCGTCTTGATGCCATCAAAACTCTCGCGAGTATTATTGTCATTACCCTGACAGTACTGATGCTCGGTGCGGTATTTTTAATCGTTGGCAATACATTGCGATTTAATGTGCTGGCGAATAAAGAAGAGATTCAAACCATGAAACTGATCGGTGCGACGGACAGTTTTATTCTGCGCCCTTACTTGTACACAGGCATGTGGTTTGGCGTGTTAGGTGCCACTATTGCGTGGTTGGTAACGGCTTTAGTGACCATTGTCATGAATAGTGCGGTGGAAGACCTTGCTGCGTTGTACGATAGCCAGTTCCGCCTGATTGGTCTAAGTTGGGATGAATCTTTGTTATTAATCATCATTGGGAGTCTTTTGGGATGTATTGCGGCGCGTTTTTCTGCGCAACGACATTTAAAAGAAATTGAACCAGTTTAAGTGATGGCGGTCTTATTACTTGGATTTCATTAGCACTAGCTAATTTTGAACCCTTGCTTAGACCAAATGTTTATGGATAATTGCTTCCCCTTCTTGAAACTTGTTCATTTTGAGTTCAAGATATCGAAGCTAAATTGCAATGTAATGCTCCAGATCAGAGATTGATGAGGAATTGAATGACAAAAGAAGCGTATCCGATGGCTCTAGTCACGCAAGATAGCCTTGATAGCTATATTCGCTCAGTAAACAGCTACCCAATGCTGACTGCAGACGAAGAGCGTGAGCTGGCAGAACGATTACACTATAAAGGTGAGATTGAGGCTGCAAAAGGTCTAATTCTTTCGCACCTACGATTCGTTGTTCACGTTGCTCGTGGTTACTCTGGCTACGGTTTGCCGATGGCGGATCTTGTGCAAGAGGGTAACATCGGTCTAATGAAAGCCGTTAAGCGTTTTAACCCAGAAGTAGGGGTTCGCTTGGTTTCTTTTGCTGTCCACTGGATCAAAGCAGAGATCCACGAATACGTGCTACGTAACTGGCGTATCGTGAAAATTGCGACCACTAAAGCGCAACGTAAATTGTTCTTCAACCTGCGTAAGTTGAAAAAGCGCTTGGGTTGGTTTAACAACGGTGAAGTGGAAACCGTTGCGCGCGAGTTAGGTGTTGAGCCTTCTGAAGTTCGCGAGATGGAATCACGCTTAGCGGCGGTGGATTCAACCTTTGATATGCCAACTGATGAAGACGACAGTTCAAACGCTTACACAGCGCCGATGCTATACCTAGAAGACAAATCGTCTGATGTGGCCGACAACATTGAAGCCGCCAACTGGGAAATGCACACCAACAATCGCTTGGGTCATGCATTAGCGAGTTTGGATGAGCGTAGTCAGCGCATCGTGCGTTCTCGTTGGTTAGATGATGAGAAAGCAACATTGCAAGACTTAGCTGATGCGTTCGGTGTTTCTGCCGAGCGTATTCGCCAGCTAGAAAAAAATGCAATGAAGAAACTAAAATTGGCCGTGGGTGAATTTTAATTTCCACTGCTAATTGAAAGTAAGATTTTCACAGAAAGCCGAGATCATGTGATCTCGGCTTTTTTATTGTCGATCGAAAATCGATAGCGTTTGCGATCCGGATTTTATGTGCTACCTGTGTATAACTCTGTGAAGTAATTATTTATCAACTGTTCGAAACCCGGACAAAATAAGGGATTCAAGCACTTTTCCATCTGGGGATAGTTATAGATATACACACAGTTAGATCAGGATCATCACTACATATTGTGGATCAAAAGATCCAAATACACTTTATCAACGCAATTCACAGCTTTATCCACAAATGGTTGGAATGTGTACACTTTTGAAAACCCTGATTATCCATGTGTCTAAGTTTGCCGTTGGATAGGTTACAATAGCGGCAGTATACCCAAGCAACTTCAAATATGGATTTTATGCTGTACCACGGGTGCTGATTAGTACGTTAGGTTCGAGGTTGCTTGGGTATATTAATAAGACAATGAGAAAGTAAATGGATCAGTTTAAGCATATCGATGTACAAGGTGCGCAAGCGCTGCTCGAGCAGGGTGATGCGAAGCTTGTAGATATCCGTGACCCTCAATCGTTTGCCGTTGCGCATGCGGAGTCCGCGTATCATTTAACTAACGATACGATCGTTGCGTTTATGGATGAAGTGGAGTTCGAACAACCTATTCTAGTGATGTGTTACCACGGCATTAGTAGCCAAGGTGCAGCGCAATATTTGGTTAACCAAGGCTTTGAACAGGTGTACAGTGTAGATGGTGGCTTTGAAGCCTGGCATCGAGCAGAACTACCGATAGTGAGAAGTTAATGAAGAGATTGGTAACGTTAAATAATCCACGTATGGCGCAAGCCTTTATTGATTATATGGCCTCTCGCCAAATTGACATCGAAATGATGCCAGAAGGAGATGGGCAGTTTGCGCTGTGGCTGACTGATAGCCAGCATGAAATAGAAGCGGAAGCCGAACTTAAGCAGTTCCTTGCTAATCCGTCTGATTCAAAATACAGCGCCGCCTCGTGGGACGTTGCCGATACTCGTAAGAGCACATTTCATTATTCCAACCCGAGTATCATAAGCATGGTCAAAGCGAAAGCTGGCCCCATGACTTTGCTGATCATGACAGTCTGTATCATCATCTACTTGTTACAAATGTTTGGCTTTGGCAATGGCGTGTTTAAGTTGTTGCACTTCCCGGCTTTTGAGGGGCAACAATGGCAAGTGTGGCGATGGCTAAGTCATGCGTTACTGCACTTTTCAGTAACTCACATCGTGTTTAACTTACTATGGTGGTGGCAGTTGGGTGGCGACATCGAACGTCGTCTCGGTTCCGGTAAGCTATTGCAACTCTTTGTGGTGTCGGCAGCGCTTTCAGGGGCAGGCCAGTTCTATGTTGAAGGGGCTAACTTCGGCGGCTTGTCTGGCGTGGTCTATGCACTGCTTGGTTATTTGTGGATACTGGGTTACCGCTTGCCACATTTAGGCCTTACGCTACCCAAGCCAATCATCGTCTTTATGTTGGTATGGTTAGTTCTTGGTTTTGTGCAGCCATTTATGGCGATTGCAAACACCGCTCACTTAGTTGGGCTACTGTCGGGGATGGCGATTGCGCTGTTTGATTCAGGCAAGATGAAATACCAACAGCAAGCCTAAAGCTGATGAAATGAAAAGACCGCTCAAGAGCGGTCTTTTTTTATGTTCAAAACGGATTTGGGTTTATTGATAAAGGTATTTTGTAAACAACAAATCGGCAATGATGGTTTTACCTGTTTCAGGCAAAAGCGTTTCGTTGAGGGTCGTCACTAAAGTTTTGCGCAGATCTTCTCGGCCAGAAAGGGACTTAATCGTATCTTCTGTTTGCTTACCCAATAATTCAATCACTGCATCGCGAATCAAAGGTTGGTGATGCTCAACAACTGATAAATCTTGTTGACTCATTACCATGATGTCGATGCGCACTTGCACATAACCTAACTTTTTGCCTTTGGTGTAAAAGTTAGTAGTGAGGTCAGGCTCTAGGGTAAAGTATGCCAACTTAGGTCCAGCTTCTTCCGTTTCAGCCCAACTTGGTGCGGCGAATAGTATGGTTAACGCAAAAATAATTTGGGCTATATAACGTTTGTACATATTTCTAACTTTTCTTTCTCTGGATCGCGATATTCGAATCGCTTCAGTCTTGATACAATGGGCCGTCTATAACAAATAACGGAACTTACGGTTACATACATTACTATGGACGGTAAGTTGTTGCTTTATTGTACGCATAAAGCCTCCAATTGAATACTAGTATGAATCAGCCAACATCACTCTATCTTGCTTCTTTATTGGAAGTAGAGTGGCAAAACCCCGAAGAATTCGAATTTCCAAATGAATTTGCCAAGCATTGGCTTGAAGAGCAAGGGTCTTTGTCACGTCGTTTAAAACAGCACTGCCAAGCGTTAACGGTAGAATTGCTACAAAATCAGATCGTCACTGCAGCGACATTAAAACAGGACGAAAGCCAGTTATTGTCCGAACAAGATTGCTTACTGAGAGAGGTAATTTTGTGCGGTGACAATAATAACTGGGTTATTGGGCGGACATTGATTCCTCGCTCAACCTTAGTTGATCAGCAGTATGATTTGGCTCAACAAGGGGATATCCCATTAGGATTAACAGTGTTCAGCGCAGATAACGTTGAGCGAGACTCTTTACAAATGGGATGGGTAGCCGTACCAGAAGGACGTTTGTTAGCGCGACGCTCAAGGTTGTGGATGAATCACAAACCGATGCTAGTCGCCGAGTTATTCTTATCTAATTCACCAGTTTACGCTAAGGAGACAGTGTAAATGTCCGCAGAAAAAGCCAAAGCATATTGGCAACTGATGCGCATGGATCGCCCGATTGGTTCACTGTTACTGATGTGGCCAACGATTTGGGCGCTAATTATCTCAGCCCAAGGGATGCCGAGTTGGGATGTATTCATCGTGTTTGTATTGGGGGTATTCCTAATGCGTAGTGCGGGGTGCGTGATTAATGATTTTGCAGATCGCAAAGTCGACGGCCATGTAAAGCGTACTAAGCAACGTCCACTGCCATCAGGGAAAGTGACAGCAAAAGAAGCGATTGGATTATTTTTGGTTTTGGGTATCAGCTCGTTTTTGTTAGTGCTGACCATGAACCCGCTGACGATTCAGCTATCCTTCGCTGGCATTGTGTTGGCGTTCATCTATCCATTTATGAAGCGTTACACTCATATTCCACAGCTATTTTTAGGCTTGGCTTTTAGCTGGGCGATTCCAATGGCGTGGGCTGCACAAACTGGGGAATTACCATTGATTGTTTGGTTTTTGTTCCTCATTAACGCTTTGTGGACCATTGCGTACGACACTCAATATGCGATGGTAGACCGAGATGATGATCTAAAGATTGGCATTAAATCGACGGCAATTCTGTTTGGTCGTCATGACAAGCTTATTATTGGTGTTTTGCAACTGATTACACTCGCGATGTTGGTTTGGTTAGGGCAGTTCTACCAATTGGGACAAAGTTACTACTGGACCCTTTTGATTGCAGCGTCGTTGTTTGTTTATCAGCAGCACTTAATTCGTCACCGTGAGCGTGAGTTGTGCTTTAAGGCTTTCCTTAACAACAATTATGTTGGCATGGTGATAGCGATAGGGTTACTGGTCGCATTTTGGTAAGCGAAGAAATAGAAAAAGGCATCCGATTGGATGCCTTTTTTCTTATTGGACGAAGGTAAAACGGTTACGACCGAAGTTGGTGAATACTCTCTTCGATCGTCAGTTTCACTTCTGGATAAAGCAGAGTGAACAGTAGCCGTGCAAATTGCTGCGTTTTCTTCGTGTCACAGTTACCATCGTTATCGAGGTATTTTTGCTGTTTGAGCGTATTGAACATCGCGGTAAACACACCTTTATCGAAGAATTCTGGCGCATTAATACCGTGCAAACGCCCTAAGCGCTGAGCAATATCTTGGCTCTTCTGCTCTAGGTCCGATTTACCCAGCTCAGGGTAAGCAACAAGCAAGTTCATCGCGATAGAGTAGCGTTGCAGCGTTTCAGTTATCGTTCGACCTAACAGAACCAAAGGCTGGTTGTTCGATTGATTGATCTCTAGCTTATCACCATCAAGACTAATCATTTTCTGATCGGCAAATTCATGCAGTGTTTTAACGACCAATTCATCTAACTCGTCTTCTTGGTAACTTAAGAACAGCTCTTTCTTCAAGAATGGGTAGATTTGCGCGACATTCGCTTGAATCTTGGCTACCGAAAGGTTGCGCTGACGAATGAGCATTTGGGCAATTAATGACGGCAGAGCGAACAAGTGGATGATGTTGTTGCGATAGTAGGTCATCAGGATCGATTGGCTACGGTCCAGCGAAATGATGTCACCCATGCTATCGGTTTCAATCACGAACTTATCAAGCGAAATTGCATGATCGACCAACTCCTCAGCACTTTCGGTAGGGATAGTGGAGGTGCTTGAGTACGGGTTATTTTTGAGTAGCTTTAAGTAACACTCAATCTGATTGATCAGCGAGTCACGAGAAAGTGCACGTTGACGAGAAGCAAGCAGTGCGGTTGCACACAAGGTCAACGCGTTTGCCGCCGCCGCATCGTTGATGTGCGTCATCATCTTATTAGCAAGGTCGTTCACCACAGGATTCATCCATTGTGGTTTGTTACCACCCATGCTGTCGATGTCTTTCGTCCACTCAGGAGCATGCTCGTTCAAGTATTGGTTGAGCTGAATTGGCTCACCGAAGTTCACATAGCCCAAACCAAAGTTACGCAGTTTACGCAGAGTACGCAGTACAAGCCCTGCGTTTTCTTTCTCTTTGCGTTTGCCACGCAGCTCTTTCGCGTAAGTGCCCACTTCCATTACGTGCTCGTAGCCGATGTAGACCGGCACTAGCGTTACTGGGCGGTTTAAACCACGTAGCATTGCTTGGATGGTCATAGCCAGCATACCCGTTTTCGCTTGCAGTAAGCGACCTGTACGTGAACGACCACCCTCACTGAAGTACTCGACTGAATAGCCTTTGGCAAACAGCTCAGCTAGATACTCACGGAAAATGGTTGAGTACAGTTTGTTGCCTTTAAAACTACGACGAATAAAGAACGCCCCACCACGACGGAAAAGAGGACCGGCCGGGAAGAAGTTCAAGTTAATGCCTGCCGCAATGTGCGGAGGCACCATGCCTTCATGGTATAAAACATAAGACAACAGCAGGTAGTCCATGTGACTACGGTGACACGGAACGTACACAATTTCGTGGCCGTCTTGCGCTAAACGACGCACAGTCGAGGCGTTATTGATGTGCAAACCTTGGTATAGTTTTGTCCATAACCAACTCAGGATGCGGTCGCCGTTTTTCACCAGACTATAGGAGAAGTCGGCAGCGATTTCATCCATGATGTCGTGGGCTTCTTTACGTGCCTTATCAATCGAGATGTTTTTGCTCTTGGCTTCGTCAGCAATCGCCAGTTCAATAGCTGGAGACTTTAGTAAACGAGCAAACAACACTTGGCGTTGTGGCAGGTTTGGGCCTGAAGCAGCCAGTTTCTGGCGTGAGAAGTGGATACGCGCCACGCGAGCCAGTTTGTGCGCAATTGCGCTGTCGGTACCGTGGGAGTCTGCCATATAACGCAGAGATACCACGGGACTAAAGCGAACTAAGCAGTCGCGTCCCGCCGCCATTACCGCTTTGGCTTTTTGCGGACCATTCATCGGTTGAAGGTAAGGCTTTTGGTTCTCTTCTTTACCTGGCTTACGACCCCAAAGCACGGTTGCAGGGATCATTTGAACATCCAACTCACTATCCAGCTTGTGCAGTTCCAGTAAGTCAGTGAACAGAGAAACAGAATCGGTTGGGACATCATTATCGTTGTTCATCACAGTTGGACGCGCAGCGATAAAGACGAAACGGTTCAGCGTTTTGCCATTGATTTCCAGCGGGCTGAGCGGGTCGGGTAGACCAAGGCTCATGGCTTGTTTTTGCAGTGTCAGCAAATCCACGTTCGAGCGGAACGGCAGGGCATATACAATCGGTTTAGTTAGGTCGATGTTCAGATCTTCAATCGGGTTCGACGGGATTGCGGTGCCCTTTACCAGTACCGATAAAGGTAGTTTTAGTAATGAACGTGAAAATGATTGTCCAGAAGACATAAAGTTCACAGCCTCAATAGGTATTCAAACAGGCCTAACCTTATTTCAGTTTCCGCTTTGCATGTCTTCTCTATAAAAAGAGATGAGTACGGCAATAGAAATAAGCCTAGGCGATAAAATTTAAGCGCTGCAAGGATACCAGAAACTGGTCAAACCTTTTAATTTTATTGGCTGTAAATTAGTCGAACCCCTAAGTTATTGCTTTACCTTGATTAACTGAAAAGTCGGTGTTTTAAACGAATAAAGAATGAACTTAATCGGTAAGCTGAAAGCTCCCCACAAATAAATTAAAAAACAACCAATTGGGTTTTCATTTGAGCATTTACTGGATATACTCACAGTTAACTGTATAAAAAGACAGGTGAGACATGAAGCCGTTAACGCCACGCCAACAACAAGTCTTCGATTTGATCAAAAGTAAAATCGATGACACCGGAATGCCACCAACTCGTGCAGAGATTGCGCGTGAGCTTGGCTTCCGCTCTGCGAATGCCGCAGAGGAACACCTAAAAGCGCTTGCTCGTAAGCAAGCAATTGAAATTATTCCAGGCGCTTCTCGTGGGATTCGTATCCTGCTTGAAGACGCAGCCAATGATGAGCAGGGTTTGCCTTTGATTGGTCAAGTCGCAGCGGGTGAGCCAATTCTGGCTCAAGAGCACGTAGAGGCGCACTACCAAGTCGATCCTGCGATGTTCAAACCGCAAGCGGATTTCTTACTTCGTGTAAATGGCGAGAGTATGAAAGACATCGGGATTATGGATGGCGATTTGCTCGCGGTGCATAAAACCCAAGACGTGAGAGACGGTCAAGTTGTCGTTGCGCGTGTTGATGATGATGTGACTGTGAAGCGTTTGGAGCGCAAAGGTTCAACCATATTACTGCATGCTGAGAATGAAGAGTTTGCCCCAATCCAAGTGGACTTAACGTCTCAGCACCTTACGATTGAAGGTTTAGCCGTTGGTATTATTCGTAATACCGATTGGATGTAAGTGTATTTAAGCAGCCCAGTTGATCTGGGCTGTTTTGTCTTTTCTCTTTTTCTACTTCCTCCAAAAGCTTGCTCATCATCTTGACATTGTTTGTTTTGACCAATTTATAAGCTTGATAATGTAATTGATATTCATTATCATCTTTATTAATGTCTATGTTTTCTCTCTGGCGCAGGAAATGCCCATGTCTCAGTCTAAACATCAAGTTCCTAACCATTTATTAAAGCCACTGTTATTGCGTAGCCGTGAAAGCATGGTCGACAATGGCTTGGTGTACGATCCGATAGCTGCTAAAGCGTGTTTGAGCTGTAAGATGGCGCCGGATTGTTTGAGTGGTGATATTGCGCAGAAGCAATTGCTGCACGTGACGCTGACTCAGCTTTGTGACCAGCAGGTTAACCACTTCTTACAGCAGTGTCCCGATGCCTGGATAATCAATGTCGGAGCGGGGCTGGATACCCGCTTTTATCGTTTGGATAATGGACGCTGCCATTGGATAGAGCTGGATGTGACGGAAAATTTGGTATGGCGTCAGCGCTTGTTCCACAAAAATGAACGCTATGAACATCGCTGTGGCAGTGTGGATGAAATGTCGTGGCTAGAGACGTTAGCCATTCCAGAGCAAGCACCGGTGCTCATTTTATGTGAAATGGCACTGCTCGATTGCACAGAGCGTCAAGTCGCGAAATTTATTCAAACCTTGGGTCGACATTTTGTTTCTGCTGAACTGTGTATGGTGCTGGCAGGAGATTTAACGGAAACCAAGTGGGGGCAAAAGCTTGGCTCTGATCGTTATGCTCATGGCTTTGAAGCGCCTGCAGCACAGATATTGCAATGGTTACCATGGGCACAATGGGTGAAAGCTTTCTCGCCATTCGATAGATTCTGTTCTCGTTGGAAAGCTTGGCAGCGTTGGCTTAATAAGATTCCAATGCTGAAGCATCGCCTCACGCCAGTCCTCGTTCACATCAAGTGGTAATTGGCTAGTCGTTAAGCGCTCAGGTACACTCGTCGATCTTACTGATGAGGTGCCTGTGACAAATTCAATCTTCTCTCCTTTATCTAACCCAAAAGTTCATCGCCAAGTCTTAGCTTTAGCGATACCTATGGTGCTGTCGAATATTACTGTTCCATTGCTCGGTTTGGTCGATGCTGCGGTGATTGGTCATCTAGACCACGCTTGGTATTTGGGCGGTGTTGCGTTGGGCAGCACCATGATCAGCGTGACGTTTTGGCTGCTTGGTTTTTTGCGTATGTCGACTACAGGGTTGGCGGCGCAGTCCTATGGCGGTGAAGACCGAAAGCAACTTGCCTTGGTGTTTATGCAAGGCTCACTTATGGCGCTGCTGTTTGCGTTAGTCTTCCTTATTGCCCATAACCCGATTGCTGATTTGATCTTTGGCTGGAGTGACGCCAGCGCAGAGGTAAAACACTACGGCATGCAATATTTCTCTATCCGTGTGTGGAGTGCCCCCGCTGCGCTAATGAACTTTGTGTTGTTGGGGTGGCTGCTCGGGACGCAAAATTCCAAAGCACCAATGTGGATGGTGATCATCACCAACGTGACGAATATTGCCCTCGATTTGTTGTTTGTGATTGGTTTGGGGTGGAAAGTAGAAGGCGCTGCGCTGGCATCGGTGATTGCTGACTACTCAGGCATGGGTTTTGGTCTCATGTGTGTCTGGAAAACCTGGCGAGAGAGACAATTACCATCACCTCAAAAGTTGCTAGCCAGCACTCAACACGGTTTAGGGCGCTTCGTGAAATTGAATCGCGATATTTTCTTGCGCTCTTTGTGTCTGCAAGCGGCTTTTAGCTTTATGACGTTCCAAGGTGCGAGCTTTGGTGATGAGGTTGTCGCTGCAAATGCGGTTCTGATGAGCTTCCTGATGATTATCTCGTATGGCATGGATGGCTTTGCTTACGCAATGGAGGCCATGGTCGGGAAGGCGATTGGTGCCAAAGATAGGCAACAATTGAGTGCATCGCTTGTCGGCACTTTCTTTTGGAGTTTGGTTATTTGCTTAGGACTGACCGCGCTCTTTGGTTTGGCGGGATCGCAGTTGATCGCCATGATCACTTCAATTGAGACGGTACAACAGCAAGCAGCGGTGTATCTACCTTGGCTGGTGGTGATGCCACTTGTGTCGATGTGGTGCTTTCTATTGGATGGCATTTTTGTCGGTGCAACCAAAGGCAAAGACATGCGCAATAGTATGTTTGTCGCGACCAGCAGTTTCTTCGTTGTCTTTTACTTGTTCGCCGAGTGGGAAAATCACGCGCTGTGGTTTGCAATGACGAGCTTTATGTTGATGCGGGGTATTGGTTTAGGGGTTATCTTTCTCTACCAATGGCACAAGGATACCTTCCTAGCACAATGTTGATATAAAAACAGCAGGTCCAAGCCTGCTGTTTTTCTTTCTGCTATCAAGAAGCATAGATTAGAACAAGCGGTTCAAACCATTCAACGCAGCGACACGATACGCTTCGGCCATTGTTGGATAGTTGAAGGTGGTATTGACGAAATACTCGATGTTATTCGCTGAGCCTTTTTGCTCCATAATGGCTTGACCGATGTGGATAATTTCCGCGGCACGTTCGCCAAAACAGTGAATCCCTAAAATTTCTTTGGTTTCACGATGGAACAATATCTTCAAGCTACCGATGTCTTTTCCTGCGATCTGTGCACGAGCTAGATGCTTGAACGAAGAGCGTCCTACTTCATACGGTACTTTCGCAGCTGTTAGCTCTTGCTCGGTTTTACCCACAGAGCTAATCTCTGGGATGGTGTAGATACCCGTTGGAATATCATCAATCAGATAGTTTTCTGCCTGACCTTTCGTAATGGCTTGTGCGACAAATCGCCCTTGGTCATAAGCGGCGCTTGCAAGGCTAGGGTAACCGATGACATCGCCTACAGCGTAAATGTGTTCGATATCGGTTTGGTAGTTACGGTTTACTTTTAGTTGTCCGCGAGAGTCCGCTTCCAGACCCACTGCACCCAAATTCAACTTATCGGTGTTACCTGTTCGACCATTCGCATACAACAAGCAGTCTGCCTTCATCTTCTTGCCAGATTGTAGGTGAATAATCACGCCATCTTCTGTGCCTTCGATTTTTTCATAGGTCTCATCATTACGAATTACCACACCGCTGTTCCAGAAGTGGTAAGACAGCGCATCTGACACTTCGTTATCCAAAAACTCCAACAAGCGGTCTCGGGTATTGATAAGGTCGGTTTTCACTCCAAGGCCGCGGAAGATAGAAGCGTATTCACAACCTATAACGCCCGCACCGTAAATGATGATATGGCGAGGGTCGTGTTTCAGGCTCAAAATGGAATCACTGTCGTAGATGCGCTCATGCAAGAAATCTACGTCGTTAGGCTGATACGGACGAGAACCCGTCGCGATGACAAACTTATCCGCTGAATAGATTTCTTCTGTGCCGTCGCTTTGCATTACTGCAATTGAGTAGTTATCGATAAATCGCGCGGTTCCGAACAAAAGTGTGCATGAGTTACGGTCATAAAAGCCCTGACGAAGTCGAGTTTGCTTATCAATGACCGATTTAGCATGACCTAAAATGTCAGAAAATGTTGCATGAACGCTGGTGTTGTTTCGACAAAATAGCGGGTTGCTATTAAATTCGATGATGCGGCTAACGGCATGACGCAGTGCTTTTGATGGAATAGTTCCCCAGTGAGTACAACCGCCGCCGACACTGCTTTCTTTCTCGACAATGGCAACATTCAGTCCCGCTTTGGTTAATCCCATTGCAGCCCCTTCTCCGCCAGGGCCACTACCGATTACGATCACGTCATAGTGATTAACATGCGCCATGATGCCTTCCTTGTTATATTTGCTTAACATTGCTTTAGCGCGATTTTAACTCATTTACTCTATTGGTACACGTAATGCCTGTTAGAGAGTGGAAGTGATCACGCAGAATCGACCAAAAGGGTGATTTGGTATGTTGTATGTCTATAAATTGCATCGAGAACATTGCAATTAGATGCATGCCAATAGTAACGTTCTCGGCGCTCAGAGCGAGCGAAGCAACATATCTTTCTCCGTAGGAGCAAATTGCGTTATATTGAGGCTCTTGTACCCTATAGAAAAAGAGCAAGTTAAGAATGAAATCGATGGGAATCCGCGCACAGCAAAAAGAGAAGACACGTCGATCATTGATCGATGCGGCATTTAGTCAGTTAAGTGCGGATCGCAGCTTTTCCAGCCTTAGCTTGCGAGAAGTCGCCCGAGAGGCAGGGATTGCACCGACTTCTTTTTACCGTCACTTCAAAGATATGGATGAGCTAGGCTTAACTATGGTCGATGAAGGCGGTTTGCTACTACGTCAACTGATGCGTCAGGCGCGTCAACGTATTGTGAAAGAAGGTAGCGTAATTCGTACCTCGGTCGAAACCTTTATGGAATTCATTGAAAGTAGTCCGAACGTTTTTCGTTTGTTGTTGCGTGAGCGCTCCGGCACTTCTGCTGAATTTCGTACCGCTGTTGCTCGAGAAATCCAGCATTTTGCGGCAGAATTAACCGAGTATTTAATGAGCACCGGCGTGACCAGAGAAGAGGCGTATACTCAAGCAGAAGCGTCTGTGACTTTGGTTTTCAGTTCGGGGGCTGAAGCTTTAGATTTAGATCGACGTGAGCGCGATGAACTCGCCGAGCGATTGATCATGCAATTGCGAATGATAGCCAAAGGGGCCTATTGGTATCGCAAAGAACGTGAACGTAACCGATTAAAAGGCGGGATAGAATAATGTCGAATGGAAATAAATCTGAAAAGAAAACGCTGATTTTGGCACTGGTTGCAGGTATGTGTGGTGATGCTTTGTTGTCATGGTTGACCATGAGTGAAGTATCGTTTTCAATCTTCCCATTGATTGCACTCGTACTGGCTGTACAAGCTCTTTACCAAGAGTACCTAAATAATCCGGTATCAGAAGATATCCCATTGGTTGGCTTGGCGTGTTTCTTCGTAGGTGCGTTTGGTCACTCTGCGTTTATTAAAGCGCAATACCCAGAAGCAGGCTCAAACTTCTTCGCGATCATGGTTTCAATGATCTTACTCGCATGGATTGGTAAGAAGCTAGGTTTTGTCAGCAAGAAGACTTCTGCGGAATAAGCAAACGAATCAAATTAAAAAAAGCGAGCCATTGAGCTCGCTTTTTTTTGTCTGAAGCTGGTGGACTAAGCTTTACGTTCCAATAGCACGCCAGCTTCCATGTGGTGGGTATAAGGGAATTGGTCAAACAGAGCAAAACGCGTCACGTTGTGTGTTTCGCATAGAATGTCCAAGTTCTCTTTTAGAGTCTCAGGGTTACAAGAGATGTACATGATGCGCTCGTAACCTTGCACCATTTTACAAGTATCGACATCCATCCCAGCACGTGGTGGATCGACAAAAATCGTGTTGCAGTTGTAGCTCTTCAGATCCACACCTGCATCTTGTAGACGACGGAATTCACGCTTACCTTCGATCGCTTGAGTAAATTCCTCTGCCGATAGACGTAAGATTTGTACGTTATCAATCTTATTGGCGGCGATGTTGTACTGTGCAGATACCACAGATGGCTTCGCTAGCTCAGTTGCCAGTACGCGGTCGAAATTCTGTGCCAACGCCAGCGAGAAGTTACCGTTACCACAGTAAAGCTCTAGTAGGTCGCCAGTGCTTTCTTGGGTACAGTCGACCGCCCATTCCAGCATCTTCTCTGCGACTTTGCCGTTCGGCTGAGTGAAGCTGTTCTCTACTTGTTGGTAGATGTAGCTTTGACCATTTACATCGAGCTTCTCGATAACGTAGTCTCGGTCTAGGACAATCTTCATCTTACGAGCGCGACCAATGATGTTTAGGTTAAAGCCTTCATCATTTAAACGCTGTTTAAGGGCTTTCGCGTTTTCAATCCACTCTTCATCAAGTTGGCGATGGTAAAGGAGTGAAACCAGAATCTCACCACTTAGCGTCGATAGGAAATCCACTTGGAACAGTTTACGACGTAGTGAGTCGTTGTCTTTCATCGCTTCAACCAATAGCGGCATCAGGTCGTTGATCAGACGGCTTGCTGCAGGGAATTGGTCAACACGGTACTTCTCACGAGTTTCTTGGTTGAACATGATGTAGTAAAGATCTTCGCCTTCATGCCAAACACGGAACTCAGCACGCATGCGGTAGTGCTGCTCTGGTGATTCAAACACTTCCAGTTCTGGCATGTTGTATGGCGCGAACATATCCGTGAGACGTTCGACTTTTTCAGCCAGTTGTTCTTGGTAGCGTTGTGGGTTTACATCAAGAGTAGCCATGATCTTACCTTTTATGGTGCATTCAATTTAAGAGCGCAGATTTTATTCAATCTCAATAGGATGTCCAGTTTTGTACTGGAATTGATTTAAAGATAGTGCGTACAGGCAGAGTAGAAAGCAAAATCAATCAAAACGTTACAACTTCTAAGGGCAATATTGGCTGGACAAATAATCAATAGCTGAATAATATTTGCCTCAAGTTGGTGCTATCTAGCAATCTAGATGGCTGAAATGGGAATCTGGTGTGAATCCAGAACTGACGCGCAGCGGTAAAAGAGAACGAACGCTCATCAGACACTGCATTAGTTTATGTGGGAAGTCGAGCAAGTAGGCGGTACACCCGTGCTCTTGAGTCCGAATACCTGCCAACAACTGAGCCACAGCACTGGACTGTCATGATGACAGGGCTCGGAAGGAATTACGCGATTTAGGACAATACAATGAGAAAATCCGCACTGGCGATCACTTTGGCATCGCTGCTTTCACCTGTCTCTTATCTACAGGCCCAAGAAACCTCCACTGACGAAACCATCGTTGTTACGGCAAACCGTTTTGAGCAAGCCGAAAGCCGTACGTTGGCAGATGTCGAAGTAGTTACTCGACAAGACATCGATCGCATTCAAGCGAAAACCCTACCAGATGTATTGCGTCGTCTTACAGGGATTCAAGTTTCACAAAATGGTGGTCGTGGTCAGTTAGCGTCTTTATTTGTTCGTGGAACCAGTTCCGACCAAGTTTTAGTACTGGTTGATGGCGTACGTTTTGCACGAGCAGCGAAGGGCGCTGTGGACTTTAACCAAATCCCACTTACTTACGTTCAACGTATTGAGTACGTGCGTGGTGCGCGTGCGTCACTTTATGGCTCAGAAGCGATTGGTGGCGTGATCAATATCATCACCATTGCGCGTGCTGACGAAGAAGGAACGAAGTTAAGTGCGGGTTTAGGTAGTTTAGATTATCAAGAATTGAGTGTGGCATCTGGTATTAAAGTCACAGAGAGCGGCCAGCTAAATATCGCGCTTGGTAGTGAAAGTGATGATGGTTATAACGTTCGTCCTGTACCGGGAGTTAATGACGGCGATCGCCATGGCTTTGATACAAAGAATGGTCTGCTAGGTTACGTGCATAACTTCAATGATCAGTGGTCTGCATTTGGTAACCTACGTGCTTACGAAAATGTTTATCAATATGACAGCAGCTACGGCAGTCGCGGTTACTACGAAGCAGAAAAAGACGATCTTTCTGTCACTCTGGGCGGTAAGTATCAGTCTGATAATGTGATGTCAGAACTACAAGTAACAGCACAGAAACAGAAGTCTTGGAACTATGAGCAAGCAAAAGGCAAACACTCAGGTACTGAAGATGAACTTGAGCAGCAAAATGTCCAGTGGACCAACAGTTACTTGCTAAACAACAATACGACGTTGGCTGGTGGTATTGATTGGCGCAACGAGTCTTATAAAGACAAGAGTGCGAATAAAACGTTTGATCGTACCAATGGCGCTCTGTTTGGTATGGCAACCACCAGTATTGATAAAGCAATGCTTGAGGGCAGTGCTCGCCTTGATGATAACGAAGAATACGGTAGTGAGTTCACTTACAGCTTAGCGGCTGGTTACCAGTTTGTGCCAGAGTTTGGGGTTAAAGCTTCTTTTGGTACTGCGTTTAAGGCTCCAAACCTATATCAGCAGTATGACCCAACATACGGTGAGAAAGATCTGAAGCCGGAAGAGTCAGATGCTTGGGAGCTAGCATTCAGCGGTGATGTCCAAGGCGTTTTTTGGTCCGTAACGGGTTATGACTATAAAATCACGAATCTTATCGATTACCATCCAACCACATACAAATATTTGAATGTCGATGGTGAAACACATATCCAAGGTGTGGAGCTTGTTGCTGAGTTTGATACAGGGATTGTGCAGCACCAGTTGAGTGCAGATTACAAAGATGCTGAAGACGATAAAGGGCATCAGTTGCAGCGTCGCGCTAAAGAAATGTATAAGTGGAATGCTTTAGTGAGCTTCGATAAAGTGGATTGGTCGGTTAGCTATCAGTACGTCGGTAAGCGTCCAGATGTGGATTACAGCACTTGGCCTTCACAAGATATCACGCTTTCTTCTTACTCGTTGGTTGATACGGCAGTGACTTACTATCCGAATGAGTCGACCTCTATTAGCGCTCGTATCGATAATCTACTTGATGAAGAGTATGAGATGGCAAAAGGTTACCCCGCTGCAGAGCGAGCGTACTATATCAACGTTGGCTACGAATTCTAATCGTGAATGAGCACAAACCGCCTTCGGGCGGTTTTTAATATTTTGTGGTGGAAAATCGAATGAAGAAACCCAAGCGAGTGGTGATCAGTTGGTCCAGTGGTAAAGATTCGACATTAACGCTTGAGCGCCTTAACGAGAATCCAAATTATCAAGTTGTCGGTTTGTACACGACTTACGTAGGGAAAGAAGTCCCTTTCCAAGCAACTCCGCTTGAAGTCGTACAAATGCAAGCAGACTTACTTGCGCTTCCGCTCATTACTATCGAGCTACCTGAAATCTTTCCAAGTAACGACATTTATCAATCGACCATCGTTAATGCATTACAAAGTAGTGGTCTGAACATAGAAGCTGTCGCATTTGGTGATATGTTTTGTAATGGCATTGCCGATTACCGACGCAGCTATATTGAACCTGTTGGCTGGGAATGCGTCTTTCCTCTATTAGGGGACAGCAGCGAAAAACTAGCGATGGAAATCATAGAGCGTGGTATTCAAACTATGTTAATCACCATCGACGGAAGAGTTCTCCCTCCAGAATGGTGTGGTCGCTGGTATGACAAAGCCCTAATAGAGTCATTACCAAGTCAAATTGATCCCTGTGGGGAAAATGGTGAATTTCACACATTGGTCACGTCTTCGCCATCTTTTCAAGGACATATCGAGTTGACGAAGCGAGATGTAGAATCTGGAGATAGATTCAGCCATCAAAGATACCATGCTAAAGCATTGCCAAAACAAATCTACGCAGTATGATCGCAACGTTTCTGTTCTTTAGGTAAGGCTCGTGCGAGTAGCAAGTAAGAAAAAAGTCCTAGTTTTTGACTCCGGTGTTGGTGGCCTTTCTGTATTCCAAGAGATACATCGCCTATTGCCCCAGCTAGACTACTTATACTTATTCGATAATCAGGCTTACCCTTATGGTGAACTCGATCAGGCTGTACTCATTTCACGAGTTAACCAACTGGTCTCTTCATTAGTCGAAGAACACCAAGTCGACATTGTCGTCATTGCTTGCAACACGGCGAGCACCATAGTGCTTCCTTCCTTACGCGAAAATTTATCGATTCCCGTTGTTGGTGTTGTCCCTGCGATTAAACCCGCATCGCTTTTAGCATCAAAAGGGGTAGGGCTGATCGCCACTCCGGCGACAGTAACACGCCAATATACTCACGAGTTAATACGGGACTTTGCGCAAGGCAAACCAGTTGAGCTGGTGGGATCAACTCGCTTGGTAGATATGGCCGAAGAGAAGTTGCGAGGCAACAGCGTTTCTCTCGACGAACTGACAAATATCCTGCTTCCCCTTCGCGATAAAGTCGATGTTGCAGTGCTCGGTTGTACTCACTTCCCTTTAATCAAAGAGGAGATTCATCAAGCTTTGGGTGGGGACGTTACTTTAATTGATTCAGGCGCAGCGATTGCACGTCGAGTAAAAGCATTGCTATTAAGTGATGAAATTGAGGATACAGAAGAGGGAAGTAAGTCGATTTATGCCAGTGCAACTCCTTGGCAGGAAGATGCACTGAACATTTGTTTAAAGAAGCTAGGTTTTAATCCTGTTCAGGTTTACCACCATCCGGATGTTTAGGATCGTTCGCAATTCTCACTTTTAGCGTTCTCTCCATATATTCCTTTTCATTAAGTTTAGCGATAGCTGGCTTGGCATCTGCCGCAGCCATCACTACAAAACCAAACCCTCTTCTTTTTCCAGTACGCTTATCTTTCATTAAGCGTACCGCATAGACCTGTCCATATTCAGCAAACAAATCGCGAACATGACTCTCATTGGCCTTATAAGGAAGGTTGCCGACATACAGCGTTTTAGTTGAAGGATCAGGATCCGAAGATTGAAGAACAGGTGTTTTGCTAGAAAATGAAAAAAGAAAAGCAGTAGCGATAACACCAATGAGGAAGCTCAAGGCTGGTGGGATGATGAATTGAGAGAAGATGATTCCCCCAACGATGGCCAGCCCAACACATAAAATCAGATTTTTTTTAGACGTCATTTTAATTACTACACATAGTGATAAAGAGATCGATTGTCCATTAACAGAATAGACACATGAATCTTACGTATATGGTTGGTGTTTTTCCAACCAATTGCTGTGATATGTCTCAAATGTGACGAAGAAATATGCAAATATCGCACTTTTGGATAATTTGTGACCGGTTGGTTTTTTATTTGCAAAAAACGCTTGTACTAATTTCTCAACCCCCTATACTGCGCATCCACCGACACGGAGTGAGACGAAAGTCACACAGCGAGTCGAGAAGAGAGAAAAAAGAATTTGAAAAAAATGCTTGACTCTCTCACGGTGTAAAGTAAGATACGCACCCCTAACGACGAGCAACTAAGTTGCTGAAAATGTTAGAAAAGCTCTTTAAAAATAAGAACCTATCAATCTGTGTGGGCACTCGTTGATGATAATCCAATTCGATACTTCGGTATCAAATTAGGTTTCAATGAAAC
>NZ_JAWOQN010000418.1:0-749 GCF_033337395.1 Vibrio sp. YT-19(2023) | reverse complement strand
TTAAGCACATCAACGATAACTACGGCCACAATGTTGGGGACAAATTACTGGTGCACCTTTCCGCGTTATTAAGGAATGAACTGCCAATTTATATCGAACCAGATTATCGAGCATGGATACTCGCAAGCCGCGTTGGGGCGGATGAGTTTGTCGTCGTATTCCCATGCAATAACAGCTTAGAAGCGCGCGAGATAGCCAACCAAATTCATAGACAAGTGCTATCACCATTGAGGCTCGACAGTCACAATATCCGCTTAACCACCAGCCTTGGTGTTGCGGTATATCCCGAGTTTGGCTGTAACGCAGATTCGTTGCTGCAACTTTCATCCCTTGCCGCACAAGAATCAAAACGTCGCGGCAAAGACATTATGTCCGTTTACGATCCCGCATTCGATGCGACGGTGAAACAACGACTCTATATCGAAAGAGAACTGAGTCGCTCCATCCACGACTTATCTCAGTTTGAGCTTTGGTATCAACCTAAATTTGACCTTAAGACCTACCAGTTGGTTGGGGTTGAAGCTTTAGTGCGATGGAATCATCCCGAGAAAGGTTACATTGGCCCTGAACAGTTTATTCCGATTGCAGAACAAAACGACTTGATTCTCGATCTTGGTGAGCATTTGATCGAAACCGCGATCAAGCAAAGAGCGGAATGGGCAGAAGCATTCGACCATGATTTTCATATCGCGTTGAACTTGTCCCCACGACAAATCTACCGTCAGTATCTTAGCCTCATATTTGAGCAC
>NZ_JAWOQN010000417.1:0-750 GCF_033337395.1 Vibrio sp. YT-19(2023) | reverse complement strand
CTTCGGGACGGTGTGAACAACTAAAAAATATGAAATATTAATATATTTCTCGACATTTTTTTGCTTAAATCTTTGAACCAACTTGTACTCAGATTATGCATATTAAATATTCATTCATTTTGAGGATTTTCACAATTTATTTGTCATTTTATTTACATGAAGTCACTGTTAATTGAATGAAAACAAAACATGAATTAAGATTAACTATATAATAAATGTTGGATGGATTTTTTTATTTTATTTATCACAGTCTGTGATATGTGAATGATAAATAACAACACCAATTTTGATGCATTATCATTTTTGGGGGCAGTTTCTATTTTTCAATAAAAATAGACACTGTTCCCCTTCAGGACTTTTTTTGTCCATATGCAACATAAAAATATTAATTTCTTTTTTTTTTTGATTTTTAACTCCTAGTCAGAGTATACATGCCAAATATTCATTGTGGGTGTATGTATGAGAGAGAAAGACAGGGAGAGAGAGATAGACAGAGAGAGAGAGAGAGAGAGAGACATGGAGAAAACAAATAATGTAACCTTAAAGCAACCTGCAGCTCATAATTTGCAAATTTTAGCAACACAATTACACTCACACACACACACACACACACACACACACACACACACACACACACACTCCACTCCCTGTCCCCCCTCTCTCTCTCTGTCTCTCTTTCTCCCCCCTGTTCCCTCTCTCCCCCTTCTCTCCCTCTCTGCATGTCACTAACACTCCCGTACTGCATGTCAG
>NZ_JAWOQN010000416.1:0-751 GCF_033337395.1 Vibrio sp. YT-19(2023) | reverse complement strand
AAGAGCTTGAGAATATTAATGCAAACAATATTACTCTTGCGTTTTAGCAGCAAAACCGAGAAAAAATGAAAGCGCATTATGACCGTATAGTGTCGAGATCGGCGCCAGATTAGTTCTCTTTGAGCTTACAACTGACGCCAAAGCAACAACAAGAGTTTTTGCAAAACGTGAGAAAGGACTATCAAGAAAGAAACGCAAAATATGCGGATAAAACCGAAGCAGAGATCAGAGAGATTATTTTAGAGAATACAGATGAGTGGATGGAAGAATGGATTGGGGAATTGAATAGCGATCAAAAACGGTACGCAAAACAAATTTCCCAGCAAACGATTTTGAATAGTCCACTTTGGCGAAATTATCGCGCTTCAATATATCAAGAGTTGGAATACCTTTTTGAAAATCAGTCCAACAGTGTTGTCTATCAACAAGTATTCATGCAGTTATTGTTCGAGCCGGAAAGCTATTATAGCGAGCAACTATCCGAGAATATCGATCACAACCTTGGGTTAGTGGATCAATTGACGTTAAACGTAGCGAAGTCCATGACCGATAAACAGTGGATCCACTTCCACAATAAAGTCAAAGAATGGCGAGTGTTAGCAGAAGAACTCCAAGATTAAACATATTGAAAACAAATGGTTATTGTTATGTATACCAGGCTGAGCCGAGACTTTCTGAAGAAAAAATGATTCAAAGCAAATTCTTATTGAGCTAAGAGCGTAACATGGAGTGAGGTTTATTACGGGCACTA
>NZ_JAWOQN010000415.1:0-751 GCF_033337395.1 Vibrio sp. YT-19(2023) | reverse complement strand
CTCAGGTGATGAACCTATCAACGTGTTTGAATCGGGTAATATTCTTTTCTACTTGGCAGAAAAATTTGGTCACTTCTTACCAACAGAAGGCGCGAAGCGTGCTGAGGTAATGAACTGGCTATTTTGGCTGCAAGGTTCTGCACCATACTTAGGAGGCGGTTTCGGTCACTTCTACGCGTACGCGCCAGAGAAATTCGAGTACCCAATCAACCGCTTTACGATGGAAGTTAAGCGTCAACTGGATGTACTGGACAAACGTCTGGCAAACAACGCCTTTTTAGGTGGTGATGAGTACAGCATTGCCGATATCGCAACTTGGCCTTGGTACGGTAACTTGGTGCTGGGCCGCGCATACGATGCAGCCGAGTTTTTAGATGTGGAGAGCTACAAAAACGTTGTGCGTTGGGCGAAAGCGATTGATGAGCGAGAAGGTGTTAAACGTGGTCGTATTGTTAACCGCTCTTGGGGTGAAGAGGGGGAGCAACTAGCTGAGCGCCACAGTGCTGCAGACATTGATAATGTTTTGAAGCTGAAACCTTAAACGAAAAGATGTTAAGCGCACCATTAAAGGTGCGCTTTTTCGTTCCTCAATATTCTCTACTAAGACCTAAATATCATTAATAGATAGGTCGTATGTTTATTGATTATGTATTTTTCAATAATAGTAAACTGCGTATATTGGTATCATCTGAATCTATAAATAGCAAAGTCGATATTATTTATTTTTTTATTTATTGATAATAGCCCGTTA
>NZ_JAWOQN010000414.1:0-752 GCF_033337395.1 Vibrio sp. YT-19(2023) | reverse complement strand
CCGCGCCTTGCCAACTTGGGTCAGTGAACAGGTTTTTGGCTTGTTCATATTCTCCCTGTTTATAGAGATTAGCCGCTTTCTGATCGGCATTTAAGAATGGGTTGGCTTGTGCACCTGGAGTCCAAGTCATTGGAAGCAGCGCAGCGAAAAATACCCAAATTACACCACGGCGGAACAGGAAAACGGTAGGCAGTAGCAGTAGAGGCAATAGCCAAAATCCGCCATTCAAACGAGAATCGGTTTTGACCTCTTGATTCTGTTTTGCTGCCAAGTTGTTCCCAGTATTATTCGTGTACGCTGCGATGCTATCCACGTCTCGGTTGTTGTGCTGAATAGGAACAAACATACCGCCCGTCTTGTTGGCTAGCGTTTGTAGGTTTTTCAGGTGTGTTTTGGCAACAACGGTCGAGCCTTGCGTGGTCTTAAGAAGCGAGCCGTCGGGTAGGGCAATCGGTGCGCCGTTTGCCGTGCCGATTGCAAGAACCGAGACTCGTATGTTTTTACCTTTAACTAAATTCAGAGAGCGTGCCAATTCTGAATCATCAAGATCATCGGCAAGAACCACAATGTCTCCTTGGTTTGCACCGGCTTGTGATAATTGACTTAACGCCAATTCGATCGCTGCAGGGAGGTTCGAGCCTTGGAATGGCATCAGCTCTGGCGACAAGTTCTCGATGATACCTGCTAGCGTACTAGCATCCGTCGTTAGCGGACTCAAGCTGTAAGCATCGCCTGCATAGGCGATCAATCCA
>NZ_JAWOQN010000413.1:0-752 GCF_033337395.1 Vibrio sp. YT-19(2023) | reverse complement strand
AGATTTTGAACACAGCTTACGCGAGCCTCTTCTTACGGAATTTTTCTTTCATTCGTCGAGCTGGAACACTGTCCATCATATTGGCCATGATCGCCACAATCAGCAACATCGCATTGATAGGCCACATGCCAATCGCCGCCGGAATCGCACCATCTTCCAATGCCGATTTTGTCGCACTAATCGCAAGGAAGTATGCCAAGTAAATCAGAATAGCCGGACCCATTTTGGCAAAGCGCCCTTGACGAGGGTTCACCGCAGACAAAGGAATCACAAGCATCGTGAGCAATGGAATACATACAAACAGAGAAATACGCCATTGCAGCTCCGCTTGCGCTTCAGGATCCGGATGGCCAATCAAATCCGCCGTTGGGTAAGCTTCCCAGTCACGACCTTTCTGTTTGACTTCACGCTGCCCGATCACCCCTTCATATTCATCAAATTTGGTGATCATATACTCCACGCGAGTTGGCACACCTTCATAGCGTGTACCTTCTTGCATCGTAATAACCTGACGGCCATCTGACAGTTCTTTTACTTCACCAGAAGAAGAGAACATCACGCTAGGTAGAACCGAATCTCGTGGACGCATTTGCGCGACAAACACGTTACTAAGCGTGCTGTCCTTAATATCGTCAATGAACACCACGGATGAACCGTCTGGCGTACCTTGGAACTGACCCTTTTTAAGTAAGTCGACGCTATTTTCCGCCGCGACTTGTTCGTAAAGGTGCTCCACTCGGTCTTGAGACCAA
>NZ_JAWOQN010000412.1:0-752 GCF_033337395.1 Vibrio sp. YT-19(2023) | reverse complement strand
ATTCTCTGACTTCGTGATTCTCAAAATTCAATACCGGCAGATTGTCGATACCTTTCCAGCCAATATAGTGATTACTCTCCCCATCAAAGAAGTAATAGTCGCGAAAATCGGATTTAGGATTCCCGTACGCGCCTTTCCCTTTCTGCTGAATATCAAACCAAGGGTGATGCACAGAAGTATGGTTAAAGACCGCATCCAATACGATCTTCATGTTTTTGCTGCGGATTTTTTCGCACAATGACGCAAAATGCTCGTTAGTGCCGAACATAGGATCAATCGTGAAATAATCCGTGGTGTCGTACTTATGGTTACTTGGCGAGGAAAAAATCGGATTGAAGTACAGTGCGGTCACACCCAATTGTTCAAGGTATCCAAGCTTTTGCTCAACGCCTTTTAGATCACCACCGAAGAACTCACGTGCCCCAGAGTTTTGGTGATTCCCTACTGGTTCTCCCCACGTTTTAATCACAGCATCAGGATCGTACTCGCAGTACGCTTCACGAATCGCAGACTCACTTTGACTCGCGGCAAAACGATCAGGAAAAATCTGATAGAAAACTTGTTCTTGAACCCACTTTGGCGGTTGATGGTTTACATTCAATTTGAAATGAAATTCTTTGGGCGGAATACGTTTTTGCACGCCACGTGCGTCTAGCCAATATTGCTGACCGTTTCTAACGACTTTAAATACATAGTGGGTGATGTCTCGATCTCTATTCGGCTCGAACGATACTTCCCACAGCAGTAACTCT
>NZ_JAWOQN010000411.1:0-753 GCF_033337395.1 Vibrio sp. YT-19(2023) | reverse complement strand
TTGAAAAACTTTGGCATCAAATGGAAATGAATGGAGAGCCCAAAAATACATTTGAATGGCTTCAAATCGAAGCAAAGAAGCTCATAATTTAAAGCAACATAACGTTGTGGTGGTGATTATTATTCCTATTACGTTAAATAGCCGACTTAGCATCTCAAAACGCCAATCTGACGCTCTCAAAACGCTCCTGGAGCGTTTTTAAGCACTGATCCTTACCTAATTAGCCAGAAATCGGGCTGTAAGTTTGTGACGCTTTCAGAGCGATTTACAGGACAAAAAGTTCGCAGTTCGATTGAAACAAAAAACGCCCTCTAAGGGCGTTTTTTCTATGTTTTCATCTTATCGATGGCATCTTTGGTGATCAGCTCGTTAGCTATCTCTAAGTTCTCTTTGTACTTCTTCTCTTTGTACTTCTCATATTCAAATCGAGATAACGAACTTCTCGGATCGTACTCGTAACGCTGACAGAATTGCTCAAAAGTAACAGCTGCACTCATAGACACCTCTTAATCTTTAAACTGAAAACTTCGCATAAAGCTCTGGCTCTTTAGAGAGTAGAGTTAGGACTTTGCTTGCTAAACCTGTCGGATTTCTCCGTCCTTGCTCCCAACTTTTCACGGTATCAATACTCACATCCATCGCTTGTGCCAACTCTTTTTGGCTGACATCCAGTTGTGCTCGGATCGCTTTAACATCGGCAATCTCATAACGAGTGACATTCGCAGGAGTCTGCTCTCCTTTTGCAATCGCTTC
>NZ_JAWOQN010000410.1:0-753 GCF_033337395.1 Vibrio sp. YT-19(2023) | reverse complement strand
GTGCCCAATGAATGGGATTCATCTACCACTAAGCCACAATCGAACTCCTTCGCCATTTCGTAGATGGCACGTAACGGGGAGATTGTGCCAATCGTGCTATACACTGAATCGACAACGATGATTCCCGCACCGTGGCGTTGGATCTGCTTGCGCAGATGATTCATGTTGTTGTGCATGAAAGGATGAATCTGCGCTCCAGCGGTGCGTGCTCCTTCCCACAACGACATATGAGCGAAAAAGTCGATGTATACGGGAACGTTTGGCGCGCAGATGGTTTGCAGTAAACCAATATTGGCTGCCCATCCTGATTGTGACAACAAACAACTTTCCATACCGACAAACGTCGCCAGCTGGTGCTCAAAGGCCGGTTTTGATTGATCATCTTGCAAGAAGATTGCTGACATCACGACATTGTCATCTCGTTCAGAAATTGCATCTCGATGCGCTTTCTGAATGAGCTCATTGTGAGAGAGCGAAAGGTAATCATTGCTTTGCATAACCACGGCATTTTCGGACGGTCGTTTGCCAAGAACGAGGTGTTTTTGATTTTCGTTAGATTTAATTAAATCTTGAATATGGAAATTAAGGCGTTCCTCGATAAAAGAGGGTAGTGGTTTAGTTTCGTTTTTAGTACACATAATAAATCTCTTTGTGATTTGGAAAAACGCCAGCGCTGACCTTATTTATATTGAGGATTTTGGGGAGAGTGTCACTAATCAAGTTGCATAACTTTGCTAACGCTTGCAAACTCGA
>NZ_JAWOQN010000409.1:0-753 GCF_033337395.1 Vibrio sp. YT-19(2023) | reverse complement strand
TAGCACCGACCATGCAAGTCGCGCTCGATAATTGGGAAGCTGTTGCACCACAGTTGGAAGAAATTTACACCGCGCTGAACAATGGCACGGTCACTGGGTTTGAAGAGTTTGAGGCGCATTACTGTGAGTCTCCGTTACCTCGCGCTTATCAGTGGGCTGATGGCAGTGCTTATGTCAACCATGTCGAGTTGGTTCGTAAAGCGCGCGGCGCAGAAATGCCAGAGAGTTTTTGGACTGATCCTTTGATGTATCAAGGTGGTTCAGATGCGTTTATTGGCCCTTGCGACAATATTGAGTTTGCCAGCGACGAATGGGGTATCGATTTTGAAGGCGAAGTTGCCGTTGTAACTGGCGATGTTCCGATGGGCGCAAGTATTGCTGAGGCGCAAGAGTCTATTCGTCTCATTATGTTAGTGAACGATATCTCGCTACGTGGTTTGATTCCTGCGGAGCTCGCAAAAGGGTTTGGTTTCTTCCAATCTAAACCGTCTTCGGCGTTTTCTCCCGTAGCGGTTACCCCTGATGAACTGGGCGATGCATGGTATGAAAACAAAGTTCATTTACCATTGGTTTCCACCTACAACCACAAGCCGTTTGGTCGCCCTAACGCTGGCGTTGATATGACTTTTGACTTTGCAGACTTAATCGTTCATGCCACAAAAACGCGCCCACTAACGGCTGGCGCAATCATCGGTTCTGGCACGGTGTCCAACAAGCAAGGCACTGACCATGGCACTTCGATTGAGGAAGGTG
>NZ_JAWOQN010000040.1:0-41107 GCF_033337395.1 Vibrio sp. YT-19(2023) | reverse complement strand
GGCTACGACGATTGATGGGCGTAGCCGCTCAGATCGTAGTTTCTTGATTTAGTTCCATCGAATTACGCAACAAAGCCTTAATAAACAACAAAATAAGGCCTTCATCGCATTTAACTAACTCGTTACTGAGTAAACAATAATTTTAGTTTCTGCTGAGATTTTATAAATTATTGACTCAGTCTGACACTTTCTGTGTAACAGAGTGCGAGTTTTAGTTAAGTTCTCTCAAGTGCCTCGAAAACCGTCTTAATTTTTTTTGACGAAAAAAAACTCTCTGAAATGCTGAGTGTGATGCTTTTGCACGTGGAGTAAATCCAATCATCTTATCTGGTGCAAGAGCAGCCTATGTTCTAGGTAGAACATGAATCCAAGGATTGAGAGAGAAGTTATGATTCGATTTAACCTATGTGCAGCTGGAGTTGCTTTAGCGCTATCAGGTGCTGCAGTTGCGGCTCCAACCGCACCAAGTATCGATATGTACGGTTCCAACAACCTTCAGTTTTCTAAAATTGAACTCGCGATGGAAACCACGTCAGGCTACTACGACATGGTGAAATACCATGAGCAAGCGAAGATCACTGTTAAATTTAACCAGTGGAGTGGCACACCTGGTGACACTTACAACGTCTATTTTGATGATGTAAAAGTAGCAAGCGGCCCTATCACTGGTAGCCAAACAACAGCTTCGTTTGAATACGGCCAAGGTGGCTTATACCAAATGGAAATCGAAGCATGTGATGCGACAGGTTGTGCGAAAAGCGCACCAGCTGAAATCACAATTGCAGATACCGATGGTTCTCACCTGAAGCCACTAACGATGAATGTTGATCCAAACAACAAAACCTACAATACCGATCCAAGCGTCGTGATGGGTACGTATTTTGTTGAATGGGGCATCTATGGCCGTGACTACACCGTCGATAATATGCCGGTCGACAACTTGACTCACATCCTTTACGGTTTTATCCCAATTTGTGGCCCAAATGAGTCTGTGAAGTCTGTTGGCGGCAACAGTTTCAACGCGCTACAAACTGCTTGTACAGGTGTGCCTGATTATGAAGTCGTTATCCATGACCCTTGGGCTGCTTATCAGAAGAGCTTCCCACAAGCTGGTCATGAATACAGCACGCCTATCAAGGGTAACTACGCAATGCTAATGGCATTGAAACAACGTAACCCTGATCTAAAAATCATCCCATCGATCGGTGGTTGGACACTGTCTGACCCATTCTTCGATTTCGTGGACAAGAAAAACCGAGACACATTCGTCGCATCAGTTAAGAAGTTCCTGAAAACTTGGAAATTCTACGATGGTGTTGATATCGACTGGGAATTCCCTGGCGGCGGCGGTGCAGCAGCCGATAAGGGCGACCCTGTAAACGATGGCCCAGCATACATCGCACTGATGCGTGAACTGCGCGTAATGCTTGATGAATTAGAAGCTGAGACAGGCCGTACTTACGAGCTAACGTCCGCTATCGGTGTCGGTTACGACAAGATTGAAGACGTAGACTACGCAGATGCGGTTCAGTACATGGATTACATCTTCGCAATGACTTACGACTTCTACGGCGGCTGGAACAACGTTCCTGGTCACCAGACTGCGCTTTACTGTGGTTCATTCATGCGTCCTGGTCAGTGTGACGGTAGTGGCGTTGATGAGAACGGCGAACCGTACAAAGGTCCTGCTTACACAGCAGATAACGGCATCCAACTTCTTCTTGCTCAAGGCGTTCCTGCGAACAAGCTAGTACTTGGTACAGCAATGTACGGTCGTGGCTGGGAAGGCGTAACTCCAGATACGCTAACCGATCCAAACGACCCAATGACAGGTACTGCTACAGGTAAACTGAAGGGCAGCACAGCGCAAGGTGTTTGGGAAGATGGCGTAATTGACTACAAAGGCATTAAGTCATTCATGCTAGGTGCAAACAACACTGGTATTAACGGCTTCGAGTACGGCTACGATGCACAAGCAGAAGCACCATGGGTATGGAACCGTACTACGGGCGAGTTGATCACATTTGATGACCACCGTTCAGTGCTAGCAAAAGGTAGCTACGCGAAGTCTCTTGGTCTTGCTGGTCTATTCTCTTGGGAAATTGACGCGGATAACGGTGACATTCTAAACGCGATGCACGAAGGTATGGCTGGTGGTGTGGTTCCTCAACCAAACCGTAAACCAACAGCCGCAGCTGGCGCAGATCAATCGGTAACAGGTCCTGCAAATGTGGTTCTAGATGGCAGCCTGTCAAAAGACTCTGACGGCACCATCGCAAGCTACGCTTGGGAACAAGTATCTGGCACAGCAGTGGTACTAACAGGTGCAAACACAGCGAAAGCAAGCTTTGATGCAGCAGAAGTTACTGTTGAAGAGCAATTAACTTTCAAGCTGACGGTGACTGATAACGAGGGTGCAACGGCATCTGACCTCGTTGTAGTAACAGTGAAACCAGCAGGTGTTGTTGACCCAGTGAACAGCGCACCAGTAGCACAAGTTGTTGCTCCAGCAACAGCAAACGCTGGTGACGTTGTGGTTGTAGATGCATCTGCGTCTAGCGATGCTGACAACGATACCCTGACATTCAACTGGACTCTACCTCAAGGTCTGAATGCAACGGTTGAAGGCTCTAAAGTCACGTTCACTGCTGCGGAATACCCGCAAGACACAAGCTTAAGCTTCACTGTAAGTGTGAGCGACGGTAAAGCGTCTTCATCGGCAAACGCGACAGTGGTTGTTGCACAGCACACAACCGATCCGAACCCTGGTACTTGTGACAACGCATGGGATGCGAGCGCAGTGTACACAGGTGGTAACCAAGTGACTCACGCAGGTAAAACGTGGGAAGCGAAATGGTGGACTCAGGGTGACGATCCTAGCCAATCTGGCGAATGGGGCGTTTGGAAAGAAGTTGGCGTAGCTAACTGTAACTAATTTCAGCCTTGCAGACGTTCTGCTAAATAAACAAAGGACAGCTTCGGCTGTCCTTTTTGGATTTAACCTCTTAACGAGGAGAGCAACACCAGAGACGAAAAAATCTGAGGTGTTACTTTCAAATCGACTTAGCCCAAAACGGAGCGAGTCAATCAGTAAAAGTAAGGGTTACCAAGCACTATCGAGCAAACGGTCAAAACTACTGAAGACTTGCTCACACTTCATCACTCGACCATGCCCCTGACCTTGTGTTGTCACTAACTCAACGTTTTTAATCTCTTCAGCCGCTTTTGCCGAGACACTGTATTTGGTGAACTTATCTTGCTCATCATGAATAATAATGGTGTGAGACGGACGCTCAGACAAACGCTTCATCGGATCAATGGACTGTAACGGATAGCCAAATTGGTCTTCAACTTCTGAAACCACAGCATTAAAAAGCTTCATCGAGTAACCGGAACGCGCAATGCTACCGAATAAGTTCTCTACGTAATTTAATACCGGAGCAATAAGCAGCAAAGGCTTGTTTTCTAATTTGCTGTGTCGGCACTCAAGAGCAGAAGCGGTGCCCATGCTGTGCCCAACTAGGCCAACAACATCCTCGACCGTATCCAACACATCTTCTAATCCTCTGACAAACCCCGGAATGTGCCCATACTGCCCCTCACTCTCACCATGTGCCGGATGATCGTACGCCAAAGCAGTAAACCCTTTCGACGCAATATGTTCCATCAGTGGATAAAACTGACTTGCCGTGCCAGACCAACCATGAGTTAGCACCCAAATAGGTCCAGAGCCCAAAGTATAGGTTTTGATGATGCCTGCATGCCCTTTAATTTCACCTTTGATAAGCCCTTGAGGTTCAATATTTTTAGGTTGCGTACGAGCAGGTGTCAGAAGAAGCTTGCGCGCGGTCTTCTTTGCATGTGACGGGGCCAGTGTATGGTGTAACCGAGTACTAATGTTCACCAAACTGCGCTTAATACTGAAACGTTGCGATGTATTAAAGTAAATTTTTTCACTCATAATCATGTCCTTAACTATCAGCTTTGCACAAAATAGAACGGTCGTGCTTTTTTACGCTGATAAGAAAGAGCGAACTCAGCCGCTCTTTGTGATTTTATGTCTACGAATCTGGGAAGCGAATAACCGATATTAGCCTTTCCAGCGAGAAAATAAGTTGTCGATCCCTTGCCAAAACAGACGCAAGCTTTCTTGCTCACCTTTAATTGAGTAAAAAACATGCGCACTCAAATAAAGACCGTACAAATCAAACGTTGCTTGGCGTGTATCTAAGTCTGCTGCAAATTCTTGCTTCTCTTTGCCTTTCGCTATTTGGATCTCCAAATAGCTCAGCCAAGTGTCTATGGATTTACGCAGTCCGGCCTGAAGCGGGCAATCTTTATCTGCCGTATCATTCCAAGCGTCAAGAAACATACAACTTCCTTGGAATGCGTGATTCCAAGTCATCCAAGAGTCGAGCAACCCTCGAATTTTACGCTCGATATTGCCATCCCCGAGTTCTCGAGCAGGCTCAATAACCCGATCAGCGAACACTTTATTGGCGTGATCAAGCACCGATAGCTGTAAATTCAACTTCGAATTAAAGTGGGCAAACAGACCACTTTTCGACATACCGCATTGCTTGGCTAACTCTCCAATCGTAAGACTTTCTAATCCGTCTTCGCTGGCGATCTCAAAAGCCCGCTGCAGAATAAACTCTTTTGTCACTTTTCCTTTTTGCATAGTCTTATTTTTAGCACGATCGTTCTTTTTTGCAATCTCGAGTTAACTGGTCTAACCATTATTCAGTGCTATTTTCGACTCACGAATCAGGTATTGATTGCGTTAATAGGTTAATAATTAAGAAGTTTGAAGTAAGTCTTAATTTTCAAAACAGCTTCAATGTAAGCGCAAGTCTGTTGACTTTTTCACGTATTACTTCAGTAACAACCTGCTATTTTCACCTAAGTTTTTTATTTAGGTAAACAATGTAATGGCAAAGAAACAAAAAATAGCCAGCTTAGAGTTTGCACGTATCATTGCGATGCTTGCGATTGTGGGTTTGCATTGCCAGATGGCACTGACGTACTGGCAGTGGGATGGGATACCATGGGTTGGCTATATGCTCAACCAACTGGCTCGTTTTGCTGTTCCGTTGTTCTTTCTCATCTCGGGTTATCTAATCCAGCCGAAGTTGAGTCACTCACCTATTGATACTCTTAAGAACTACGCCAAACCGTTAATGAAGGTTTGGCTCATTTGGAGCATGATCAGTTTACTGATGCCATTCCAATGGCAGACGGTCGCTGAGGCTGGGTATCTCGCCGAAAGGCAAGGTTATTGGGGGTACTTAATGTCAACCCCGATCAATTCACTCATCGAAGGCGGACTCGTTCATCTGTGGTTTATTCCGGCTCTGGTCATTGCCGTAGCGTTAATTGCCTTTCTCGTGCATATCAATATGGCGCAACTGATACTGCCAACCGCAGTATTGCTATACATATACGGGGTCTTTGCTGGCAGTTACGCGACCATTACCGACCTGCCAGCGCCTTTCTTTACTCGTAACGGGCCTTTTTTCAGCACGTTGCTAGTTGCTCTAGGTTATTTCGCACGAGAAGCGCAGTGGCGGTGGTCGAGAAACAATACGGTTCGATGCATTATTCTTGGCATGGCACTGCATTTTGGTGAAGCTTACTGGCTGATGCAACATGACATCGCTTTCAACTCGCACGACTTCCTATTCGGTACCGTTATCTGGACTGTAGGTGTCTTTATGTGGCTTTTGGCTCACCCTCATTTTGGCGACATGCCTTGGGTCTTCAAACTATCTCCTAGCGTGTTAGGAATATATGTTAGCCATCTGCTTATCATAATTGTCATGATGAATGTCGCTGGATTTATCGGGCTGCAACACCTCGCGAAAGATGTGTTTATTTATCCTGCAACGATTGTTGCAACCATACTGCTTGTGAAAGCAATTGACACTTCACCGTTGAAAAAATGGCTCCTACGCTAAATGCATTCAGCTCTAGATATAGCTAGCTTTAACTCAAAAGGGTTAGAGCTAGCCAGTTAAAAATGAGATTTCTCTCTCACTGACCAATTTTTGACTTTCTAATCCTTCAGAATTTGCTTTCACTCACAAAAAACATTGTTCATTTCCTTTAAATTGGCTCGACTATTACAACATTGCTCATTAAACGGAGGCTGTATGTGGGCAGGTCAAGGACTCGTTCCTTTTTTAGAGATTAGTCACTGGTTAACTTACGGTTTATATGCCGCTGCGGTTTTATTCGGCGCAGCAAGCATTGCGTCACTCAGAAAATAGTGGCGCACACTATCATTTCCTAACTCCTACTGTTAATTCGAGCTCTCTCACAACTAACTCATTCATTTGTGGCTAATATTTCTCCAACCAGACAAAGGAGAAATGTCTATGCCAATCTATCCAATTGTGGCTTTCTGCTGTTTGTTGTTCTCTAGCGCCACCTTTGCTGCATCAACCAATGAACTGAACCTCGTTAATTCTGGTGTCGGTTACGCGGCTCTGATTATCTTTTCGATCGCTTACATACTGGTTATGTTGGAAGAGTATCTGAAAATGAGAAAATCCAAGCCAGTGCTGCTCGCTGCAGGGTTAATTTGGATTCTGATTGGCTACACCTTTGCTCAGCACAACCAGCCTGAAATCGCCAAATCCGCACTAGAACACAACTTGTTGGAATATGCCGAGTTGCTGCTGTTTTTGCTCGTGGCGATGACTTACATCAACGCAATGGAAGAACGCAAACTCTTCGATGCCTTACAGGCGTGGATGGTTGGTAAAGGTTTTGGATTCAAAAAGTTGTTCTGGCTGACGGGGTTTCTCGCTTTTGTCATTTCACCGATTGCCGATAACTTAACTACAGCCCTTTTGATGTGCGCTGTAGTGATGAAAGTCTCTGGTGATAATCCTAAGTTCGTCAATCTTGCTTGTATCAACATTGTTATCGCAGCCAACGCTGGCGGTGCATTCAGCCCATTTGGAGATATTACAACCCTGATGGTGTGGCAGGCCGGTCATGTCAGCTTTGCTGAGTTCATTCCGTTGTTTGTACCGTCATTGGTGAACTACTTGGTTCCCGCATTTTTGATGTCACTTTTTGTTCCAAACACAAAACCGAATACGATTCACCAACACGTTGAGCTAAAACGCGGGGCAAGGCGTATTGTCGCGTTGTTCATTTTGACGATTGCCACCGCAGTCTCTTTCCATGCTATGCTGCACTTCCCACCCGTTATGGGCATGATGATGGGCTTGGCGTACTTACAGTTTTTCGGATATTTTTTGCGTCAAACTCTTAAACACTCACTCGCAAAAAAAGCAGCTATGGCAATTGCCAATGGCGATGATCAGGCATTGAAGCGCTTAGGCTCAGTGGTTCCGTTTGATGTGTTTCATCGTGTGTCTCGAGCCGAATGGGACACCTTGTTGTTCTTCTACGGTGTTGTAATGTGTGTTGGCGGTTTAAGTTTACTTGGCTACCTCGAACTGGTTTCAAATGTCATGTACACGCAATGGAACCCAGTCTGGGCAAACGTAATGGTTGGTGTCCTATCTGCAATCGTCGATAACATTCCGGTTATGTTTGCTGTACTGACCATGGAACCAAGCATGTCGATGGGCAACTGGCTACTGGTCACATTAACCGCAGGTGTCGGTGGCAGTTTGCTTTCCATTGGCTCCGCGGCAGGCGTCGCTTTAATGGGAGCCGCGCGTGGACAATACACCTTCTTTGGCCACCTAAAGTGGGCTCCCGTCATCGCCTTGGGTTATGCCGCCAGTATTGCGGTACACTTGTGGATGAATAGCGGTTTATTTACTTAAAAACACCTAGAATTAGTCACTTAACTTGCAATGTAACCTAACGGTCGGATGGATGGTTAACGCCATCCATCACTTCAATCGCTCCCAACTCATATGGGTTGACGCCCTCTAAGCAGCCGACATTATAGCCATACTCACTCGGGTCAGAACGACGCTGATGGTGCGTATAAATACCGCACTCGCCACAAAAAAAGTGCTTCGCAGTGTGTGTATTAAATTGATACTGCTTCAAGACGTCTTCGCCTTGCACAGTACGAATACCGTTCAAAGGTACAGATGCTACAATCGCGCCACGACGTCGACACATAGAACAGTCACACCGTCTCGGTTTCTCAATACCATTGGGTAACGCCAGTTCCAACTCAACTTTTCCACAGTGACAACTCAGTCGATGTAATCTGTTGATTTGGGTGTTGCCAACTTTCTTAATCATAACTTTTCCTTGTTGTTTTTCTATCTGTGTACATTATGTTAAATAGGTTAATATCATCATAATCTCGTCCAAAAACTCGACATCCATCACTTTTCGCGACATTTTATTGGCCGATTTGTTAGTTGCTATTTTGGCGACTGTCTATCGCGTCCGTGAGACGTGTTATCTCCGGCGCGGTTTTTAAACCAAGGAAATTAATTTATGGACAAAGATCATAGCCTAAGAGAGAACCTCTTGGCTCTGACGCTCGGCAGTGCGTTAGTGTCACTTGGGGTGATATTTTTTAGCAAAGTAGGATTGATCACTGGCGGTACGGCTGGCTTGGCGATCTTCCTAACCAAAGTGAGTGACTTCAGTTTTGGTCAGATATTTTTCGCTCTTAACCTCCCTTTTTATATTTTATCTGTGATGCGCATGGGTTGGCGCTTCACTATCAATACCTTTATTGCAGTTTCGATTGTCTCTTTTGCGGTCGATCATCTGCATCATGTGATTGAGATTTCACGAATCGAACCTTTCTATGCGGCACTTTTGGGTGGTGGGCTGATTGGAATCGGTATGTTGGTAATTTTCCGTCACAAAATGAGTTTGGGTGGCTTTAACATTCTAGCGTTGTACCTTCAGGAACGTTTTGGAGTTCGAGCGGGTAAAGTTCAAATGGCGTTAGATTGTGCCATCGTGGTGATGTCACTGTTCATTGTAGATGTGCACCTTATCGCTCTATCTGTTCTAGGTGCCATCGCAACGAACTTGATTTTGGCGATGAACCATAAACCAGGACGATACCAAGCAAAAGCGCAAGCAGCATAATCATCGCTGCATAGTCAACACCCCTAAAGCCCCCAGCCAGTCGCTCGGGGCTTTTTCATTCAACGCTAAGATCACGTCAACGAGCTCGTTTTGCAGTGCTGCTGCATCTCTTCATCCAATTTAGCTTTATATTTCTGGCTAAGATGGAAGTGTACTTGCATCAACAAGTCATGTGCGTGGAACAGCTCAAACGCGTCGCTACCATTTTGCTGACAAATAGCCTCACAGCGCTCAGCATGCACTTTGGCTTCTTGCGGTTTATCCGCTTTAAGCAAGCTCATCGCTAAGCGATACTCTGCGCGCTCTTCTTGCATCCAACCCCCTGCCACTTTCCAATAGTCTAGCGCGAGTGTCGCTGCTTCTAACATCTTCGATTTTTCCATGCACGTGCGCTCAGCCAGCGCTTCGTACTGACATGCTAAGTTGTTTGCAGTGATCGCGATAGCGCGCGCTAATGGCCCTTCTGCATCGTTCGGCGTCATTCCTAACGCTGCCTTCACCAACCATTGACTCGCCAGTTCAAGCTGAACAAGTGCAGAAAGTTCATTCGAAATCAAAGCGTAAACTCGGCGTTGTTCTTGCTCTTCCAATAATTCCATATTGTCAGTGCCATCTACGAAGTAGCGCGCAACGGCAATACTGCGTTGAAATGCCAAACTCTCGGCAACCTTGCGTTCATCAAAGTGATCTAAACAAGTAAGAAACTGTTCTGGGCACTGGAGATGCCCAATAGCGGTATGCAGCATCAATGCGAATATTCGCTCGATTTGGGTAACGTCTTCCACCTCGCTCAGAGCCGTTTCTAGCTGAGCATAAATTTGTTCGGGATTTTCCTCGTGATGCTGCCAACACTCACTTATGAAGGCATCAAAATCCGTTTTGAAAGGCATGTCCTTATTGTCCTTCTTCTATTCGTATAACGATTATGAAACTCTACACTATCGTTACCCCTGTGTAGCACGCTTAATCCCAATACGAGAATCGCCTCACTTAAAGCGGTGTACCTTGCTCCAACGCGAGCAAACGTTGCTTGCGCTCCACTCCACCTGCATACCCAGTCAGTTTTCCGCTTTTGCCAATAACGCGATGACAAGGCACCACGATAGAAATCGGATTCTTCCCGTTTGCTAACCCAACAGCACGCACAGCTTTAGGGTTACCTATCGCATTCGCGAGATCTTGATAGCTCCACGTTTCCCCATATGGAATGGTCGTTAGTGCCTGCCAAACTTGATTTTGAAAATCAGTGCCTGTCGCTGCAAGGGGCAAATCGAATTCGTTGCGCAGACCAGCAAAGTATTCATCCAGTTGGGTGACAGCTTGGCGCAAGACCGGATGCTGCTCGTCTCGCACCCCCAGCTCACTCGGCTTAGTGGTGCATGTTTCAAACCAAATGCCAAGTAAGCCCTCAGCGTTCGATTGGATAGTCACCGTTCCTAGTGGACTCGGCATTTCGGTATAAAATGTTTTCATGATTGATTCCATAAGTGAAACGTCGCGTAGCTTCCCCAAGGGGCCGTAGTGTGCGTATTCAGTGATGGGTAACGCTGCATCGCCTTTTTCACCACTAAGTCTTTATCTAGAAAGCAATCGGGTTGAGATTGCCCTCGCAGTTGAGCATAACTGACGGTCCAAGGTCCAATGCCTTTCAAAGCTAGCCAGTGCTGGGGGTCAGCTTCTGAGTTGTCCTGCATAAACTGGGCGAAGCGCACTAGCGTCTCTTTACGGCTTTGCGGCATGCGCAAAAAGCTCACGTCGGCGTTCGCAATATCACTGGGAGTCGGGAAAAAACGTTTTTCTGACTCTCCACTAAGTGTGGCCACCAATAAGTTAAGTTGACCAATCGCAGCTTTAACCGACACCTGCTGGCCTAAAATCGCTCTAACCCCTGCTTCCCATGCATTCCATACACCAGGAATACGAATACCTTTACTCGACACGAGCCCAGGCGCGACATACTCCAAATGCTGCTCAACAGTACAAATATCAGCGTCAAGATCGAACATACGACGAATGTCAGACACCAAGTTTTGCAGCTTCGTTACGTCTTCAATTTCAAACGCCAGTTCTAAGTATCCTTCACCTTTTGTCGCTTTAAACCAGGCTTTGCTGTTATCCAAAAAAACGTTGCGCTGATAACTCTCATCACTCACTAGCTCAACCCCCTCAACCGCTCGCAAACGATAGAAGTCCAACATGTGCGACCAATTCAACTCACCTCGATAAGGTAAGGCAACTCGATTGCAACCCGCACCATCAAACTCTTTACGGCGTACTTGAGAAGGCGTTAGTTTGAGAAACTTTTGAAAAGCATCGTTAAAGCGGCGCGTACTGTTAAAACCTGATGCAAACCCCACGTCGGTGACCGACATAGAGCTGGAGTGAAGCAACTGTTTGGCGAACATTAGTTGCTGATATTGCGCATACTGCTTGGGTGACATACCTAGATACTGCTCAAACAACATACGTAAGTAACGGTCAGAAATCCCAACACGCTCAGCCAACTCAGACACCGAATGGTGATGCAACTCCCCTCTATCAATTAACGAAATCGCTCGTTGAAAGGTCGTCTCGACACCTTTCCATGCCCAAGATCCAGGCGCGCTATCAGGTCGACAGCGTAAACACGGGCGGTACCCTGCTTGAAGGGCTTGCGTCTTATCAGCGAAATACTCAACATTTTCTTCTTTAGGCAAATTTGCCGGGCAAATCGGACGACAAAAGATTCCCGTTGTTTTTACCGCCACATAAAATCGCCCATCAAAACGACTGTCTCGCGCGACTCGCGCCTTGTGACACTGCTCGAAGGTCAGTGAGGTATGGGGGTGAATAAACATAGTGCTTTCCTTGCTCATGCCTTTTGTCATTTATTGTTCATAGGCATCGTTCAATATAGTGTTATTGTAGCTTGCTTAAGCGCCCACAATTAGCCATTTTCGGAACTCAATATTGAGATTTATTGGCATTAGCGCTTTTGTACACTAAAGTTAGATCCAGAACATCACAACAACGTCGGCTAAAGGGAATTGGCATGGACTTACATACTTGCGTAATTGTATTAAGAAACCAAAAGGTTATTACCAGTAAATCCGTAGATCATTCTATTGGAATTATCGAACGAGACTCAGATAACGAGATCTCAGAAATTCAGATTAATGCGACGGATGGACGTAATATTCGAACTTATCACTACAACAATGTAGAGGAGTCATTAGAGAGCTTAATGAACCTCTGACGGTTTTCTTTAACACACCTTTCTCCCTTGTTAAAAGCGAAAGCAATAGATCACAGTACATGTGCTCTTTTTTTGTTTAACAGCAAAAATGTTTATCGAAAATAATGACAGACCTTGATTTAAAACAGACAATAATCGGCAAATAAACACCCGAATATAAAAATCAAGACATTGATTTAAATAAATAAAAACCAATCATTCAATTTTTTAGAACGAGTTTATCAAAATCCTCCCGTTATTTTTATGTTCGCCTCTACCTAAACTGTTCTCAACAGCACGGGAGCACACGCTTCCCACTCATTGAAAAGAGTCAGAGGACAGAATCATGAAAGCACTATTACAGAAAATTACCACGTCAAACGCAGGTTACAGCGCACTATCACTTCGCGTTCCAATCGGCATTATCTTTATGGCGCACGGCGCACAAAAACTATTTGGCTGGTTTGGTGGCTACGGGCTAGAAGGCACAGGTCAGTGGATGGCATCTATCGGTTTAGGTCCTGGCGTGCTCATGGCGTTACTTGCGGGCAGCGCAGAGTTCTTTGGCGGCTTGTTCATTTTACTTGGTCTGCTAACTCGACCAGCAGCGGTTGCTTTGGCGTTCACGATGGTGGTAGCGATATTCTCTGTCCACTTTGAAAATGGCCTATTCATGGCAAACAACGGTTACGAGTTTGGCTTAGCATTACTGGCAGCAAGCGTTTCTCTGGCGTTCTCTGGCGCAGGTAAAGCAGCGTTAGATAACTTTTTAAACAAAAAGCTCTCTTAAGGAGGCCTTATGATTACGGTAAGACATGCAGCAGACCGAGGTCGAGCAAACTTTGGCTGGCTTGATAGCAAACATACGTTTTCTTTTGGTAGCTACTACGATCCTCAACATATGGGCTTTTCTGAGCTGAGAGTCATTAATGACGATGTAGTCAAGCCTGGCGCGGGTTTTGATACACATGGCCACCGTGATATGGAGATCATCAGCTATGTGTTGGAAGGTGTTATCGCACACAAAGACAGTGAAGGTAACGTCAAAACACTACCTGCAGGTGAATTCCAACTCATGTCGGCAGGGAAAGGGATTTACCACAGTGAGTACAATGCATCGAACCAAGATACGCTGCGGTTTCTACAGATTTGGATTCAACCGAACACATTTGGAACCAAACCAGGTTATCAGCAAAAAGATTTTGGTCGCAATCCTGGGTTAACGACTATCGCAACTCCAACTGGAGAAAACGGCACGCTACTTATTAAGCAAGATGCGACTTTGCATCAGTTAATTCTTGAGCCAAGTAGCGAACTAAACTTTGAGATTGAGTCGGGCCGAAATCTATTCATCCATCAAGTGACTGGGAGCCTTAGTGTCGACAATACCACTTTGACGGCTGGCGACGGCGCGAAGATTGAACACCAGAGTAAGGTTGTTTTGCGCAATACATCAAACGAAAGCACAACAGCCCTGTTGTTTGACTTACCATAACTATCGATTCATCGAGATAAAAACAAAGCCGCCTTGATTTCTCAAGGCGGCTTTTTCGTTTTTCTGACTTTTCATTCAACGCTATTCGTCGGAAGTGCCAGAACCAATTTGCTGAAAACTGTAAGCGGTCAGTGGATCGATCTCTTTGACAATTTCTTCCACTTGCTTAATTGCGTCTACAGACGAGCTAGCTTTACGATAGCTCAAATAGATAGGGCGACACCAATCTTCTACTCCAGACACCTTGTGAAGCTGCCCATTAGCGATAAATGGCTCCACGAGAGAGATTGGTAAGTACGCGGCTCCACCCTTCTCTAAAATAAAGTCCAATGCGATACGCGCTGTTGAAGTGCGTAAATATGGAGCCGGAATCTTAGGGTGACGTTCAGAATGCTCCGAGGAGAAACGCGTCCCCCAGTCAACGTACACATATTTGTTTTCGAAAACGGTATCTAAAGAATCTTTCTCAGTTGATACCAGAACGAGAACAACATCTGCCACTTTTTTACAGTTAAGCTCATCAGCTTTGATCTGATCGAACGCAAATGCCATATCTAACGTGCGCTCTAGCAAGCTACGACTGAGCATCTCACGTCCCATCACTTCTGCCATGAAGCCATAACCACCAAACGAATCTGTGACGACACTTAAACAATTCTGTAAATAAGCGTCCCAAATGTTTGGCGTGCCACCTAACGTTAGTTGCAGCGCTTTGCCATCTTCAAGCGATAATTCTAGCTTCGCTTGTTGCAATGTAGTGACCATTACCTCGGCATAGCTGATTAAGCGCTCACCTGCAGAGGTCAACTTTATGTTATTTCGATCACGAATAAACAATTGCGTATCGAAGTAACTTTCCAATTGTTTGATACGTGCGCTCACAGCGGCTTGGGTAATATAAAGGTTCTCAGCAGCACGTCCGAAGTGACGAACTCTTGCCAGCTCTAAAAATGTTCGAAAGACTTTTACATCCATAAACCATCTCCTGGTTAATATAAAACCAGATTAACAACTAATTAAAATCATGACGACAAAAAAGTTTTGTTTTTCTTTTGTTAGATTTAAGCCTAATTTTCGCCGTAAGTTCACTACATTCATCAATAACGGTTACAGAGGCTGTTGACATGTCTGACACTGAATTCCGTCATGGCAAAAAACGTTTTTACGATAACGTAAAATTCCCACGCGGCTTTGCAAAGTCTGGCGATTTTACTCTTTCAGAAGAGGAAATCCTAACAATTTATGGGGATACAATGCTTGGCTTAGAGTCAGGCGAATTAACACCTGAAAACAGCGAAGAGAAACACTTCATCAAGGTGTTAGAAAACCCGGGCAAAGCAAAAACAAAACTTGAGCGTACGTGGCTAAAGTACACCCAACTTGCTCGTGGTCGCAAGCGCTTCCATACGCTAAATGGTCGTAACAAGCCTGACGCCACAGAAGAATACATTGAAGAGAGTTTGGTTGAAGACGATTAATAACCAATAACCTAGTTCTCGCCTTTTTCTAGTAGTAGGCGAAAGCTCGTTTGACTTTACTGAGCGAGCAAGACAAGTTCATTTCTTCTCCTAAAGCCCAAGGGGGCGTTCTCCCAAGGGCTTTTTTAATATTTGGGTGATGACCGTTTACTTGGCGAGCGTCGCAATCTTTTTCAGAAAGCTCTCTTTCAAATGCTCTTGGTCATATTCCAAGTGATAGGTGTTGTGGAAGCCAATTTTTAGCTCAACACCATTCCCTCTCAAGAAAACGTTGTACCCATCGTAGTCAGAAAACGCTTCTACACCTTCATACATTTTACCAAATTCGGTTGGCGTACCGTTGTTCATCACACATTCGTAAGCCTGTAGTACTTTGCTCGGATCTAACTCATTTTTCATACCGAATTCCTCACTGGTTTACACATTTCAATTATGGTTAAAGAATGAGCGCCATGCCATATCTAACCCATAATATTTGAAGTTCGTGTGCGATTTCGCACTCTGTAGGTTGTTAAAAAACAAGGTTAAGTAAGGTTGTTAAAAAACAAGGTTAAGTACGAAGGCAGAACTTAATTTAGATCATAAATTTTATCTATTGATTCGTCAGTTTCATAATGCAATTTCTTTGTAAAAAATCGTCTTATAAAAGCATTTAGATATAAAAATCGTCGACAAAACCAACATTGGTTAAAGAAAAAGCAAAATTTTGACCTAAAACAATAGCAGTTCGCCATTACTTATTTTATAATGCGAATTAATGTTTCAGTACATCGTCAATTCCAATAACTAGGGGCACAAAATGAGACTTATCCCGTTAACTCGAGCAGCACAAGTAGGTAAGTGGGCAGCTGCGCATATCGCTAAGCGTATCAACGACTTTAAACCTACTGCTGAGCGTCCATTCGTTCTGGGTCTACCAACTGGTGGCACTCCTCTAGCAACCTACAAAGCCCTAATCGAGCTTTACCAAGCCGGCGAAGTCAGCTTCAAAAACGTCGTGACTTTTAACATGGATGAGTACATTGGCATCCCTGCGGATCACCCAGAATCTTACCGCTCGTTCATGTACAACAACTTCTTTAATCACATTGATATTCAAGAAGAAAATATCAACCTACTGAACGGTAACACAGACGATCACGACGCAGAATGTAAGCGTTACGAAGACAAAATTAAGTCTTACGGCAAGATCAACCTGTTCATGGGCGGCGTGGGTAACGACGGTCACATCGCGTTCAACGAGCCAGCGTCATCTCTTTCTTCTCGTACTCGCATCAAGACCCTCACTGAAGACACTCGCATTGCGAACTCTCGCTTCTTTGACGGCGATATCAACCAAGTGCCTAAATACGCGCTGACTATCGGTGTTGGTACGCTTCTAGACTCAGAAGAAGTGATGATCTTGGTCACTGGTCATAACAAAGCTCAGGCACTTGAAGCAGCCGTGGAAGGTTGTGTAAACCATCTATGGACAGTTTCTGCACTTCAGCTTCACCCTAAAGCGGTGATCGTATGCGACGAACCAGCTCAACAAGAACTGAAAGTGAAGACAGTGAAGTACTTCTCTGAGCTAGAAGCAGAAAACATCAAAGGCTTTTAACCCATAGGATGGCAGCCTAGAAACACACTAAAAATACAAAACCCGTGTTGAACACGGGTTTTTTCTTATCTGAACAGCGGGGCTTAAGTCGTTAATAAGCTTTAATACCAAACTGACGAAGACGCTTAGGAAGCACTTCATCCAACTTGTCTAGTTCACTCGGTTCGACTTCGATAAGGTTGAAATGATGCTGCTTATAAACAGTACGAATGGTCTCACGGTCGGCCTGAGCCATCTCCCCATCGTCACTTCCCCAAAATTGCAAATAGACTTTACCGCCTGGTAAGTAAAAATCGCTAGTGACATCTTGGTCAATCGGCAGCTGACGCTCATAAGCGTGCACTACACCAGCCAAGTACAGCCAGTTGTCAATGAGCAACTCACCCTTAGAGCGTACGTAATGCCCATCTAATGTTCGGTGCTTGGCTTCAAATTTTTGGCGAAAGCTTGAGTACGATTTATCCGTAGAATGTGACTCCGCGTCTTGCCCTAAAAACTCAATGACAGACTGCTTAAGACGCTTGTTACGCAGCACCACATCGTGCCATACGACAAAGGTATTTTGTGTTTCTTTATCGGTTCTTTGCTGCCCACCAGCGCGCACACCAGCTTCTGTGACACTCCATCCCTCTTCGGATTTGGTCAACCAACCCAGTTCACTCAAAAGCTGGTTCATGCGCTTCGCATTCAATTTCAGCTTTTCACCCAGTTGTGTCGCGCTCAATGTTTTCCCTGAGCTGGGAGTCAGCTCAATATGTAAGTTGGTCGGCCAGACGATGAACTGGCCAAATTTAGGGTGATCCACATACTCACCGCCAAACTTTGCCCCTTCTTCGGTCAAAATCCACTTTTCATCTTGGCGAACGATGTAGCCTGCACGTTTGAGATCGGCAAACAGCAGCTTAGCTTCTACCTTGCGCATTTTCGCTAATGCCGACGTCGATATTTTTTCAGACATGTGGGTACCTCATGCTGCTGCAAAATTGAACACTATGTCGTCATAGTAACGCATTGATTTCACGGCTTGAAGTCAGGCAAACAAGATTTCGTGTTACAAATAGCAAAGCCAGCGTATAGGTGCTGGCTTTGTTATTTCGGTAAAAAAGCGAATGTTATTTAATAAAAGCGATGCATCCTTGCAAAATCACTAAATTCACAATGTCGATGAAGAATGCACCGACAATTGGAACCACCATAAATGCTTGTGGTGATGGACCATATCGACTCACGATGGAGCCCATATTCATGACCGCAGTCGGTGTAGCACCTAACCCAAAACCGCAGTGTCCGCTAGCGATCACCGCCGCATCGTAGTTGCCTCCCATCATGCGGAATGTTACGTAGTAAGTGAACATCGCCAACACTGCCGACTGAATAGCAAGAATAATAAGGAATGGGATCGCAAGATCGAAAATATTCCACAATTTCAAACTCATCAAGGCCATGGCAAGAAATAGAGATAGTGCAACCGTGCCAAGAATATCAACGGTTTCTAAATCAACCTTGCGCGCCTTCGTCACTTCCATGATGTTAGTGATAACAACACCAATAAACAGCGCATACACAAAATCGGGAATCATTAACCACTTGATGTCAAAACTGCTTACCCAACTCTCGAGATACTTCGCGCCTGTCACGCAAAGTAGAATGATGGACAAGCTTTCAACGACTCTTTTCGCTGTGACACGATCTTCCTCATGTTCGTTGTACGTCACCAGTTCAGGGAAACTCTGATGACTTTGATTGGTGCGTCCGTATTCCGATTCCAAGTTGTGTTTGTTTAGTAGCTTTTGTGCAACAGGGCTGCCAATAATCCCGCCCATCACCAAGCCAAATGTAGCAGAAGCCATTGCCACCTCTAGAACATTATGCAAACCATACATTTCTTGAAAAGTTTGCGACCACGCAGCTCCAGTTCCATGTCCGCCAGAAAGCGTAATGGATCCGGCGATCAACCCCATGAGTGGATCTAACCCCAACGCTGTTGCTAAGGACACGCCGACCGCATTTTGGATAAGAATGTAGACCGATGCCACAACTAGGAAGATGAAAACCTTCGCACCGCCTTTAATCAGTTGGGTGTAATTTGCCGCTAAGCCAACGGTTGCAAAAAACATCAGCATAAAGACGTTTTGCAGTGGTAAATCAAAGGAAACATCCACACCGTTTAAGTGCATCGTCGTGATGACGCAAGCGACCACTAGACCACCAACAATTGGCTCTGGAATATTAAATTTTTTTAAGGTTGGTAACTTGGTATTGATGAACTGCCCTAAAAACAACACGCAGATTGCGACGAGGAACGACTCCTGTGGGCCGATAGATATTACCTGATTCATGAGACCTCTTAACTCTACTCTTTCTCATTCATTGAGCACGAGCTCAACGTGAGATAGGTGCCTAAGCCAGTCAGATTGCCTCTCGAAACTTTTGTTTTCTAGGCCTCTTTGACCATCAATTCTCATCAAGTAAGAAATAGGCAGAACTAAAATTATGCTAATTATCATTCAGTGAGAATATTCATTTAGAACAGGCGATAAGTGTATTGATGGGACGAGAAAAACAACACTTCTCAACTTATGAGAAGCAATTAATTTCCATATAAAACAAAACCTCAAAACAACGACCACATAGGTGGATATTTAGAGCGAATGAGACAGGCGGATACACTAGGTTTTAAATTATTACTTTCTCTCTAATGCACTAGGTGTTATACATATATATAACACCATATCAACCAAGAGATTCACTCATGACTAATTGGCATGATCGCCAACCGATATTTCGACAGTTGGCAGACCAGATCACACAGCAAATACTGCAAGGTGTCTGGCAAGAAGGCGATGCTCTGCCCTCCGTCCGTAGCATCTCTGCAGATATGAAAATTAACCACCTCACAGTTATGAAAGGCTATCAATTGCTTGTTGATGACGGGCTAGTGGAGAAAAAACGCGGTCAAGGTATGTTTGTCGCTTCAGGAGCAAAGCTCAAATTACTCGCAGACGAGAAGGCACGTTTTCTTCAGCAACAAATTCCACAGATAGCCGACACAATACAGCGTCTGGATATGTCACTCGACGAATTCATTCAACAACTAAAACCACACTTGAAAGGTGACCAATGAGCGCATTAGTCAGTGTAAACAACGTCTCCAAGCAATATCAGCAACAAGGAGAAGCACTGCATGAAGTGAGTTTCGACCTACATGTAGGACAAGTACTTGGCTTACTCGGCCATAATGGCGCAGGTAAATCAACGCTTATTAATGCCCTACTCGGTGCACATGAATATCAGGGCACTATTCGTATCAACGGATTTGAACCCATTATGCAACGCGACAAGATAATGCAGAGCTTATCCTACATCTCGGATGTCAACGTTCTGCCAGATTGGATGACCGTTGCTCAACTGCTTAACTATACCGAGGGCGTGCACCCAGGGTTCAATCGCGCCCAAGCAGATACGCTACTTCGTCAAACGGACATCAAACCTCGTGCGCGTATCAAATCTTTATCCAAAGGGATGAAGGTGCAATTACACCTCGCGATTGTGATCGCGACCAACACCCAAATCCTCATATTGGATGAACCGACACTCGGGTTAGATCTCGTGTATCGCGAGACGTTTTATCGTCACTTATTGGAATGGTTTCACGACGGCGAGCGCGTGTTGATCATCGCCAGTCATGAAGTATCAGAGATTGAGCACTTGCTGACAGATGTTCTGATTCTTAAGCATGGTCGCCCCGTTCTGCAAACCTCGATGGACAGTATCAGTGAAGACTATTTCATTCTTGAAGCCAACGACGAGCACCGCACACAAATTGAAGCGATGAACCCACTCTCGTCACAAAAAGGCCTCGGTTCAACGAAATGGTTACTCAAAGCCCAGTATGCCCAACAAGCAGAAACAATGGGTTCCATCCATGGGGTGAAGTTAGCGGATCTATTTTTAGCATTGCAGAAGGAGGCAGCGTAATGCGTTCAGTTGTCGCGATGTTGCAAAAAGAGTGGTTAGAAAACCCTCTTGTTTTACGTATACCACTGTTTGTGTTGGCGTGTGGAGTTATTCTCTTTGTGAGTTTAATGAGTAACGATACTCTACAACACAATATGTTTTTCCAAATGAGCTTTGGTGGCGATGTCAGTGACATTCACAGAGAGCTTGGTGATGACGTCAATATGTTGATTACCGGAGGAGCAGGGCTGCTGTCTATCTTGTTAGCCGTTCAGTACTTCCCAAGAACGCTACGCAAAGAACGGGCGGAAGGCAGCATTATGTTTTGGCGCAGTATGCCTGTCAGTGACATAAAAACCCATTTAGTGAAGCTAGGGTTTGGCTTATTGGTGATTCCGCTCGTCTGCTCGGTGCTCGTACTCGCTGCAAATTTAATGTTGTGGTTGCTGAACATCTCTACTGATCACCAATTGGCTTTATTGTACCGCCAAGCCTCGTTAGGTTACGTGCTGCTGCATTGGGGAGAGTTTTTAATCAGAATGTTGTTCGCCGGTATTCTGCTGTTACCGCTGGCATTAACTGCGATGGCTATTTCACAAAAAGTGAACTCACCACTGGTCATTTTGTTTATCGCCATTTATGCGCTACGTTGGATGCCTATCGCACTTTTTGGTTACTACGGGCTAGATCACTTTTTCTCCGAAGTGCTTTACCTTCCGCTGCACGCCATTATTACACCAAACCCATTCAATACCATTCCTCAAGCGGGTTGGTTAAACGTTGGCATTTACGCCTTCATTGGTATTCTTGGTTGGACAGCTAGCCTCAAGTTCAGCCGAACCATTCAATAATCCGTCGTCCGATAAACGGCCAAAATCGAGCCATAAAAAAACGGTCACAACCTGTGTTGTGACCGTTTTTATTTCGACCTTAGGAGATCATGAACTTAAATTTAACCAAGGAATGAAATGTAACCTTGTAAAATGATTAAGTTAACGATGTCGATAAAGAAAGCCCCCACAATTGGCACCACCATAAATGCCTGCGGCGACGGGCCAAATCGGTTAACGATCGAACCCATGTTCATTACGGCTGTTGGGGTTGCACCCAAGCCAAAACCGCAGTGCCCCCCTGCAATAACCGCAGCATCGTAGTTGCTTCCCATCACTTTGAACGTAACATAGTACGTAAAGATAGCTAAGACGACAGACTGCACAGCTAAAATAACCAAGAATGGAATCGCTAGATCGAAGATATTCCATAACTTCAAGCTCATCAGAGCCATCGCTAAGAACAGAGATAGCGATACCGTACCTAACATATCGACCGTTTCGGCATCTAACTTACGAATCTTGGTCACTTCCAAGAAATTCGTAATGATCACACCAATGAATAGCGCATATACGAAGTCTGGAATCATCAGCCATGAGATTTCATACGTGCTTACCCATTGCTCGACATACTTGGCCCCAGTAACACAGATCAGTAGGAAGAAGAGTTTCTCCACCACTTTTTTCGCCGTTACTTTATCTTCTTCGTATTCATTGTAAGTCACCAACTCCGGGAATTTCTCGTGAGTTTTGGCATCTCGACCACCACGACCATACTCAGACTCTATGCTGTTCTTTTCCACCAGACGCTGCGCTACAGGGCTACCAATGATACCGCCGATGATCAAACCAAAAGTCGCTGATGCCATTGCAATTTCTAAGACGTTATCCAATCCATACACGTCTTGAAAGGTTTGTGACCACGCAGCACCTGTACCATGACCACCAGACAGAGTAATCGAGCCAGCAATTAACCCCATCAAAGGATCTAAACCGAGCGCCGCCGCAAGTGAAACGCCAACGCCGTTTTGTATGATGATGTAAAACGATGCGACAGCTAAGAAGATAAAAACCTTCGCACCTCCTTTCATCAACTGAGTGTAATTTGCGGCCAAACCAACTGTCGCAAAAAACATTAACATAAACGTATTTTGTAATGGCAAGTCGAACTCTAAATCGATGCCGTTGAAATGAAGAGCAGTAATCATGCAGGCCACAATAAGGCCACCTACAATCGGCTCAGGTATGTTGAATTTCTTTAAAATCGGTAGCTTAGCATTAATAAAATGCCCCAGGAAAAGCACACTAATTGCGACCAAGAAGGACTCCAGTGCACCTACAGATATTAAATGATTCATATCGCCTCTTATTATTGTTCTCTTCATTCTCCGTAATGAATGAGTGTTAGTTTAACCTTCGTTCAATAGCAAATTTTCTCGCTTTATTGTTTCGAAAATACTCAAAAAGTTGGTGTAGATGCGCCTTAGGCTAGTTTAAGGGGCGCTCCTTAAGCGATGTGTCAGTTTTTACGCTGTTAGCAAGCCCTTAAATGTGAAAGGAGCTGATACAGCTCCTTCAAATGGCCCCTCGCAATACCTGTGCGTTATCGCTTGGGGTGTTGTGTTGTGAGTAAATTCTGGGTGACACTTTCTGAACCACTTCGGGCTCCCTTACTTAAACAGAATGTGTCAATTACTATCAAACAAAGTTCCTTCCCGTTGTAACCGCTAAACGCCGAGAGCGCGTTCAAAACAATTGGGTTTGCCTGTTCCTGTCGTAGCTTTTCAACTCTGGCTCATGGTGTATAAACGAGCCGAATCCAAGGAAACTCTCAGGCTGCAACAAACGTTTTCGTCACAACGGAGCAGGATTATAACATATCGCTGATAATTTTCTTCAATTCAGTGACATTCACCAACCCCATGGTTAAACCTTGCAATGATTAACTGCCTATTATCATTTTCACAGATAAAGATCGAAGCACAGTTACTCAGTAAGCTTCTTAGAAAACGATGCATAGCCAATAACTTCACCGCCGTTCTTATCCAAGAGGTCTTGATAAACGCCCTAGAGAACCAAGCCGCCGAAATATGCGATGTTATCATGATTGCTTTTCGAGACCGATGCCCCGACTTTGGCTGATGAGTACAACCCCAACTATGCATCAGGCAAAAACATGTATAATTTTTTATACAAGTTATTCAATAACAAGAGTCCCACATGAACATTCATTCGCTTTGCCCTGCGCTATTACTCAGCGTCGTCTCATCAGCTACAGCAGCTGAAAGCATTCGTATTCAATATTCTCCCGTAGAGACAACTCATGAAAAAATCGCCCAACAATCGATTCAAAGCAGCGATGTAAACACCATCTTTGTTGAGCTATCTCAGGTCTACTTTCCATTTGATAAAGCTCTCACGCTGGTTTACGCCGGAGAAGATGGTCCAATGTATGATCCTGATACACACACAATATACGTTCCTTACACTTTTTATTTGGAGTCGCTCAATTACTTCTCCAATAATCAGTATGAAGAACGCTTCGGAAAATCCCCAAAAACAGGGGCGCTAGATACGTTATTGCACACTTTACTTCATGAAGCTGGGCATGCTTACATCGAAGATCAAAGCATCCCTGTTCTCGGAAAAGAAGAAGATGCGGTCGATAATTTTGCCACCATTTTAATAATTGACTTCCTAGAAGATGGCGCAGATATGGCCATTAGCGCCGCCGACATGTTCGCATTCGAATCCGACGACAGACCGGACTACTACGATTTTGGCGAGTACATTGACGAACACAGCTTTGATTTGCAGCGTTACTTTTCAACGTTATGTCTGGTGTACGGTAGTGATCCTGAGCAATACAAAGCCTTACTCGATGAAGTAGAAAAAGACTACCTGCGTGATCGCAAAGAGTTCTGCCAATTCAATTACGGCAACATTCGCGACAATTGGCTGCATTACTTGCAAAACAATGAACCAAAAGAAAATTCGCCACGTAAAAGCGATTAGAAAATCTCAAACAAGAAAACCGCAATGACAAAACTCACCATATTTTATGACGGAACCTGCCCGCTTTGTGCCAAAGAGATGAAGGCGCTAAAACAACGCGATGCCAAGCAGCAAATCAAAACCGTCGATATCTATAGTGATGCATTCGCAGATTATCCTCAGATCGATCCTGAACAAGCCAACACCATTTTGCACGCCCTCAACGAAAAGGGGGAGCTTCTGCTTGGGTTGGACGTGACTCATCGTGCGTGGCAATTAGTTGGTCGCGGTTGGCTCTACGCTCCACTGCGTTGGCGCCTCGTTAAACCTGTTGCTGACTGGCTTTACCTGAAATTCGCAAAGAATAGGTATCGCGTCTCATATTGGTTAACGGGGACTTCTCGTTGCAATAGTGGGTCGTGTTCACGTTAATTGTGATCCCGCTTAAAAATGCTACGACCTTCGTCTAGATTTACAAATTTCCAGTACTTCTGATTGAGTAACTCGGTTAATCTCTAAGCATTACAACAATAAGTATTAACACTTTTATCAGGCAAGCTTATTCAGCTTGTCACTTGTAACGCTGCGCCGAGAGAAGGACGTCTCTATGAATCTGACGATCAGAAAACGACTATATATCCTTTCAATAATTCCAATTCTAACTATGGCAATAGGCATGATGTGGTTCACCTACGTACAAACCACGGCCTACAACGAGCACGAGATTGAGCAAACTCGAAGTCGAATGATGGAGATGAAAAAAGCCGAACTCAAAAGTTACGTACAAATGGCGCGTTCCGCTGTCGAGCCGCTACTCGCACAAAATGCCCCACTGGAAGAGGCTCTGCCTATTTTGAAACAACTAGAGTTTGGTCAATCCGGCTACATCTTTGGTTATGATTCAAAAGGCGTTCGCGTCGTGGTGGGTAAAAACACCAAAGGCATCGGGGAAAACTTCTATAACTTGCAGGACAAGAAAGGCAATTACCTGATTCAGGATTTGCTAAAAAATGCCAAAACTGGTGAGTTCACGACTTATTACTTCCCGAAACTCGGTCAGAGTGAAGCACTACCGAAACTGAGCTACTCAGTCTTTATTCCTGAATGGGACTTGATGTTGGGAACGGGTTTCTACACGGACGATATCGACGCCATTGTGGCAGACATGGAAAAAGCCGCACACGAAGATCTCAACACCACACTAACTGCGATAGCCCTGTTTTGTGCCTCGATTACAGCGATAGTTGCAGTCTTTGCCGTGTTTGTTAACCGCAGCATCATGAAGCCTATTGAGCAGTTTGATGCTTCAATTCACTCTTTCGCGCAAGGCGATGCAGATTTAACCGCGCGCATGGAAGAATCGAGCGTGCCGGAGTTCACCCAACTTAGCCGTAACTTCAATATCTTCGTTGAAAGCCTGCAAGGCATCATTAAGAGCGTTAGCCACGTAGGACAAGAAGTGGTTTCAGAGACCAACGAGATGTCACAGCGTGCATCGCAAGTGGATGAATTAGCTTCTGGTCAACGTGAAGAGACCGAACAAGTCGCAGCGGCAATGACCGAGATGACAGCAACGGCGCACGAGATTTCAAACAACGCTAACCAAGCAGCGCAATCAGCCAGAGACGCCGATGAAAACTCACAACAAGCAAAACACATTGTTGATTCAGCAGCGAACTCTGTCGAAGCACTCGCGCTAGAGGTGTCGGAAGCCAGCACGGTGATTTCTCGTTTAGAGAGCGACGTAAAAAACATTTCTTCTTCTCTGGAAGTGATTCAGGATATAGCCGAGCAAACTAACCTATTGGCACTGAACGCAGCCATTGAAGCAGCCCGTGCAGGCGAACAAGGTCGCGGCTTCGCAGTCGTTGCCGATGAGGTTCGTAAACTGGCGAGTCGCACTCAAGACAGCACAGGCGAAATTCACCAAATGATTGAGCAATTGAAGTCTGGCTCGGATGCGGCAGTGAAAGCCATGGGCTCAAGCCAAGCGCGTGGTGAAGCAACGGTTGAGGAAGCACGAGCAGCCTCTGCCGCACTGCAAGAAATCCAAGCCGCAATTGCTAACATCATGGACATGAACACGCTTATCGCAACGGCAACTGAAGAGCAAAGCCAAGTTGGCCAAGAGATTTCACAACGTATCGAAGTCATCTCTCAACAAAGCAGCCAATCGGCACACCTTGCCAACCAAAACCGAGCAGGCAGTGGCAACCTTAACCACAAAGCCAACGAACTGTACGACTTGGTCGGTCGCTTTACGGTTTAACGCTTTCCTCCCCCTTACATCTTGCAAACAGCGACGCCAAAACGTCGCTGTTTTTATTTCTGCTATCCTCATACGACTTAGCTATAATGCCGCCAACTTAGCACCTACAAGGGCAAAACCAGATGATTATTATGACCACCAATTTCGGTGACATCGAGATTGAACTGAACCTAGAACGAGCACCAGTTAGCTCAAAGAACTTCAAAAAATACTGTGAAGATGGCTTCTACAACGGCACCATTTTCCACCGCGTTATCGACGGCTTTATGATCCAAGGTGGCGGTCACACCGAAGACATGGCAGAAAAGCCAACACGCGCCCCTATCGCGAACGAAGCAAACCGTGGTCTAAAGAACCTTGTTGGCACTATCGCAATGGCGCGTACCGATGCACCGCACTCTGCAACGGCACAGTTCTTCATTAACTTGGAAGACAATGATTTCCTAGACCACACCGCTACTACCAACCTAGGCTGGGGCTACGCCGTGTTTGGTAAAGTGACCGCGGGTATGGATGTCGTAAACCGCATCGCGAAAGTGAAAACGACCTCTAAACTTGGTCATGATGATGTTCCATGCGATCCAATCATTATCGAGAAAGTGACGGTCAGCGAATAAGCCCATTCATCTCTTCGGAGAAATCGTCGCTATAAAACAATAAAAGCGCCTAACGTTATATGACTTAGGCGCTTTTTGTTTTTGTTGCTGAAACAAATGAGCAGCGAGTTTACAGTGTAAAGAGTGAGCAGTTCTAGCGATTACATCCCTTTGAACAAACTTTGAGATGCACGGCTCACAGCGAGCTTAGTTTCTCCAACGTGAACAAACATTCTTCCAGCAAAGTCTTTGTTTACTTTGCTAATTTTGCACACTTGCACAACGCTTGAACGGTGTACTTGCCAGAACTGTTCTGGGTTAAGCTGCCCTATCAACTCTTTCAACGAGGTGCGAATCAAATACTCCTGCACTTTGCCTTGTCCTTGTTGGGCATACACAGAAACGTATTTTTCTTCCGCTTTGAAATACAATACATCAGACGTAGCAATCAGATGAATATCTTCCCCTTGCGTCGCTTTGATCCACTGAAGATATTGCGGCGTTTGTGGCGCGGATAATTGCTGCAACTGTTCTAACAGGCTGCTCATCTGCACATTACTGCTTTGTTGCTCTCGCTTAGCAAGGCGTGCTTTCACTCTTTCACACGTCGTCAGGAGGCGCTCATCCGAGATAGGCTTAAGCAAATAATCGGCGGCATTTTGTTCAAAGGCTTTGATGGCGTAATCATCGTACGCAGTAACAAACACAATCAAAGGTGGATTGGCGAGTTGATTGAGTTTTTGCGCCAATGTCATGCCATCCAAAACTGGCATACGAATATCGAGAAACGCAATATCAGGTTGGCTTTGCTCAATGGCTTGCAACGCTTGCAACGCTTGTTCACCATCGGCGACTTTGGCTATCACCTCTAGCTCTGGCCACACTTCAGCTAGGCTTTTATCAAGATGATGCCTCAATAGCGGTTCATCATCAGCAATAATGGCAGTAAACCCTGTATTCATTCCTTTCTTCCTTGATTACGATTCCATTGGCCAACTCAGGCGAACACAAACACCACCCTGAGCAGACTCACTGATAGAAACCTCTCCTTGCCCTGCGAACAAAGCTTCAACTCGCTGCTTGAGGTTACTTAAACCGACGCCAGAGCCCATGTGCCCACTAACATGATTCAAGCCAACACCCGTGTCTCTGACTTCAATCTTCAAGTTCTGTCGTTCACGCTTGATGAGCAAACTGATTTCGCCGCCTTCTCGCTTCGGCTCAATACCATGGATGATGGCGTTTTCGATTAAAGGTTGGAGCATCATCGGCGGTAATTCGGTTCTGCCTAGCCCTTCTTCCACCTCAATCTTGTAACTGAGTCGATCACCCAAACGAGTTTGTTGGATGCCTAAGTAAGCCTCAAGTAACGCCGTTTCATTGTCTATGGTGGTGTGTTCTTCGCGTGAGCTTTTGAGCGTCGCACGCAGCAGCGCGGTTAACTGTTCTAGCATTAGCTTGGCTTTATCGACATCTTGCGACATGAGCGCACTGATATTTGCCAAGGTATTGAATAAGAAATGCGGTTCAATCTGGCTTTGCATCTGCTTAAGCTGACTCAGCAACAGCGCACGATCTTGCTCTGCTTTCTCGCGCTTGATGGCTTCCAACTCTCGTTGAGCAACCGCCTCTTTCTCACGCGAGTAAAAATAGAAATAACACATACCGCTAAACAGTAATCCCATTAAGCCAACAGGGATCATATCGGAGATACCAAAATACTCTCCGAGCCAAAATTGCGCATTAATCACCCCAAACAATAAACAGGCAACAAGCGAACACACCACTTCTATCATACGCGGGATGGTTGGAAACAAACGGTCAATCAACCATGAGAAGAAGATAGCCGAATAGCCAAATCCAAAGCTAACCGCTACATGAATGTAAAATGGACCGCCCCAAACCGAGAGCGTCATTGCTGCGATAAAGAGACAAAATGCCGTGGTCACTAATAAGCTACGCGGCCATCCACTTTTCACCACTGATTTTGCTGAACACATTTAGAATTTCCCTTTGATGTTAAATACAATCATATGCTTATCATTGATTTGTGCGTAAGCAGATTGGTCGTCTCCGGTTAAAAAGCGTGCGGCAACTTCCACTTCTACACTTTGATCGCCAGTATCAATCCATTGGTAGTTAAGCCACTGCGTGACAATCACACCACCATCTTGTGGCGACAGCATCACATCCAACGTGGGGGTTACATCACTTAGCCAGCCCATATCCGCTTTGCCGTTCCATGCAGCCCATGCTTCCAAATCCCAACTCCAGTGCAACATTACGTTATGCTGAACGATATTGGCATGCTGAAACCCTTGGGCGTAGCTTGTCGCAAGTAGAGCGCTGCTAGCCAACAGAGAGTTGTTAGGATCAGGGATCTGAGAGAGTAATTCGCCACGCTCTATTGCTTGTTGCCATTCGCTTTTCGACCATGCACGGCTGTCGTACCAATATTCAGCAATCACGTTGTGCCCGGCTTGGTTTGCCCAATTCAACCCAATTAAGGCTTGGAATGCGCTGCCCAGCTCCTCAACCGAAACGGGTTGGTAAAGATCATCCTGCTGAAACTGATAGCCGACACTTTGGTTTTGCCACAGCATGGAACCGTGCATAGCGATGGATTCATCCCACACGGCAATGGCACTGGCTCCGAGTAAACCTCGGCGCACATCATCGTAATAACCAATAAGTTGATACTCGGTGTCACCCACCAGTGCATAACGACGAATACCAACACCTTGCTGCTCTGCGGCTTGATCAAGAGCACTCTGGTCTTGTTGCCCCCAGCTTGAATCCGTTGCAATCACCGTCCACTCGCCTGCCATATCGTAGCGAGAGAGTGAAAACACACCCGCACCCTCTTCTGCGACTATGCCAACAGGATTTTGTCGATAAGGCTTAAACAGATCCAAAGGTCGGTAGCCATAACCCACGCCCCAATCCACGCGCAACTTACCTAAGCTCACATCAAGAGTGGTATCACCGACTTGCCACTCCCCTAGCCAAGCCAGCTCTCGAATCAGCAATTGGTTATCAGCTTCACTCCACCAATCACTCTTTCCTTGTTGATTGAGGTACAAACCTTGGCTGTACAGAGCAAACAAGCCACTGAAGTTGTGATAATTCACCTGTACATCCAACAGTGCATTAAGTGAATCACGAGAACTGCCCTGCGCTTGCATAAATGCGCTATCACGCTGCTTGGCAGTTTCGTAGCTGACAGCCCAATCCCACTCAAAACTCAGCTCATCATTGGCAAAAACTGGGGCTGCTGCGCCCACACACAACGACGCAGCAATCAACAAACTGGTGCTTTTGTTAAGGTTAGGCTGGTGCGGTTTCATGTGACTTCCTTGCTCGTTTTTATGGTTCTATTTACGAAGCTCAGACTAAAGCTGAGTCGTGTTAGCTTTTGGCAAATAACTTGGGTTGTAGAACTTGTTATCCAGCTGCCAAGGCACGATTTCTTGATACTCGATAACGGTCTTTTTGCTCGGCTGAATGCTATCAAGCAAGGTCATCTCACTGACGTAGTCTTCACCGTTATCGCTTGCACGTCCGTATTGCGCTTGCTTGGCGAGTTTGCCAGAGCGCAAGTAAAGATCAGCTTTAATTGGAAACGCATCTTGCTCAGACAACCACAAATCGATCTTCTGATAGCTTGCCCCTTTGGTTTTCGCGGTTAAGGCAAGGTGATAAGCCGCAACACTCTCTCCGTTCACCGAAACGGTTTCTGTCGCTTTCCATTCACCTTGATAATCTTGACTCCACGTCAGGGTTGAGATGTCGCCGATAGACGCTTCACCAAGCAGCTTCTGCATTGGCGTAATGCGAATCGGACGGCGGCTCTTTGGCATTTGCAGCCAGTAGTTGTCGCCCATCATCAGCATCTTTTGCCCTGCTTCAACCGCCGATTTGAACACCACCAGCGATTCACGATTTGGACGCGTGTACACGTGGTAAAGACGGGTTTTATCTAACTCTTGGTCTTGATATAAGCGCACCAGTGACACCACTTTGGAGGAAACATCTTGCAAGCGGTAGCTGTCGGCTTTTTCAATCAATTGCGCAACTTGCTGTGCATCTAGTGCTGTTTCATTCGCACTGACATTCATGCTTGCAACGCCAGTTACCGTCAGCAATGCAATTGGTAATAGTGATTTGAAATTAAACATAAATCAGTGCCTCCGTAATTGGCTTGTTCACCCCTTTGCGTGCCGAGAAAAACGCCGCAACCAAACAAATCATCAATACTGCAAATCCTGCTATAGCTACTAGCTCCCAAGAGAAGTAAATCGTTAATGGGTAACCTTCTGTGCGTCCTGGCGGTGGCGGCATTTGCACATCCACGACCATCAGTAAGACGGTAACTAACCCAGTAAACAAAGCGCCAATTAAGCTGCCAATAACCGCAAGCAACCCTGCTTCGCGCAAGAACCCAGCAATGATTTCGCGAGGGTAGCTACCAAGTGCTGACAAGGTGCCGATTTCACGTGTACGCTCGGTGACCGACATGGTCATGGTGTTGAACAGCGCAACAAAGACCACCAACGCCATTACTGCGCCCATGATGCCGAAGATACGGTCGTACAAATCTTTCACTTTGAGGTAGAAGAACGCACGTTCTTGCCAAGGCGTAATCTCAATATCTTGGTCACCAAAGTTCTGCTTTTGCTTACTCAAAACCGAAGCCACTTGTTGCTCGACTTGGTTAGTTAAACTGGTATCGAATAGGAAGACAGATAACGCACTGACTTTGTCTGAACCGAGCAGCGATTGCGCGCTGTTGATGTGCACGTACAACTGGCGTTTATCAAGCTCAGGCACGCCGGTTGAATAGATGCCACGAACTTTGAAGTCATACGCATTCAATGCACCGTCGGTTGTGGTCGCCAGCAAGGTAATCCAATCGCCAACGTGCACGCTTAGGTTGTTCGCCAAATCAACGCCAAGCATCACTTCTGGCTCTGTTGAGTCATAACGCGATGCATGAATGTTGGACAACGTCTGCCCTTCGCGCACATCCAAAAACGGTCCTTTCATATCGAATTCGCGCTCGTTAACACCAATGCCGATAAAGATCGATGACTTGTTGCCGTTGGAAATCAAACCGCTGAACTCAACTCGTGGCTGCACGCCTCGCACTTCATTCAACCCAATCAATTGCTTGGTGATGTCGTCGGCATGAGTTAACCCGTTACTCAGCGGCATCTCTTCTTCTTTAGCGAAATAACCCGGCGTGGTTAACGTCAGATGCCCCGTGTCACGCGCTGTCGACTCTTTCAAACTGTCGTAGGTGTATAGACCAAAACCGCCCGCACTGGTTAACGCAAACACGGCAATGGCAATGATCAGCATCGACAACAAACTGCGACGGCGATTGCGTTGCAGGTTCAACCAAGCAAGGCGAACGGAAACTGGAATTAGCTTGCCCATGAAACCTCCTCCACACTTGCGTGCGTTTGGGTGATTTTGCCATCCACCAACTCAATGGTGCGGTCACAACGGGATGCCATACGAGGGTCGTGTGTGGCGACAATAAAAGTGGTGCCTAGCTCGTGTCCGAGCCCTTTCACAATGTCGATGACCTTGTTGGCAGTTTGGCTATCAAGACTTGCGGTTGGCTCATCAGCAATCACCAGTGCTGGTTTGTGCACTAAGGCGCGTGCAATTGCCACACGCTGCTGCTGACCGCCCGACAAGTTATCGGGCATATGATGAATAAACTCGCCCAAGCCAACGTGCTCTAGCATTTGTGTGGCGAGCTCGGTTTGTTCCGCTTTTGAAAAACCGTTGAGATGCAGCGGATACGCCACGTTCTCCAACGCTGTCATCACAGGCACAAGATTGAATTTTTGGAACACAAAGCCAAGCTTTTCACGGCGCATTTTCGCCGCCTGCATTTGTCCGGTTGGGTATGGGCTGCCTGCAAATGTCACCTGACCTTGGTATTGAGTATCCAGCATGCCAAGCACATTAAGTAAGGTGCTTTTGCCTGAGCCAGACGGCCCGCATAATGCCACCATTTCGCCGGCAAACACTTCACCAGACACGTCTCGCAATGCACGCACGGTTTGGCTACCAAGGGCGTAATCGCGGCTAAGTTGATTAAAAACGATCATGACGCCTCCCTAATACTTGGCTAGCAACGCTTTCGCGGTTTGCGTTTCTAGATTGCTATCACCTAACTGCTCCATTTGCGCTAACCATATTTTGGCTTGTTGAACATCTTCAGCACGCAATGCAGCTTCAATGGCGTAGCGATAAATCCAAGACGTTGCCGCGAAAGGTTGTTGGCTAAAACTCGGTTCATCGAGCAGAGAAAGGTACAGCTCGTAGCCACGCTCAAAGTGATTGAACATGTCAGGCAGAGAGGTAAACGTAGTAGCTGCCATGGCGGTAGCTAGCTGGTATTCCGGCAAGCCTTGTAAGCGTTGTTGCTCTTGCAGTGGTACTGGCTGATTCGCCATTAAATCCAAGCCTTTTTGGATTGTGGCAAGACCGCGCTCGGTGAACTTCATCTTGTTCCAAGGCATAAACGCCTCACGACCTTGCAACGTCTCCGCACTGCCCAAGTAAACCAAGGTCACCGGCGTTGCGCCCTGCTCTTCCAGTTGTTTGGATAGTTCGCCATAAACAGTATCAACTAAGCCAGAGTCACCCTGTGCTGCTTGGTTGAATTGACTGAGTGTGCGCTCGCTTGGGTTAGCCAGAGCCAGATTGCTGCTAAGTGCAAATGCGGCGATAAACGTACTTGCCAGTTTAAGAGCTTTGATTGAGCGAGATTGAGAAACCATCATGTACTGTCCTTAGTTGAACGTGATTTGATGGTTTCAGATTAAGGGAGAAGATCGCACGCTGCTTTTGCATGCGACCAATGGCAGTTATGCAGAGTGAATGGTATTGAGAGAGGATGAATGACATTCACTTAAACAGAAAATACAATTCCGCTCATTCGTAACTCTACATTTTTACGGCAGTCACAATAAAAACACTGGCTTAAAATCTGAGGCTAGTGTATTTATCCATCCCACAGCTACCCATAACAGACAGTGTCGCACTCTCCTTTCTTACACACCTTTGCATGGTGTCTGTTGTTTCGAAATCGAGATTCTTAGCATCGGAATAGTTTGAACTCTTCGAGTTTTAGTTGTTTTCGCACTCAAAATAGGTGCGTTATTAGGTCGTTGAAAATGAATAAGCGTTATTTCCCAAGAGTTGATTTGCCACTGCTAATGGCGATCATTCCGATCATGCTGTTAAGTTCGCTCACTCTCTGGAGTGCCAGTAGCTTTAATGAGGCGATGCTCTTCAAACATTTGGCGCGCTGCGGACTGACATTAGTTTGTATCTTGGTCATGTCCTCGATTCCAGCGTCCAGCTATCAGCGCTCAGCTCCATATCTCTACATTATTGCGGTTGCTCTGCTACTTGCTGTCGCTTTATTTGGTGATAGCACCAATGGCTCTCAACGTTGGCTCGATATCGGCTTCTTCCGCTTTCAACCGTCTGAGCTAATCAAACTTTCCATTCCAATCATGATCGCCTGGATGCTGCATATTGAAGGAGGTCGACCAGACAGTCGGAAAATTGCGTTTTGCTTACTTATTACAATGATTCCTGCCGGGTTAATCGCGCTACAACCGGATTTAGACGGTGCAGTTTTTACCGTCATTTATGCATTGTTCGTTTTGTTTTTGGCTGGCATGAGCTGGAAAATAATATGCGGGTTTATTGCGAGCATTTTAACGTTAGCACCTATTTTATGGTTCTTCGTTATGGAAACCTATCAAAAGAGCCGTGTAACACAGTTCTTGCACCCTGAGTCCGATCCACTGGGTTCGGGCTACCAAATCATCCAATCTTTGATTGCGATTGGCTCAGGCGGTATGAAAGGCAAAGGTTGGATGAATGCAACGCAGGGAACACTTGGCTTTATTCCAGAAAGTCATACGGACTTTATTTTTTCGACCTATGCGGAAGAATGGGGCTTTGTTGGCAGTTTAGTCTTACTCGCATTGTACTTGTTTATTACTGCACGCGTTATGTTGCTTGCATGTCAGTCTGACCACTTTTTTAGTCGGCTGGTAAGTGGCGCATTAGCGATGAGCTTTTTTCTGTATGCTTTTATCAATACGGGCATGGTGAGTGGCTTGTTGCCAGTAATGGGTAGCCCACTTCCCTTCTTTAGCTATGGCGGCACGGCGATGCTAACTCAAGGTATCTGTTTTGGTGTAATCATGTCGCTGTGTTATTCCAAATATCGTAACGCATAGCGTTGCTTGAGAAAAAGCGATCAAAAAAGGCTTCCCTAAGGAAGCCTTTTTACAACGATATGAGCGAATTAATTACAGCTCTGCGTTGTGGTAAACCTGCTGAACATCATCACAGTCATCTAGAAGATCTAGGAATTTCTGGAATTTCTCAGCATCTTCACCCGATACAGGCGTATGAGTTTGCGGAACGAATGTGATTTCTTCAACATCGATCGTTAGATCTGGGAATGCACCGTTAAGCGCAGTTTTTGTTTTGAAGAATTCTGTGTGAGGTGCGAATACAGTGATAACACCTTCTTCTAGCTCAACGTCAGTAACGTCTACGTCTTCCATCATTAGCGTTTCTAGGATGATTTCATCATCGTCGCCTTTGAACTGGAATACCGCTTGGTGATCGAACATGTGAGAAACCGAGCCCTCAACACCAATTTTCGCACCGACTTTCACAAAGCATTGGCGTACATCTTGGAAAGTACGGTTGCCGTTGTCTGTTAGACAGTCAACGATAACGCTAGTACCGCCAGGGCCGAAGCCTTCGTAACGTGCTGGAGTGTAGTCTTCACCACCGCCACCGTTCGCTTTGTCGATCGCTTTATCGATAACGTGCGCAGGAACTTGGTCTTTTTTCGCTTTTGCGATCAGGTGTTTCAAAGACAAGTTCATGTCTGGATCACCACCACCGTTTTTCGCGCACATGTAAATTTCTTTACCGTATTTGGAATAAACTTTAATTTTCGCGCCTGCAGTTTTCGCCATAGAGGCTTTGCGCACTTCAAAACTTCTTCCCATCGGGATGTCTCTCTAAATTCAAATTTAATGCGAAGGATTTTAGCAAAAAGCGAAACCTTTTCAATTTCGCTTAGCAAAGGAATAGGGAGGTTACCTCATTCGTCGCATTGGATTGAACCATTGCCACGGTTCGCGTTAAGCGACACCCATTACTCGTTTGTACTTTTCGACCGATTGCTGGAAAAACGCCTTTTCATCAGCATCGTTAATCTTGGACAACTGTTCTTCTATTGCTTCAGGACCAGATTTGGCCTCTCTGAGCTTCCAAACCAAAAACGACGCCTGCTTATCCAGTTCGATTTTGTTTTTTTCGTCAGGCGGCAATAGGGATAGATTAAACGACATTCACAGCCTCAAGGTACTTTAAATACTAGCCGGGCACTATATCACACAGAGTTACAATTACAGAATAGAAACGCACTTAACTTGATCGATTTCAATTTAACTATTTAGGCACAGCGCTGATTTTCAGTGCTTTTGGTAAATGCTGTTCGAATATTTGTTGTAATCGAGTCTTGGTAACGGGTTTAGCCACGAACTCGTTCATCCCGACATCGAAGCAATGTTGCTGATCCTCTTTAATGACATTGGCACTTAGCGCAATAATTGGAACGTGTTTCCCCCACTCTCCCATTTTTCGAATTCGCTCCGTAGCAATAAACCCATCCATCACAGGCATTTGGCAGTCCATAAAAATCAAATCGAAAGGCTGCTGATCACACAGCTGCAATGCTTCTTCGCCATGGTTGGCGACACTCACTCGCACACCCAGTTTTTCTAACATGATGCGAACTACCTTCTGATTGACGATGGTATCTTCAACAACCAATACCCAAGGTTTATCATTATCTTGAGGGCTGATTTCGTTGTCTTCCGCTTTCCGGAAATCTAATACATTAAGTTGGTCGGTATAGGTCGATTGCGCATTTATTACAGCAACAGGAATCGAAAATTCAAAACAGCTTCCCAGCCCAAGCTCACTTGTTAGTTGTATTTCCCCTCCCATCAAGTTAACCAACTGTGCAGCTATCGCCAAACCAAGCCCTGTCCCACCATACTTTCTGGTGGTACTACCATCAGCTTGTTGGAAGCGTTCGAAGATTGCTTGTTGGTGCTCTTTCGCAATACCAATACCAGAATCCACAACTCGAAACCGGATATGAGCGGTCTCTCCATCAAGTCGAGATAACGCTACAAGAAGCTTCACATGGCCGCGCTCGGTAAATTTAATCGCGTTGCTCAACAAATTGTTCAGAACTTGTTTCAATCGTGTGGCATCACCTTGCACTTCCGTTGGCAAGTGAGGATCAATATCGCTGAGCAGCTGTAAGTTTTTCTGCTTGGCTTTGACACTATGTAAACTGATGACATCGTCAAGTAGCTCGCGAAGATCATAGCTCGTGTATTCTAGCTCTACTTTGCCAGCTTCAACTTTAGAGAAGTCCAAAATGTCGTCGATGATCGTCATTAGTGAGTGAGAAGAACTGTCAATGATCTCTACAAACTCTTTTTGCTGGGGATCGAGGTCGGTGTCATTGAGCAACGACGACACACCAATAATGCCATTCATCGGTGTGCGGATCTCATGACTCATAGTGGCAAGAAACTCACTTTTCTTACGATTAGCGACTTCTGCCCTATCGCGTTCAGCCTCTAACTCAGTCTGGTGCTCTTTCACTTTCTCAACACTTCGGTTGTATTTCTCTGCCAAAACACTCACTTCATCAAAGCACCATCGTTTAGGGAGAGTCACTTTACTCGGCACTGTACCGCCACGAAAATCGCTCACCGCACCAGACAGCAATTGTAACGGATTGACCAACAAGCGAAACGCCACCCAAAGAACACCAATGATGAGGACAAGAATTTTGATCGCTTCTGTCGTAAGTAGAAAAAAGAACTGCTGCCAAAGATCTTCATATATCGCGCTAAGATCCGATTGAACCGTTAATATCGCGAGATCATACGTTTTATCGCCGACCCGATACTGCATCGGCCAGCTTCTCTCGACAACATCCTCAGAAAGCGCCGAACCTAATTCAATGATAACTTCGTCTTCACTAGCAATACGTAAGTAGTCCACCGAGGGCATACGCATTGCACCTTGAGCTTGTGTCAGCAACAGCTCCCTATCCTCTACCCACAAACTCGCAGAAAAGCTCGATAAATAGCTAGACTCAACCTGCTTTAATTCAACATCTAAATGGGCTAAATCTTCGTGAAAAACTCGATATAAGCTCACTGTAGAAATGATGACCGTAAAGATTAAACTCAACGTTAATACCGCCAACATAAGTTGGTTGCCGATACTAAAACGACGTTGAGATCGCTCTTTTTCATCCATATGAAACCGCTCCGATAAACTTGCGCTACTCTAAATATAGCTACGCACAAATAATAATCGAGGATACGATGAAAAGACTTCTACTTAGATTGGCTTTTAGCTTAATTGTTGTAAGTTCTCATGTGACCGCAAATCAAGTGAACTATTACGTCATTGCTGAACAAGCTCGACCATTTCAAATTGAACAACAGGGACAAATGCACTCCGGAATTGTGACCGATATCGTCAGCGCTATCTTCGCGGAGTCGGATTACCAAGTGAATTATCATACTTATCCATTTAAACGTATGATTTCCATATTGGAAGAAGGCGCTGAGCCAAACTGGTTAACTTATGGCAGCCCGAACTGGGGCAAGGTGCAGTCGGAAAATTTATCTGAGGAGCCCATTTACACTGTAAAACATGTACTGGTGTCGAGTAGCGAGAAGCCTTTAGAATTCAAAAATATGGATACCATGCATGGTCGTTCTATTGTATTACTGCTGGGGTTTGATTATCCAAATTTAACACCGTTCTTTGAAAATGGCAGTGTCAATGAAATGCGTGTGAAAGACTACAACGCCGCATACCGAGTGATAAGCCGAACCCCTGGAGATACAGCTTTTGTCGAGATGGAATCCCGAGTCCTTTACAACTTAAAGCGACTCAATTTGCCGTTAGAGAATTTTCAGATACAGCCTTTCAGCTCGGTTATTCCTGACTACTCAATCTACCTGGCTTTTTCACCTCAAATGCAACCAGAAACTCAAAATTACATCAATACACGACTCGTTGAATTAAAAACCTCAGGGGAAATTGATGAAATCATTCAAAAGTATCAATGAATCAACTCATTAACAAAAACGCCAACGATGATACGTTGGCGTTTTTGTTTCTGGGAAATCTGTAGCACTTACTTAATGTGGTTAACAAACTTAGGATCAAACATGTGCCCCAATTTACTCGCCTTAGTTTGCAGGTAATGTTGATTACTTGGGTTATTCCCTTCTTGTAATGGCACTCGTTCAATGACGTTAATATCAACCGCTTTTAAGGCGGCGAGCTTGCGTGGGTTATTCGTCATTAGACGCACAGCGTCAATCCCCAAATGCTCTAGCATTCCTTTACAGAACGCGTAATCACGCATATCAGCGGCAAAACCTAAACGCTCATTTGCTTCCACGGTATCTGCGCCATCATCTTGTAAGTGATAGGCACGAATTTTATTAATCAAGCCGATTCCACGCCCTTCTTGACGTAAATAAAGCAGCACGCCACATCCCTCTTTGACGATGTTTTGTAGCGCTCTATTAAGCTGAAAACCACAGTCACAACGCGTGCTAAATAGAGCATCTCCGGTAAGACACTCCGAATGCAACCGAATAAGTGGAGCTGCACTTTTTGTTGGCTCACCATAGACCAGAGCAAGATGCTCTTTATTTGTCGCGGCTTCAATAAAGCCGTACATCATAAATGTGCCCCACTGGGTGGGCAATTTGGCTTTATCGATAAACTTCACGAGATTGTAAGGCTCAACATGTCTCAGCTCTGCCCGCACATTCATCAGAATCTCTCCTAGATGATTTTCTCCTTTACCATCTCCCCCGTCTCCCCAAAAGGCATCTTTATGAGAATGCTCTGTTAGGCAAGCGTTACCCGTTCTCATTAATTGCTGCGCTAATGGTGGATTTTGTAGAAACTTTTCCCTAACGATGAAAGCCATAACAGCCAACTTTATATCGTCCCAATCGCTTCTGACAAAGTGTTCGTATTTACGGCTTAAAGCAAACGCTTCATCAGGGGTGCTTGCGTGCTGAATTTTACTTTGCAACTGAGCATCGAGAAACTTTTGGGCTTGGTAATAATGTTCGCTGGTGGGCCAAGTTTGGGAGGAGATATTGACTGGGGCATGGCAAAAATTTGAGAGAAAACCGTGGGGCTCATCGGGCTCATAAAAAAGGATTTGATCAACCATACTTGCGCTCCTTGCTTTGTGGTTGCGATAATCAACAAAAAGCATATCGCTACTGATATATCTAGTAACACAAGGTCAGATTGTCAAACTTCTTCGGGACGGGACGTGAGTGTGAAACTCGTGCTTTTGAGGCGCAAGACAGATAAATGGAGGTTTTGAATAAGAGAGTAATAGAGTGAAAAAGTAAATTACCACCTTCTAAAGAAGGTGGCTTTGTGTGAGCCCCCTAAAAGGGGGCCTTTGTTTAGTCCAGCGCC